>CANFBG010000183.1 GCA_947444785.1 Microbacteriaceae bacterium | reverse complement strand
TACGGCATCCCGCAGTACGCCGTCAGCATCGCCGTCGTCGAGGGCGACCCCGATCCCTCGACGTGGAACACCCTCGCCGGCTGCGTCGTAAACCCGGCGATCGGCGAGGTCTTCACGGCCACCCAGGGCGGCGGCGCGCACCTGTCGTCCCCGACCGCGTCCCGCGCCCTCCGGGTGAACGCGGGCATCGAGCTCGGCCAGGCGCTGTTCGCCACCGGCTTCTCCTACAGCTCCGAGACGCGGATTCGGCAGGGCCAGGTGCTGGCCGGCATCATCGGCCGGGTGCGCGACATCCGTCGTGGCGGGTCTGCCGCCCTCGACCTGTGCTTCCTCGCCGCGGGACGCTACGACGCCTACGGGGAGCGGGGCCTGAACGCCTGGGACCACGCGGCCGGGGCCCTCATCGCTAGGGAGGCGGGCGCCCGCGTCGGCGGCTTCGGCGCCTCCGCCGAGAGCACCCGGTTCCTCCTTGCCGCGGAGGAGTCCCTTGCCGCCCAGCTCGAGCCCATCCTCTTCGATCTGTTCACCTCCGCGGGCCTGCCGACCTAGTCCGGGCATAAATCACGCGGCATCCTGCTTGAGGCATGTAACAAACGGTCTCAATGCGGAAGCATTCAATAGGCTTAAGCGTCTTTGACGCATTCGCCAGCCATGACTCGAGAGGATCCACCCAATGGCCCACGTGTACAACAGCATCACCGAGGTGTTCGGAAACACCCCCCTGGTGCGACTCAACAAGGTCACTGAGGGCCTCGGCGCGACCGTTCTCGCCAAGCTCGAGTTCTACAACCCCTCCGCCAGCGTCAAGGACCGTCTCGCCGTCGCCATCGTCGACGCCGCGGAGAAGTCCGGCGAGCTGAAGCCCGGCGGCACGATCGTCGAGGGCACCAGCGGCAACACCGGCATCGCGCTCGCCATGGTCGGAGCTGCTCGCGGCTACAAGGTCATCCTCACGATGCCCGAGTCGATGAGCATGGAGCGTCGCCTGCTGCTTCGCGCGTACGGCGCCGAGCTCGTTCTGACCCCCGCCGGCGAGGGCATGCGCGGCACCGTCGAGAAGGCCGCGGAGATCGTCGCCAACACCCCCGGGGCCGTCGCCGCCAAGCAGTTCGCCAACGAGGCCAACCCGGCCATCCACTTTGCCACCACGGGCCCCGAGATCTGGAACGACACCGACGGCGCCGTCGACATCTTCGTCGCGGGCATCGGCACCGGCGGCACCCTGACCGGCACCGGCCGCTACCTGAAGTCGCAGAACAAAGACATCAAGGTCATAGCCGTCGAGCCCGAGGAATCCGCGATCCTGAACGGCGGCGCCCCCGGCCCGCACAAGATCCAGGGCATCGGCGCGAACTTCGTGCCCGAGATCCTCGACCGCGACATCTATGACGAGGTCATCGACGTGAACATCGCGCAGTCGGTCTCGATGGCCCGCCGCATGGCCCAGGAGGAGGGCATCCTCGCCGGAATCTCCTCGGGAGCGACCGTTCAGGCCGCCCTCGAGCTGGCCGGCCGTCCCGAGAACGCCGGCAAGACGATCGTCGTCATCGTCGCATCCTTCGGTGAGCGCTACCTCTCGACCGTGCTGTACGAAGACCTCAAGGACTAGTCCGTGAAGCGGATGCCCGAGTCGCCGACACCACTGGCCGCCCTCATGGGGTGCCCGGTTTCGTCGGCGACTCCGGGCTTCGCGCCTTCTGCAAGGTATGACGCGTGAGCGCATTTCAGCGGATGCGCGAGGACGTCGCCCTCGCCCGCCAGCGCGACCCCGCGGCCCGCAGCAACGTCGAGATCGTGCTCGCCTACTCGGGACTGCATGCCATCTGGTCGTATCGGGTGAACAACTGGCTGTGGCGGCACGGCGCGCTGCTGCTCGCGCGCCTGCTCTCGCAGTTCACCAGGTTCCTGACGGGAATCGAGATCCACCCCGCGGCCACCATCGGCCGGCGGTTCTTCATCGATCACGGAATGGGGGTCGTCATCGGCGAGACCGCCGAGATCGGTGACGACTGCATGATGTACCACGGCGTCACCCTGGGCGGCCGGAGCTCCAGCCACGGCAAGCGTCATCCGACCCTCGGCGACAACGTCGTGGTGGGTGCCGGGGCCAAGATCCTCGGGGCGATCACGATCGGCTCGCGCTCGAGCGTGGGCGCGAACGCCGTCGTCGTGAAGGATGCGCCCGCGGATTCCCTCCTCACCGGCGTCCCCGCGGCCGCTCGCCCCCGCCGCTCTCCGGCCGACATCGCCGACCCCGACTTCTACCTCGATCCGGCGATCTACATCTAGCGGGCTTTCCACATATCGGGCGGCGTCCAGCTTTGGCGGTTAGGCTTGTCGGGTTGTTGTCTTCCCCCCGCATCCCGCCAAGGGAAGGCTCAGACCCTGACGACATTGGAATTTCTGAGTTTTGACCCGTCCTGACCCGAACGCCGCTTCCCCGTCGAACGAGCGTCCGGCGAGCAAAGACGGCCTCCCCTCGGCCCCCGCATCCCCCGCGTCTTCCGCGCCGGCATCGCGTCGAGCGGCCCGTGGCGGCACAGCCGGCAGGCGCGTGGCCGCCCGCACCGAGGCCATGAACGCGGCCGAGGAACTCGCGGCCCAGGAGCACGCCGAGCAGCTCGCCCGCGAGGAGCGCGAGCAGCACGCGCCGTCGAAACGTCCCGGCAAGCGAGCCTCGGTCGAGCAGCCCAAGCAGCCCGAGCAGCCCGCCAGCGCAAGTCCCGCGGGTGATGCGCCCGTCGGCGCGCGTCCCGGCGGCGCGGCTCCTGCAGGCGACGCTCCCGCCAGCGCAAGTCCCGCCAACGCACGTCCCGCGGGTGATGATGCGCCCGTCAGCGCGCGTCCCGGCGGCGCGGCTCCTGTAGGCGACGCTCCCGCCTTCGCCGCTCCCGTGAGTGCGCGTCCCGCTGGCGTGGTTCCACGCAGGGCGCTCCCCGCAGACGTTGCGACGTCAGGCTTCGTGCCTGCCCTGCCGATTGCCGCCGGTGAGCGGAGCGCCGCAGGTCGCCGCGCAGGTTCTGCGGCAGCCGACGATGCCGCCCCTCGCTCGTCCTCGGGCCGCCGCGTGGCCCCGCTGGCTACGGCCGACTCCCTCTCGATTACCCCCGCCGCGTACTCGGCCCATGCGTCGACTCCCGGGGACCCCCGCGACGCCAAGCCCCGCGATTCAGCCAAACCATCCGACTCGGGCACCGCCACTGAGTCCAGAAAGCCAGGCGACTCGGGCAAGCCGACAGGCTCCCCGAAGGCAGGCGACTCGGGCAAGCCAGGCGACTCGGGCAAACCAGGCGACTTCGGCAAACCAGGCGGCACCGGCCCGGCAGGCGGCGCGGGCCAGCCCAAGTCCTCCGGCAGTGGAGCCGGACAGGCCGAGCCCCCGCAGCGCCGTCCTCGGCTGAACGGCCGCGCGATCGCCCAGAAGGCTTTCGTCGGCATGGCCTTCCTCTTCGTGGCCGGCATGGCCGTGGCAACGTCGCTGCCCGCTCAGGCGCACCTCGCGATGAACCCGGGATCCGCGCCCATCAAGACGTCGACGGCCCAGGGCGTCGACCAGTCCCTGAAGACCGAGGCCTCTGCACAGTCCGCGGTCAGCCGTGACGCCTACTCCGTGACTATCCCGGTGGTCTCCGCCGCCGTGGCCGCGGTCTCCGGCAGCATCTCCTCGTTCGGCAACCCGAGCCTCGGCGCCATCCAGTGGCCGCTTCCGGCCGGCACGCCGATCAGTGACGGCTTCGGCCCGCGCAGCTCTCCCGGCGGAATCGGCAGCACGAACCACATGGGCATCGACTTCGACCCCGGATCGGGCACCCCCATCCACGCCGTGGCAGACGGCGTCGTCACCATCGCGCAGAAGAGCGACAACGGCGGCCTCGGCTGCTACGTCGAGATCGCGCACGACGTCAACGGACTGACGTTCTCGAGTGTCTACGGCCACATGCAGTGCGCCACGGTCTCAATGTCCAAGGGCGAGACGGTCTCGGTCACCCAGCTGGTCGGCCTCGTCGGCAGCACGGGCACCTCAACGGGAGCGCACCTGCACTTCGAGATCCACAACTCCTCGGGCACCCCGATCGACCCTCTGCCCTGGATGCGCACGAACGCCTCCTAGCCCCCACCGGTCAATCCCGCACGTCGCCGAGGACTCGGCACGAGTAGCCCCCCAGTGCGCCAATCGTCGGCTTTCGGGCGCACAAAGTGGAAAGTCACCGGCCAGAGGACTTCCGCCCATGAGGCTGGCAGTCGCGCGCGACCGTCGGCGATGTCCCCGCGCGCCCGTGCGGACCTCGAGGTTGTCCACAACGCGCGGCCCGTTCGGGTTTCGCGCCTCAACTACATCCTCGTGCACCCCGGAGGCCAAGCCCGCCGGAGCACCACGCCCACGCCCACACCCGCGCACACGCACCCGCGCCGCGACGTTGTAGTTTGTGCGCGAAACCCGCGAGTTTCGCGCACAAACTACATCGTCGCGGGCGTCGCGGGCGTCGTGGGCGTCGCGGGCGTCGTGGGCGTCGCGGACGTCGCGGGCGTCGCGGACGTCGCGGGCGTCGCGGGCGTCGCGGGCGTCGCGGGCGTCGCGGGCCGTGCGGCGGTGGGCGGCGGGCCTATGCGGCCGTGAGCCAGGCGGTGGCGTCTACCGGGAGCATCCGGGAGACGACGGGCTCGCTCGAGAGCAGCAGCTCGCCGGCCGGGAGTTCCAGCGGAACCGTGCCGATGTTGGCGATCAGCACGATGCCGGAGTTCTCGAACGCCACGACGTTCGCGGCGTAGCCCGGGAGCCACGTGAGCGTGCCCGTGCCGAGCGAGTACCTCTTGCGAAGCGAAAGCGCGAGCGTGTAGAGCGACACTGTCGATCCCTCGACGCCCGTCTGGGCATCTCGGGCGAATACGTCCCAGTCGGCAGGCTGCGGCAGCCAGCTCGCGGATCCCGGGCCGAAGCCGTAGCTCGGCACGCCGGCCTCCCAGGGGATAGGAACGCGGCATCCGTCGCGGCC
>CANFBG010000182.1 GCA_947444785.1 Microbacteriaceae bacterium | reverse complement strand
TATTCGGTCCGTACCTCTGGCATCGCCCCAGCCCCCCGCCGGTCGCCTTACCCGAAGCGACCGGAGACGTAGTCCTCGGTCTCTTTCTTCTGCGGTTTGGTGAAGATTTCCGTGGTCGGACCGATCTCCACCAGGTGCCCCGGCTTGCCCGTGCCCGCGATGTTGAAGAAAGCGGTGCGGTCGGAGACGCGGCTGGCCTGCTGCATGTTGTGGGTCACGATGACGATCGTGTACTGCTCCTTGAGTTCCTTGATCAGGTCCTCGATGGCCAGCGTCGAGATCGGGTCGAGCGCCGAGCAGGGCTCGTCCATCAGCAGCACGTCGGGCTCGACCGTGATGGCGCGGGCGATGCAGAGGCGCTGCTGCTGGCCGCCGGAGAGGCCGCCGCCGGGCAGGTTCAGCCGGTCCTTGACCTCCTCCCACAGGTTGGCTCCGCGGAGGCCCTTCTCGACCAGGTCGTCGCCGTCGTTCTTGGTGAGGCGGCGGTTGTTCAGTTTGAGGCCGGCCAGCACGTTGTCACGGATAGACATCGTCGGGAACGGGTTCGCCCGCTGGAAGACCATGCCGACCTGGCGGCGAACCATAACGGGGTCGACGCCGGGGGCGTAGAGATCGTTTCCGTCGATCACGACCTGTCCCTCGACGCGGGCGCCGGGGATCACCTCGTGCATGCGGTTCAGGGTGCGCAGGAAGGTGGACTTGCCACAGCCGCTCGGACCGATGAAGGCGGTGACGGTGCGCGGCTCGATGGTGATCGAGACATCCTCGACGGCCAGGAAGTCGGTGTAATAGACGTTGAGGTCCTTGACTTCGATTCGCTTAGACAATGGTGTTCCTTCGAGTCTGGAGTCGGTTACCGGGAGCCCTTGGGTGCGAAGACCCGGGCCACGATGCGTGCGATGAGGTTGAGGATGACGACGAGCAGCACCAGCAGCAGGGCGGCGCCCCAGGCTGCGTTGTGGGAGGCATCGATGTCGGTGCCGGGGAAGGCGAAGCCCGTGTAGGCCATGACGGGCAGGGTCTGCATCGGGCCGTCGAACGGGTTCGCGTTGAAGTTGTCGGTGAAGCTCGCCGCCATGAAGATCGGGGCGGTCTCACCGATGACGCGCGCGATGGAGAGCATGATGCCCGTGACGATTCCCGCGATTGCGGTCGGCAGCACGATGCGCGCAATGGTCGAGAACTTCGAGACGCCGAGGGCGAGAGACGCCTCACGAAGGTCTCCGGGAACGAGGCGCAGCATTTCCTCGCACGAGCGCACCACGGTCGGGATCATCAGCACGGAGAGGGCGACCGCCGCGGAGAATCCGCTGAACGCCTTCGGGCCCATGATGATCGAGAAGAGCGAGAACGCGAAGAGGCCGGCCACGATCGACGGGATGCCCGTCATCACGTCGACCAGCATGGTCACGGTTCGAGCGAGCCAGCTGCCGGGCAGGCTGTACTCGACGAGGTAGATCGAGGTGAACAGGCCGATCGGGATCGAGATCAAAGCGGCGATGCCGGTGATGATCAGGGTTCCCACGATGGCCTGGAGCGCGCCGGGGGTGTTGGTGACCTCGAGGGTGTCGGCGTTGAAGGAGGAGCCGCCGCTCTGGGTGATGAACTGCCAGCTGAGGCTCGAAATTCCGCGGGAGACGACCGTGTACAGGGTCGATACGAGCGGCACGATCGCCAGGATGAAGGCGACCGAGACGATGCCCCGAACGAGGCGGTCCGTGGCCTTGCGGCGATTCTCGACGATGGAGGAGAGCACTCCGAGCACCACGAGGTAGACGATCGCGGTCAGAACGAGCCAGCCGACGAAGTTGAAGCCGAGCAGCATCAAGACGAGTCCGCTGGCAACCGCCGAGCCGCCGATGATGGAGACCTCGGCGAAGCGGGGGAGCTGGCCGGAGGTGAGTGAGTTGGCCGGTGCGCCGTCTCGGGCGGCGCGTTGGGTCAAGAGGCTCATACGGATGCTCCCTCGGCACGGCTATTGACGGCGATGCGGCCGAGTTTCTGTTCCTCGGTGACGATGTCGAGGGTGGTGGTCGCCGAGGTGTCCGACATCGGCGTGATGGGAAGCGTGGGTCGCTTGCGCTTCTTCCCGCCACCTCCGGCGGAGCCGCGGGTGACGATGTAGCGGGCGATGATGTTGACCGCTAGCGAGATGACGAACAGCATGAGGCCGGTGCCGATCAGCGCCTGGCGCTGAAGGGTCGACGCGATCGGGAAGTTGAGGGCGATGTTGGCCGCGATCGTCTGCGAGTTCTCGCCCTCGGTGATGAGGCGGATGGAGACGAGGATGGCGGGGGAGATGATCATGGCGATGGCCATGGTCTCGCCCAGGGCGCGTCCGAGGCCCAGAAGGGTGGCGGACACGATTCCCGACTTGGCGTAGGGGAAGACGGCCAGCCGGATCATCTCCCAGCGTGTTGCCCCGAGGGCCAGGGCGGCCTCCTCGTGCAGGCGCGGCGTCTGCAGGAAGATCTCGCGGGAGATGGAGGTGATGATCGGCAGGATCATCACGGACAGCACGACGGAACCGGCGAGGATGGTCGAGCCGGTCGTGGAGACCTGGCCGCCGAAGAGGGGGATCCAGCCGAGGTTGGTGTTCAGCCACTCCGAGAAGGGCAGTAGGAACGGGCGGATCACGATGATGCCCCAGAGTCCGAAGACCACGGAGGGGACGGCGGCCAGCAGATCGACGATGTAGCCGAGGAAGCCGGCGACGCGACGCGGCGCGTAGTGCGAGATGAAGAGGGCAATGCCGATGCCGATGGGGGCGCCGATGACGAGGGCGATGGCCGAGGAGAAGAGTGTGCCGTACAGCAGTGGTCCGACGTACTGCCAGAAGTTGTTGTACGCGAGGGTGAAGCCCTCATGAAGCGACGGATCGGTGGACCAGTCGGCGACGATGGCCGGGATGCCCTGAATGATCAGGAACAGCGCCACACCGGCCAGGATCACCATGATGAAGATGGCGGATCCGGTGCTCAACGAGTGGAAGATCAGATCGCCGGGTCGAACCCGGGACCCCCGAAGGGAGGCGCCGCCGTTTCCGGCGCCACCTCCCTGGGGAGCTGATCCTGAGTTCTTCAGTGAATCCCGTGACGTCGTCCTCGGGGAGGGTGTTGCTGAGGTCATGTCGTCGCTCATGGCGCTCTTTCTCGAGGTCTTGTCAGCGGGCTGAAGCAGAATGCTTGTGCTTCAGACCTACTTGACGAGGGCCAGGCTGGTCTGGATCTCCGCAAGAAGGCTAGCGGGAATCTGGGCCGAACCGGCGTTCTTTGCGGCAACGGACTGGCCGGTGGCGCTGGCGATGAAGCCGAGGTAGCCCTTGGCCAGCGTGGCCTGGGCCGGGGTCTTGAACGTGGTGCAGAGGATTCCGTAGGAAACCAGCGGGATCGCGTACATGTCCGCACCGGTGATCTTCGTGAAGTCAACCTTCTGGGCGAGGTCGCCGGCGACGGTTGAGGTCGCCTTGCTGGCGGCGGCGGCGAACGCGGCCGACGTGCCGTCAACGGAGAACGGCGAGTAGGTGCCCTTGGCGGTCTCGATTGAGGCCGAGGACAGCTTGGCGATGGCGCTGTGGTCGGCGTAGCCGATCGTGCCGACACCGGCGGTGACTGCGGAGACGATTCCGGCGGTGCCCTTCTGGGCGCTCGTTCCGGCGATCGGCCATGCGGAGCCCGGAGCGCTGGTCCACACCGACGGGGCGGTCTGGCTCAGGTAGTTCGTGAACGTAGCCGTCGTGCCACTTCCGTCAGAGCGGGTCACCGTGGTGATCGCGGTGGTCGGCAGCGTGGCGGTGGGGTTCTCGGCGACGATGGCCGGGTCGTTCCACGTGGTGATCTTCAGCGAGAAGATCTTGGCCAGAGTGTCGGCCGTGAGGTTCAGGTTGGTGACGCCCGGCAGGTTGAAGATGATCGCAACGCCGTCGAGGTAGATCGGCAGGTTGATCGCGCCGGTCGGGCCACAGAGGGTCGCGGCGGCGGTCTGCTGCTCGGCCTTCAGGGGGGAGTCGCTGCCGGCGAAGTCGTAGCTTCCGGCGGTCCAGTTGGTGACGCCGCCACCGGAGCCCTGGGACTTGTCGTAGTTGACGACGACGTTCTTGGCCTGGGCAGTGAACGCGGTGGACCAAGCGGCCTGTGCGTTCGCCTGGGCGCTGGAGCCGCCGGCGGTGATCGTGCCGGAGAGGGCGCTGTAGTCAACCGCGGCGGTGGTGGGCGTGCTGGACGCTGCCGGGGTTGCGGTGGAGGAGCATCCCGCGAGGGCGATGGCCGCCGCTACGACGAGACCAGTGGTTGCAGCCACATTCTTGAACTTCAAGGTGTTCCCTTTCAATAAAGCTGATGGGCCGGTGCTGGCCCGTACCGAACCTAATTTCGTCACGTAAAGAGAGACTCGTTATTCGGTGAACGGGAGGTGAACAGCCTAGGGATTGTGGGTTTCCAGGGCGATGATGCCAGACCCGGGGTGATCCTTGGACAGATGCAGCACGGTGAAGCCCGCAACGGGCAGGTCGCCGGCCCGGCTGATGGAGGTCAGCCTCGTGCTGCCGGTCGCCAGTGCGACCTCCCGCACGATCTCCGGCAGAACGGGCCCGTGGCTGCAGATGATGGCGCTGACCCGCTTGCGCACGCGGTTGCCCACGACGCGCCGGATGTCGCTGGTGCCCTCCTCGAATGCATCCTGGCTCAACGCCGCCGTAGCCTTGACTTTCAGCCCGAGGGCCGCGGCGACCGGGGCGACCGTCTGCCGGCAACGCCGGGCATCGCTGGTTCTGATCACGGTGGGGGCGAAGGCGGAAAGTCCGGGAACGATGGCCTGCGCCTCGGCGGTGCCCCGCTGGGTCAGCGGCCGGTCGGAGTCTGCACCGGGGAAGTCATAGGGCGGAGTCGCCTTGGCGTGGCGCAGAACGATGATCGCGAAGGTGCTCGTGATGCCCTCCTTGGTCAAGGACTCGAACCGTTCCAGCATCTGGGCGTCTCGCTCATACGTCAGTGAGGTCAC
>CANFBG010000181.1 GCA_947444785.1 Microbacteriaceae bacterium | reverse complement strand
GGCGCCTCTAACCCCGCGGTCGCCGCCGCCGTGATCGAACAGGCCGGCCACTTCGCCCACACCTGCTTCACGATCACGCCCTACGAGGGCTACGTCGAGGTCTGCGAACTGCTCGCCGAGCTGACCCCCGGCACCCACGAGAAGCGCAGCGCCCTGTTCAACTCCGGCGCCGAGGCCGTCGAGAACGCGATCAAGGTCGCCCGCCTCGCCACCGGCCGAGACGCGATCGTCGCCTTCGACCACGCGTATCACGGCCGCACGAACCTGACCATGGCACTGACAGCCAAGGCCATGCCCTACAAGACCAACTTCGGACCCTTCGCACCCGAGATCTACCGCATGCCGATGTCCTACCCCTACCGAGACGAGGCCGGACTCTCGGGTGTCGCCGCGGCGAACCGGGCGATCCTGGCCATCGAGAAGCAGCTCGGCGCAGACCAGGTCGCTGCCATCATCATCGAGCCCATCCAGGGCGAGGGCGGCTTCATCGTTCCCGCCCCCGGCTTCCTGCCGACGCTCTCGGCCTGGGCCACGGCCAACGGCGTCGTCTTCATCGCCGACGAGGTGCAGACCGGCTTCGCCCGCACGGGCGAGTGGTTCGCCTCGAACTTCGAGGGCGTCGTTCCCGACATCATGACCCTCGCCAAGGGCATCGCGGGCGGACTGCCGCTCGCAGCAGTCACCGGCCGGGCCGAGCTGATGGACATGGTGCACCCCGGCGGCCTCGGCGGAACCTATGGGGGAAACCCCATCGCGTGCGCCGCCGCCATCGCCGCCATCGGCCAGATGCGCGAGTTGGACCTCATCGGCCGCGCCCGCCACATCGAGGCCCTCGCCGTGCCGCGCCTCGCGGCCCTTGCCGCCTCGACGGGCGTGATCGGCGACATCCGCGGCCGGGGCGCCATGCTCGCGATCGAGTTCGTCAAGCCCGGAACCAGCGAACCGGATGCCGAGATCACCAAGAAGATCGCCGCCGCCGCCCTCGCCGCCGGGGTCATCATCCTGACCTGCGGCACGTTCGGCAACGTGATCAGGCTGCTCCCCTCGCTCGTGATCGGCGACGAGCTGCTGCTCGACGGCCTCAGCGTGCTCGAGGATGCCGTCCGGGAGCACGCGGCCGCGGGCGCACCGGTTTCCGCCTTCTCGATCTGACACCCTCGCGCCAGCGCGATACTTGAACGACACCCGATCGGCAAAGAGAGAAGCTCGCATGACGTTTCATCCCCTCGACCCGCTGACCCCCGACGAGTTTCGGGCCGCTTCCGCCATCCTCGCCCGGGAGAAGGGCGTAGCCGACGGCTGGCGCTTCGCCTCGATCGAGATGGTGGAGCCGAACAAGGCGCACGTCGCCGCGTTCGAGGCCACCGGCGCGATTCCCGAGCGGCTCGCCCGGGCCGTCGTTCTGAACCGGGCCGAGAACGCGACCTACGTCGCCGTCGTCTCCCTGACGGCCGACGCCCTGATCGACTGGGAGCACATTCCCGACGTGCAGCCCAACTTCACGGTCGATGAATGGGAGGAGGCCGATGCCGTCCTGCGCGAGCATCCGGATGTCATCGCGGCCCTCGCCAAGCGCGGCATCACCGACATGTCCCTCGTCTTCATGGACACGTGGACCTATGGCGGGCACGTCATCCCCGAGAAGTACGCGGGTCGCCGCCTTGGCTGGAGCGACACCTGGGTGAAGTCTGTTCCCGGCGCGAACCCCTACGCCGGGCCGATCAACGGCCTGCACTGTGTGATCGACGTGAACACGATGGAACTCCTCGAAATCGAGGACAGCTTCGTGCGCACCCGTCCCGAGATCATGGGCGAGTACACGCCGCACCTGATCCCCGAGCGCATTCGCAACCTCTCCAAGCGCCCCCCGCTCAAACCGCTGGACGTCGTGCAGAGTGACGGCCCCAGCTTCTCGGTCGACGGCAACCTGATCGAGTGGCAGAACTGGTCGCTGCGGGTCGGCTTCAACTACCGCGAGGGCATGACGCTGCACCGCGTCTCCTACAAGGACGGCGACGTTGTTCGCCCCATCGCGAACCGGCTCTCCTTCTCCGAGATGGTCGTGCCGTACCGCGACCCGAGCGTCGACCACTTCCGGCGCACCGCGTTCGACATCGGCGAGTGGGGCCTGGGCTTCATGACCACGTCTCTCGAGCTCGGCTGCGACTGCCTCGGCGAGATCCGCTACCTCGACGCCTTCATGCACGACAGCAAGGGCCAGCCGTACACGATCCCGAACGCGTTCTGCATTCACGAAGAGGATGCCGGCGTGCTCTGGAAGCACGTCGACCACGACGCGGGCGCCGAGGTTCGCCGGATGCGCCGCCTAGTCGTCTCGTTCCACGTGACCGTGGCCAACTACGAGTACCTCGTCTACTGGCGCTTCTACCAGGACGGCAACATCGAGTGTGAGGTGCGCGCCACCGGCATCATGGTCGTCACCCACATCGAAGACGGCCAGGGGCACCCGAACGGCACGCTGGTGGACAACAACACCTACGCCCCGTTCCACCAGCACTTCATCGTGGCCCGGATGGACCTCGACATCGACGGCACCGAGAACACGGTCTTCCGCAGTGAGACCGTGATGCAGCCCATCGACGAGTCGAACCCGCACGGGCTCGGCCTCCTCGTTGCGAACACGCCGATCACGACCGAGGGATTCGACGACTTCAACTGGAACACCCAGCGCGCGTGGAAGGTCACGAACGAGAACAAGACCAATTCGCTCGGCACCCCGGTGTCGTACAAGCTGGTTCCGGGAGCTGCGATCCCGTCGTTCTTCGACCCCTCTGCTCCCGCTCTCAGGCGCGCCCAGGTCATCGACCACACCGTCTGGGTCACCCCCAACGACGAGAACGAGCGCTGGCCTTCCGGCGAGTTCGTCAACCAGAGCTACACAGACCACGGCATGCCCGAGTGGGTGGCGGCCAAGCGCGATACCCGCAACACGGATGTCGTCGTCTGGTACACGTTCGGCATCCACCACATCACCCGGCCCGAGGAGTGGCCGGTAATGGCCGCCGACGTCGTCTCGTTCTGGCTGAAGCCCGCCAGTTTCTTCGACCGCAACCCCGGCCTCGACGTGCTGCCGAGCATGGGTGCGCACTGTGCCCCCGGCATGGATCACTCCGGCCACGAGGGTCACGAGGGTCACGGCTCACACTAGGGAATTACCCCCAAACGGGCCTAGGGCATTAGGTTCGGAGCACGGCCGCTTTGTGGTTGAGTTCCGGAACCTGGCCCTGGGCCCGTTTCTGGCTCAACCGTCCAGGCCCAATCAAAGGACCTGCGTCATGAGCTCAGCACCCATTGCGTCAGCGGCAGAACCGGCAGAGGACTTTGACGGCCCGCACCCGAAGACCGGCATCACCAAGAAGGGCCTGAGCGCCGGGTCCATCGGCCTGATCGGCGCGACGGTCATCGGCATCTCCTGCATCGCGCCGGCCTATACCCTGACCGCATCGATCGGGCCCACGGCCGCCGCCGTCGGAACGCAGATCCCGGGCATCTTCCTCGTGGGCTTCATCCCGATGCTGCTGGTGGCGCTCGGCTACCGCGAGCTGAACAACTCGATGCCCGACAGCGGCACCTCCTTCACCTGGGCGACCCGGGCGTTCGGCCCGTGGATCGGCTGGATGGGCGGCTGGGGCCTGATCGTGGCCACCGTCGTGGTGCTCTCCAACCTCGCGGGCGTCGCCGTCGACTTCTTCTACCTGATGCTCTCGCAGGTCTTCTCCAACCCCTCTCTCGCCGATCTCGCCTTCAATGTGCCGGTGAACATCATCACCTGCCTGGCGTTCATGGCGGGGGCCTGTTACATCGCCTATCGCGGGATGGAGGCGACGAAGAGCGTCCAGTACGTGCTGGTGGCATTCCAGCTCATCGTTTTAGTCTGGTTCAGCGTCGCGGCTCTCGTGCACGTCGCCAATGGAACGGCGTTCGACGCCCTCGCGTTCGACGCGAACTGGTTCAACCCGTTCGCCGTCCCCGACTTCTCGGCCTTTGCCGCGGGCGTCTCGCTGTCGATCTTCATCTTCTGGGGCTGGGATGTGACCCTCACGATGAACGAGGAGACCAAGAACCCCAAGAAGACCCCCGGCCGGGCAGCGACCCTGACGGTCGGCATCATCTTCGCGCTGTACATCCTGATCACCGTCTCGATCCTGATGTACTCGGGGCTCGGCACGGGCGAGTTCGGTCTCGGCAACGAAGACATCCAGGGCAACGTCTTCGCCGCCATCGCCGGTCCGATCATGGGCCCGTTCGCGATTCTGATGTCGCTCGCCGTGCTGTCGAGCTCCGCCTCGTCGCTGCAGTCGACCTTCGTGGGCCCGGCTCGCACCATGCTCGCCATGGGCCAGTATCAGGCCTTCCCGAAGAAGTTCGGCACGATCAGCCCGCGCTTCAAGTCGCCCGCCTACGCGACCATCGTGGCCGCGATCGTGGCCTGGGTGTTCTACGCCGTGATGCGCACGCTCAGCACAGACGTGCTGACCGACACGATCCTGACGCTGGGCATGATGATCTGCTTCTACTACGGCGTCACCGCGTTCGCCTGCGTCTGGTACTTCCGGGCCCAGGCATTCGCAAGCCTCCGGTCGTTCCTGGTGAAGTTCCTGTCGCCGCTGGTCGGCGGAGTGATCCTCACCGTCATCTTCGTGACCACGGTCATCGACAGCATGAGCCCCGAGTACGGCAGCGGCTCCAACATCGGCGGCCTCGGCCTCGTCTTCATCCTGGGCATGGTGCTACTGCTCGGCGGCGTCGTGCTGATGTTGCTGATGTACCGCGCCAACCCGACGTTCTTCCGCAACGAGACCCTCAAGAAGGGCTCCTCGCTAGACGACGCATGAGCGGGCTCTTGCTCCGAAGCCTGACGGTCACGGTTTCCGGCGCTCTCCCCGGGACCTTGGTCATCGTTCGGCTCCAGAAATAGTTGCTGCCGTCCCGCACGATCTCGCCGCCGTGGTCGTGGAGCAGCTGGTGATGGAGGCGACACAGCATGATGCCGTCTTCGGCATTCGTCTGCCCGCCGTCTCGTTTCCACTGGTTGATGT
>CANFBG010000180.1 GCA_947444785.1 Microbacteriaceae bacterium | reverse complement strand
TCAGGCCGTACTCAGACGAGAGCAGGGCGAGGACAAGGCTGAAGAGCCTCTCCTCGACGGATACGTGAACGGTCGATTCAGCCACGGCTTCACTCTAGCCCGAGTGCAGGCCCGGGCCTGTTCGGAGCGACATTTCGCGGGCGCGTGGCGTGGTGTGCGGCAGGGCGTGCGGCACGGTGTCCGGCAGGGCGTGCGGCAGGGCTGGCGACTTGGTCCCGACATGACAGTGCGCCCGGCAGAACGTGTCTGCCGGGCGCACCGTGGGGTCGTCGTGCGGGTGTTACTTGGCGGGGTTGGTCACGCCGAGGATGTCGATGACGTAGACGAGCGTCGCTCCGGCCGGGATCGTGCTGCCGTTGCCCTGCGCCCCGTAGCCCGCGTCGGGCGGGATGACGGCGATGATCTGCGATCCGACGGTCTGGCCGATGAGGGCCTCGGCAAGGCCGGGAACGACTCCGCCCTGGGTGCTGGTGCCGTCGGCCGCGATGATCTGCTTGACCGAGGCGTCCTTCCAGGTCGACTCGAAGACAGACTTCGTCGAGTAGACGACGCCGAGGCTCTGAACGGTCAGCGTGTCACCGGCGGCAACCTTCTGGCCGTCGCCCTTCTTCAGCGCGGTGAAGGAGAGCTCGGTCGGAATGGGGCCCGAGGGGATGGTGAGCCCCGGCTGGCCGATCGAGGTGGTGACGACGCTGGGGAATCCGGCCTTGGCGGGCTGGTCGGCCCCGGTGGCGCGACCCGGCAGAACCTTGGTCACGTCGAACAGGATGACGCCGGTCTGCTTGGCTGCCGTGGGATCGGGCGGCGTGCTGCTGAGAGCAGACGTGGGGCTGGCGAGGGCGATCCGGTCGCCAGCCTGGGCGCAGACGAGGCCGGCCAACAGGCCCGGTGACGTCTTCTCCTGGGTGAGTGTCAACAGGAAGTTGCCCTGCTGGACGACACTGCCGGTGGAACCGTCGGCCACGACCGCCGTGCCGATGACGACGTCGTTGAGCTCAGCGGCCATGCCCGAGCCCTCGATGAGCACGGAGCGCTGAGGTGTCGGCGCGACAAGCGGCGTGCCGAAGTTCACCTTTGTCGTCGGGCTCGCGAGGTCGCCGGTCGCCGTGATGATCGACGAGGAGGCGCCAGGAGTCGCGAGGGGGGTGCAGCCCGAGGCCGAGTTCGTCGCCGAACCAGACGGGGCGCAGGCCGCGAGAGTCGCGAGCAGGCCGGCGGACAAAATGAGCGCTAGGGACTTACGCACGGGATCTCTTTTCGGTGTCAGGTCGAGCGGGCCAGCTGGTCGGCGGGCCGTGAGTAGTTTATTGGCTAAGCGGAAGGGGTGCGCGTCAAGGCCTAGGCGTCGACGTCGTCGGCGAGATCCTCGGCGAGGTCGTCGCCGGTCTGGTCTGCGCCGGTCGCCTCCTCGGCTGAGGTGCCCAAGCGGGCGGTGGCGGTGGCGTTGGCGTCCCGAACGCGCTTGCGCAGGCTCTTGGGGCTGATGCCGCGCTCGCCCAGGGCGCCCGGGGTCCAGGCCTCGACGTCCTCATCGAGGAAGTCGCTCTTGGATGCGCGACGCTTCAGCTCCGGCAGTTCCGCACCCGGCGCGAGGCGGCGGGCGGAGACGAGGAAGCCTGTGTGGCCGATCATCCGGTGGTCGGGGCGAACGGCGAGGCCCTCGACGTGCCAGGTGCGGATCATCGTCTCGGCGGGCTGCGGGTTCGTGAACAGTCCCGTGCTGCGGATCATCTCGACGACGCGGGACAGCTGGGTCACGGTCGCGACGTAGCAGATCACGACGCCGCCGGGCTTGAGGGCCTCGGCGACCGGCTCGATGCACTCCCAGGGGGCCAGCATGTCGAGAACGACGCGGTCGACGCTCTGGGGCTCGTGGGTCTCGGGCAGGGCATCCGTGAGGTCGCCGACGGTGATCGACCAGTTGTCGGGGGTGCCGCCGTTGAACGCGGTGACATTCGCGCGGGCGACGTCGGCGAACTCGTCGCGGCGCTCGAAGGAGGAGAGGAAGCCGGTCGGGCCGATCGCGCGCAGCAGCCAGAGGGAGAGGGCGCCGCTGCCGACGCCGGCCTCGACGACGGACGCTCCGGGGAAGATGTCGGCCTGCGCGAGGATCTGGGCCGCATCCTTCGGGTAGATGATTGCCGCGCCGCGGGGCATCGACATGACGAAGTCGATCAGCAGCGGGCGCAGTACGAGGTACTCGACGCCGACCGAGTTGGCGATGACCGAGCCGTCCGGCAGGCCGATGATGCCGTCGTGATCGATCACGCCGCGGTGCGTGTGGAAGGACGACCCCGCCTGCAGCGTGACGGAGTTCAGCTTGCCCTTGGGGCCGGTGAGCTGCACGCGCTCCCCCGCCCGGAACGGACCGGAGAACTGCGGCTGGGCAGGCTGTGCTGCGGGGGCTGTGGTCGTGTCGGTCATATTTTCTGCGAACTTTCGGCTGGGCAGGTCGTATTACTCGGCGCGCGCGGCGTGGGCCGTGGCGTACGCGAGATGGATGTCGTCGGTCGTGCGACCGAGGAGGCTCGGCCACAGGATCGTGGCGTCGGTCTCGGCGAGGGAGAGCATGTGGGGAACGCCGATCGTCACGGCGCCGGAGGCCACGGCGGAGGTGACGCCCGGGATCGAGTCCTCGATGGCGACGCACTCGGTAGGGTTCACACCCAGGAGCTTGGTCGCGAGGAAGTAGGCCTCGGGGTGCGGTTTGCTGTTCAGCACGTCGTCGCCCGAGACGACCAGGTCGAAGGCCTCGAACGGGATGAAGGAGCGCACGTGCTCGGCCATGCGGCTGATCGACATGGTGACGAGGGCGGTCGGCACGCCTCGGCGGCGGAGGTCGGCCAGGAGCTCCTGCGCTCCGGGGCGCCACGGCATCTCGATGGAGACCTGCTCCATCACGCGGCTGGAGAGGTGGTCGATGATCTCGCCCTCGCCGAGGTCGACGCCGAACTTCTGCAGGGTCTGGGCGGTGCGCCAGAGGCCGGAGCCGACGAGGGTCAGGGCCGCCTCGTGGGTCCAGACGCCACCGTGGTCGGCGACCAGTGCGCCCTGCGCGGCCATCCAGTAGGGCTCGGTATCGACGAGTGTGCCGTCCATGTCCCACAGGACGGCGGCGGGAATCAGGGAAGTCACGATCCACAAGTCTACGGGGCTTCACCGCTGACTGTCTGGACGACGCCGTATCCTAGGGGTTGACCACAAACGGCGACGGACAAGGTTCTCTACACGGTGACACAGGGCAATGAATTCCTGAGCGGGCGACTTCTGGTCGTGGCGTTCGAGGGCTGGAACGACGCCGGCGAGGCCGCGACGGGGGCCCTGCGACTGCTTCAGGAGCAGCTCGATGTCGAGATGATGACCGAGGTCGACACCGAGGACTACTACGACTTCGCCTTCAACCGCCCCGTTCTGTCGCAGGACGAAGACGGCACCCGCCGGCTCATCTGGCCGGGCACGACCCTCTACGGCCCGACTCCCGTCAGCGCCGGCGACGCCTCCGCTGACGATGCGACCGCCGATTCCTCTGCCGCCGAATCCCCTGTCGAGGCCCCCATTGAAGAAGCGGATGACGCGGGCCTGGCCGGCGACGCGCAGCTTCGGGTTCGCAGCGACAACACCCGAAACATCTACCTGCTGGTCGGCACCGAGCCCTCCCGCAACTGGAAGCGCTTCACCGATGAGGTCATCGGTGCGGCCCAGGCTGCGGGCGTGTCCGGCGTCGTGCTTCTGGGCGCCATGCTGGCCGACGTGCCGCACACCCGGCCCATCTCCATCAACGTGTCCAGCGAGAACCCCGGCGTGCGCGAGCAGCTCGGCATTGAGCGCAGCACCTACGAGGGCCCCGTGGGCATCCTCAGCGTTCTGGCCGAGGGTGCCGAGAATCGGGGAATCCCGACGGTCTCGATCTGGGCGTCCGTTCCGCACTACGTGCACAACGCGCCCTCGCCCAAGGCGACCCTCGCGCTGATCGACAAGCTCGAGGAGCTCGTCGACGTGGTGATCCCTCGAGGAACCCTGATCGATGAGGCTTCGGTGTGGGAGGCCGGCGTGGATGCGCTGGCGAACGACGACGACGAGATGGCCGGCTACATTCGCCAGCTCGAGCAGGCCCGCGACACGGTCGACTCCCCCGAGGCGAGCGGCGAGGCCATCGCGCAGGAGTTCGAGCGCTACCTCCGCAAGCGCGGCGACGGCAAGCCCGGCGAAGACAAGGCGTCCAACACGAGGTCGACCGATGGTCTGCCTGCGGGCGCAAGCTCCCCCGAAGCCAACTCCCCCGAAGCCAACGCCCAAGGTCAGGACGACGTCGACGACGAGAGCGACGACGCGGATGACGACGCGGATGACGACGACGGCTTCATGAGTGACTCGAGCTGCGCAGACATGGAGGATGCCGAAGAGGCCCGCAACGCGCCCGAGGAGCATCTCTCACCGGAAGAGCGCGCGGCAGCAGAGCAGATGCGCCGAGACCGCGACGAGCGCGAACGTGCCTCGGAGGAAGCATTCGCCCGGTTCGAGGCCGAGCAGCAAGAGGTCGAGCTGCTGGCCGAGATGGAGTACGCGGCCGAAGAAGCCGCCGCCGAAGAGCAGGACGAACGAGACCAGGCAACGCTGGACAGCCTCGAACCTGAAGAAGAGCAGGACTGGCACGACGCCGAGCAAGACCCGCCCGCCAAGTAGCGACTCTCCCGCGCCAGATCCGAAATCGGCCAAGATGCGTGCCGCAATTCTGACAACTGTGGCAACTCTGGCAACTGTGGCAACGACCGCAACTGAGGCAACGACGGCAACGGTGGGAATGGTTGCCGGATTGTTCGGCGGGCGGAGCTATCCCTGATAGCTCGGTCGGCCTCGACCCGCGCCCACTAGTTTTCTGAAGAGGGCGTTCTTGCTTTCGAGTCGGAACCTCCCGGGTGCCGGGTGCCCCGGGGTTTTGTTCCCGCGGGTCATGAAGTAGTCGGTTCCTTCGCGCACGATCTGTCCGCCGTGGTCGTGCAGGAGCATGTGGTGCATGCGACACAAAAGGATCCCGTCGGCGACATCGGTTCTGCCCCCGTCTCTCCACCGGACGATGTGGTGGGCCTCGCACATGCTCGG
>CANFBG010000179.1 GCA_947444785.1 Microbacteriaceae bacterium | reverse complement strand
CCTCGGGGCTGCCGCCGATGCCGACACACATGTCGATGCGGGTCTCGTAGCGGGCGGCGTTGATGCCGCCGGCGACGTCTCCGTCGAGCAGCAGGCGGGTGCCGGCCCCTGCATCGCGGATCTCCTGGATCAGGCCCACGTGGCGCGGGCGGTCGAGGATTGCGACGCGGATGTCGGCAACGGCCTTGCCCTTGGCCTTGGCCAGGGCGCGGATGTTGTCGCCGATCGGGCGGGAGATGTCGAGCACGCCGATGCCCTCGGGGCCGGCGACGAGCTTGTCCATGTAGAAGACGCTCGAGGCATCCAGCATGCTGCCGCGGTCGGCGACGGCAATGACGGAGAGGGCGTTCTGGTGGCCCTGGGCGGTGAGCATGGTGCCGTCGATGGGGTCGACCGCGATGTCGCAGGCGGGGCCGCGGCCGTTGCCGACGTGCTCGCCGTTGAACAGCATCGGGGCCTTGTCCTTCTCGCCCTCGCCGATGACGACGACGCCGTCGAAGTTGACGGTGGTGAGGAACGCGCGCATCGCATCGACCGCGGCGCCGTCGGCGGCAAGCTTGTCGCCCCGGCCGATGAACGGGTAGGCGCGGATCGCAGCCGCCTCGGTGGCCCGAACGAGCTCCATGGCGAGGTTGCGATCCGGGTGGAGATAGAGGGCTTCGTGCTCCGTGTTAGCCAAAACTGTCCTTTGCGAGTCGTGGCCTCGAGAAGCTGTGGGTCCCGCGCGTTCCCGAGCTGCCAGTTCAACATTAGCGGTGCCGTGATCGAGAATCCGGGCGTCGACGACGAAGGACACTCCCCTTGCGCTAAAATTGGCCCAACCACCGAGGAGACAACTATGGCCATTGCCACCCCAGACCAGTACGCCGCGATGATCGACACGGCAAAAGCCCGTGGATTCGCCTACCCCGCCTTCAACGTGTCGTCCTCCCAGACACTCAACGCAGTGCTGCAGGGCCTCGCCGACGCCCAGAGCGACGGCATCATCCAGGTCACGACCGGCGGCGCCGACTACCTCGCCGGCCACACCGTGAAGAACCGCGCATCCGGAGCACTGGCGTTCGCCGCCTACGCCAAGGTTGTCGCCAAGAACTACCCGATCACGGTCGCTCTCCACACCGATCACTGCCCCAAGGGCGCCCTCGATGACTTCGTCATGCCGCTGATCGCCGCCTCCGAAGACGAGGTCAAGGCCGGTCGCGAGCCGATCTTCCAGAGCCACATGTGGGACGGCTCTGCTGTTCCCCTCGCGGAGAACCTCGAGATCGCAGCGGAGATGCTGAAGCGCACGCGGGCGATCAATGCCATTCTCGAGGTCGAGATCGGTGTCGTCGGCGGCGAGGAAGACGGCGTCAGCCACGACATCAACGAGCACCTCTACACGAGCGTCGAGGATGCCATCGCGACCGTTGAGGCCCTCGGTCTCGGCGAGAAGGGCCGCTACATGGCCGCCCTCACCTTCGGCAACGTGCACGGCGTCTACAAGCCGGGCAATGTGCAGCTGCGCCCCGAGCTGCTGAAGACCATCCAGGAGGGCGTCCAGGCCCGCTACGGAACCGGCGCCAAGCCGTTCGACCTCGTCTTCCACGGCGGGTCGGGCTCGACCGACGCGGAGATCGCCGAGGCCGTGGCCAACGGTGTCATCAAGATGAACATCGATACCGACACGCAGTACGCGTTCAGCCGCGCCGTTGCCGACACCGTGCTGAAGAACTACGACGGCTTCCTCAAGGTCGACGGTGAGGTCGGAAACAAGAAGATCTACGACCCGCGCTCCTGGGGCAAGATCGCCGAGAACGCCATGGCCGCCCGCGTCACCCAGGCCACCCACCAGCTCGGTTCCGCCGGGCACTCCGGCAAGTAGGCGCCGACATCTCATTGCCAAACGGAACTGCGGGCGAAGACAAGCGTCCCCGCCCGCAGTTCGGCGAACTCGCCCCCGAGGGTTGGACCTGGACCCCGCCCGGAACGCCGGCCCCGGCCGATTCCGCAGCGGATGCGCCGAGCACGCCCGCGGCGCCGCTCACCACGTCGAAGCCGAGCGCCACGAAGCGTGACGCCGACGCCATCAAGCCAGCTGCAGGGATCTTCGACCCGGATGCGCCGCAGAAGCCCGTCCGCCTCGGTGATGTTCTCGCGACCAGCGTTCTGATCATGCTGGGACTGGTGCTGACGGCATCCGGCGTTCAGCAGTTCTTTGCGCTTCAGGACATGATCGGCCTCTTCTACACGCAGGAGGGACTCGGCACATACGGCGGAGGAAACACCGCCCAGACGGCGGGAGCGATCGCCGCGGTGCTGCAGATCATCATCATGCTCGCGGTCATCGGCATCTCCGTGCAGCTGATCGGTAAGCGCAGGCTGGCCTTCTGGGTGCCGCTGGCCGGTGGGGCACTCGCGTTCGTCGCGATCTTCATCTGCCTCATGGTGGCGCTGCTCGCCGATCCGAACCTGATCGCTCACTACCAGAGCGTGTCGGGCGCGAAGTAGGCACCGTTTCCCTGGGGCCGGTCCGATCGAAAGGGTGACTTTCGGTCGGACCGGCCCTTCGTCGTTCACTCTCGCTAAAATGATTCGGAGCCGAATGATCTAGTCTGGGGAGACCTGTTCCTCACAATGATCGGACCCCACCGTGACCTCCCCCAGCGCGCCAAAGACGACCGCCGGCCTGACCCACTCGGATTGGCTCGAACGAGCAGCCAGCGTGCGCTTCCCCGATCGCCTCGTGATCGACGGACAGCTGGCGACGGCCCAGGACGGCGAGGCATTCGCGCACATCTCGCCCCGCACGGGCGCCCTGCTGACCGAGGTACCGGCCGGCGGTGTGCACGACCTCGACCTGGCGATCGCCGCCGCCCGTCGGGCCTTCGACGACGGACCCTGGCCCCGCTACGCCCCGCGCGTTCGAAAGGAGCTGATGCAGCGCTGGGTCGCCCTCATCGAGGAGCACCGCGACGAGCTCGCCCTGATGATCAGCCTCGAGATGGGAAAGCCGATCGAGGAGGCCTGGGGCATCGAGATGCGCGCGGTGATCGCGACCTACCGCTGGTACGCGGAGATCGCCGACAAGGAGCTCGACGAGGTCTCCAACGTCGGCGACGACGACCTCGCCCTGATCACCCGCGAGCCGATCGGCGTGGTCGGCGTCGTGACCCCGTGGAACTTCCCCCTGACGCTCGCCGCCTGGAAGATCGCGCCGGCACTGGCCGTCGGCTGCACCGTCGTGCAGAAGCCCTCGGACCTCTCGTCACTCTCGGCGCTCAGAATCGCCGAGCTGGCGCTTGAGGCGGGAATCCCCGCGGGCGTGCTGAACGTCGTGCCCGGCAGGGGATCAATGCTGGGACGACACCTCGGCATGCACAGCGACGTCGACGCCCTCGCCTTCACCGGCTCCACGGAGGTGGGCCGCGCCTACCTCGAGTACTCCGCGCGCTCGAACCTCAAGCGAACCTGGCTGGAGCTCGGCGGCAAGAGCGGGAACATCATCCTGCCGGACGCGCCCGACCTCGACACCGCCATCGCGACCGCCGCATGGGGAATCTTCTTCAACGCCGGCCAGATGTGCACGGCGCCCTCGCGCCTGATCGTGCATCGGGACATCGCCGACGAGGTCACCGCGGGAGTGCTGGCCAGGGCCGCGGCGCTGGCCCCGGGAGACCCGCTCGACCCCGCGACGGCGATGGGGCCCCTCGCATCCAGCGCCCGCGTCGCCGATGTGGCCCGGCACGTCGCGGATGCCCTCGAGGACGGCGCCCAGGCCATCATCGGGGGCCAGGCGATCGAAGGCGCCGGGTCGCACTTCGCCCCGACGATCTTCACGCACGTCGACCCCGACTCCCGGCTCGCCCAGCAGGAGGTCTTCGGCCCGGTACTGGCGATCGTCGTGGTCGACAGCGACGAGGAGGCCGTGCGCGTAGCCAACAACTCCGACTACGGCCTGGCCGCCGGGCTCTGGACTTCGAACCTCTCCAAGGCCCATCGCCTGTCCCGGCAGCTGAAGGCCGGCACGGTCTGGGTGAACTGCTACGAGGAGGGCGACCTCACGGTGCCCTTCGGCGGCTACAAGCTCTCGGGCAACGGCCGGGACAAGTCTCGCCACGCGCTCGAGAAGTACACCGAGATGAAGACCACGTTCATGCACCTCTAGGAATAAACGAAAAGAACCTCGGGTGGGCCAGACGGCCACCCGAGGTTCTTTGTCGTTTCGGGACGCTACTCGACGACGTCGCGAACGAGCTCTTCATTGATGCTGCGGCGGGTGCGCGAGACGACATAGCCGACGACCCAGAGCACGAACGGCAGGAGCACGAGGCTCCAGCCGATGGGGCTCAGCCCCCACGACTCGGTGGTCGGGTCGACACCGTCGGCAACCGTGCCGGCCAGGAGTCCGAAGCGGGACATCAGCAGGTACTCCCCCAGGATCAGGCCGATCGTTGCCGCGACCGGGGCAATGATCGTCTGGAAGATGTTCTCGCCGCCCTTGTTCTTGGCGAAGTACACGATCACGGCCAGGCACACGAGGATCTCGATCAGGACGATCGCGACGACCGAGAGCCCGCTGAACCAGTAGAAGAGGTTCAGCACCGGGTCGAGCTGGAAGGCGGCGAACGCGATGATGACGACACCGGTGATCACCGAGGTGACGATGGATGCCGCGGCCGGGGCCCCTCGCCCGTTCACCTTGCTCAGACGGGCGTTCAAGACGCCGCCGCGAGCCATGGCGAACAGGTAGCGGCTCGCCGCGTTCTGGAACGCGAGGAGGCCGGCGAAGAGGCTCGACATGACGAGGATGCTCATGATGGTCGCCATCCAGGGGCCGACGTACTGGGTGGCCAGCGAGAAGAGAACCGACGCGGGGTCGACGAGGCCGTTGGAGCGGGACATCGTCTCGGCGACGACGGCCGACGAACCCATGCCGGTCACCATGGCGAAGGCGGTCAGGGCGAAGAGCACAGTGATCACGCCGACAGCGAGGTAGGTGGCCCGCGGAACGACCTTCTTCGGGTCCTTGGACTCCTCGCCGTAGATGGCAGTGGCCTCGAAGCCGATGAATGAGGCGAACGCAAACGCAAAGGCGATTCCGGCGGAGCCCGTCAGGCCGCCCGCCAGGATCTCGGCGGGCGAGAACGAGGCGAGGAAGTTCACGCCCTCCGGTCCGCCGTTGCCGAGGATGGCGATCGAGGT
>CANFBG010000178.1 GCA_947444785.1 Microbacteriaceae bacterium | reverse complement strand
GTAGTAGATGCTCAGGCCGTAGACGCGCACAAGCGCCTCCGGGCTGGGAATCTCCCACGCGATCAGGCAGGTCACCGCCATCGACAGGGCGCCGAGCTGGGGCCAGCGGGCGACGAGGCGAATGAAGAAGTAAACGAGCAGCACGCCGACCGCGTTGATCAAGTACGAGAACAGGGCGCTCAATGCCGGGATCCCGCCTCGGAGACCCCGAAGTAGATCAGGTCGTCAGACCAGCGCCTCGCCCTGGCCCGCAGCTCCAATTGCCGGAGGACAGTTCGGGGCCACCGCGGCTTCTGGCCCTGCGGTATTCCTCGACGAACCGTGGCCCGAATCGGCGACTGGTCTGTGATCGCCATCTGGGTGGGTCCTCCGCCCGCCGCATCCGCCTCGTGACCCCAGATGCTCAGCCAGCCGTTCTGGCTGCTGAGCTGATCCTTGTGCCAGACGTAGAAGGCGTCGCTCAGAAAGATGGCCAGCATCGAGAAGCTGCTCACGCTGGAGACGATGAGGTCGCAATCGGCGAGAACGGCGAGGTCGCCGACCGACGTCGTGCAGAGGATCTCGGGGGGGCGGCCGGCCACCGTGAACGCCTCCGTCAGCGATTGAGACGGCTCATCGGATGCGAGAAAGACTCGAACGTCCGATTCCAAGGCCTCGGCCAGGCTGTTCACCACCTCGATCGACCACGCCAGGGGGAGGCGTTCGTTGAAGACACCCGGCTGAACCTGCCTGCCCTCATCGAAGTCCCCGGCGCGAACGTGCACCCCTATTCGCACTCGTGGCCCGGGGAGCTCGAGGATCTGCTCGGTGGCGGCCACGGCCGCAGGGGCACCGAGAAGCGAACGCCGAAGAAAGGGGCGTGCCCTCCTGATGCCCAGATAGCCGCCGTGCATGCCGGAGGTGTGCAGCACCGATGCCACCCGCTGTCTTCGGAGCTCGGGGCCCAGGGCCTTCATCGCCTCGTAGTAGTCGAGCTTTCCGGTCTCGATCACCATGGCCCTCGACACCTCGGCCGACGGCAGTGCGCGCGTGGCCAGATACCCGATGGTGTCCCAGGGCCCCGCGTCGAGTTCCCGGTCGTACCGCCTGGTGTTCAGCCGCCAGGGTGGGTCGACGAGGCGAAGCCCCAGCGCGCTGGACGCGAGATAGGCCTTGGCCCACGGGAAGATCTCATTGCCCAGCCCGGCACCCCGAGGGCTGATCAGCTGGGGGATTGACCACCTCATCGAGTGGATCGCCTTTCATCGGGATCAAGATCTGTGCGGATCATAAAACGCCAGAACGCCCGCGGGCGAGGGCCTTGACCGGGGGGGCGATTCGGCGTAGCCACCAGAGCGCATACGTGCTCGCGACGAACGCAAACCAGGATCTGCGGTGACTTTTCATCAGGATCAGCCGAAGCGACGGGTAGTTGCCGCCGCCCTTGGCGCCGAGAAACCTCTGCCACTCGGCCCCCGCCGGCTGGGGACGCTCCGCGGGGTTCTCCGGGCAGGTCCCGCACGTTCCCGGCGAGAGCAGAACGGCGATGCCGAGCCGTTGCGCCCGGAGGCCGTAGTCGATATCGGCCAGCGCGTGGGAGAACCCGCCGTCGATGCCGCCGATGCGGGCGGCGACAGATGCGGGCACGACGACGAGGTTGCCGTTGAACGTCGTCACCCGCTGGGGCGCGTTCGTCGGGGCGATGCGCTTGAAGTTCAGCGGATGCCTGCCGCCCGAGGCCAGGCCCGAGTAGGTGACGTGTCCGCCCTCGGGGTCGCGCGTCGCCCCCGCGATGATCGCCCCGGGATGAGCTGCGACCGTCTCGGCGAGGCGCAGGAACGCGTCGTCGTCGAGGAAGACGTCGTCGTTCAGCCAGACGAGGTGAATCTCCCCGGCGCCGTCGGCCGGGGCGATGCGGCCCAGGGCGATGCTCTCCAGCGCCGCGGCCTCCGCCGTCGCCATGCCCCGCGCCCAGAAGTACGTGCCATCCCCGCGCAGCACCGTGATCTGCCCGCACAGTCCGGCCAGGGCCTCGGCGGTGCCGTCGGTGGAGCCGTCATCGAACACGACGAACGACAGCTCGACGCCCGCGACATCGGCCGCGAGGCGTGCCCCCTCGATCGAGCGCACGGTCGTGTCCCGTCGGTTGAAGCACGCCATGATCACGATCGCCCTCATGCCGTGCCCGCGTTCAGTGCGCCGCGAATCCCGGCGAGGAAGTTGGCGACCATCGCGTCGACGGTGATTCCTTCCCCCGCCACCCGGCAGGCCGCTGACAGCCGGGCCAGGCTGGCCGCATTCGTGATCGTGTCGCACAGCGCCCTCGCGTAGTCGTCGACGCTGTCGGGGGCGACGACGGCGGTCACCCCGTCGGTGAGGTACTCGAACTCGGGGCCGTGCAACGGGTACGCCGTGGTCACGATGGGCAGGCCGGCGGCGAGGCTGTCGACCGCCACGAGGCCGATGCGCCCCGGCACAGCGATGACCTGGGCCGAGGCGAGAGCCAGGGCCTTCTCGGGGCCCGTTACCGGGCCCAAATAGGTGAGCCAGTAGTACCTCGCCGCCCACCCCTCGACCTGGCCCCGCAGGGGGCCGTCGCCCGCGATCAGCAGCCGAAAGCCCGACTCCTCGAGATTCACCCGCCCAGCCGCCTCGATCAGCAACGGCAGCCGCTTGGAGTCGTCGAGGGCGCCGAGGAACACGGCCGTCAGCCCGGTCAGGTCGGCCTTGATCGAGAGCGCCTCCCGCGACTGGGGCGTGACCCCGTCGATGTCGGCGCGGAGTGCGCCTGTGTCGATGGCGTTCTGCACGATGCTCGTGCGGGCACCGGGAAACCCGTCGCCCGTCACCGCGGCGACCCCGCCCGCGGTGTACGCGAAGAACCAGTCGGCCCGCGAGGTGAGCCAGCCCTGAACGGCGCGGTCCAGCCGGCCGGTGTGCTTCGTGTAGTCGCGGCCGTGGCCCCAGAGCGCGACGCGCAGCCCCGGTTTGCGTCGCCCGCCCAGCAGCCGGTAGGCATCGATGTTCCGGCGGGCCTGCTCCAGGATGACGAGGTCGGCACCGGCGATCGTCTCGCGAACGTCGCGCAGCACGAGGCGTCGCCCGAACAGCCGCCACTCGCGCTGGCGCACCTCCCGCGCGAAGTCGAGCGTGACCGCGTCGCCGCGACGAACCAGCTCGCCGCCCGGCTCGCCGGCGGCGATCACGAGGTCGATGCCGGCCGCGGCCGCAGCGACCCTGAGGCCGCGGAAGAAGGGTGCCCGGTACGCCGGAATGTATTCCTGCAGAATCACGACCCGGGGCATCCTGGCCAGGCGGCCGCCGGGGGATTTCGCCAGGGGTGTCGGCAGGGGTGTCGGCAGCTGGTCGGTCACCCGGCTCCTCCCGGTCGACTCCGGCCGGCGAACGCGGCTCGGGCCAGGACCTCCTCATAGACCTCCGTCGTCGCGCTCAGCCACGTGGCCTCGGAGTACGCCTCCTCGTAGCGGCGCCGTGCGGCCGCGCTGAATGCGGGCCAC
Organism: Microbacteriaceae bacterium; assembly: GCA_947444785.1. Lineage (GTDB taxonomy): Bacteria > Actinomycetota > Actinomycetes > Actinomycetales > Microbacteriaceae > Agreia. The sequence goes on along the minus strand of CANFBG010000178.1, from coordinate 1,716 downwards.
CGCTCGTCGATCGTTCGGATGGCCCCGGCCAGCTCAGACCACGACGAGAGCACCAGGCCCGAGCCCGACTCGGCGACGTCATCGGCCGCGCCGCTGCCGGCGAGGGCGATGACGGGCAGGCCCGCGGCGAGCGCCTCGCCATAGGCCAGCGGGCCGCCCTCCGGCGACCGGGAGGGGAAGACGAACCCGTGGGCCCGGTTCAGGAATCCGGCCACGGCATCGTGTGCGACGGTGCCGTGAAAGCGCACGGCGGGGGAGGCGGCGTCTTCAAGCTCCCGCTTGAGGGGCCCGCCGCCGACGACGTCGAGGCCGACATCCGCGGGCCAGCCCCGAAGCAGTTCCGCGACGCCCTTCTCGGCGCTGAGCCGGCTGGTCACGAGCCAGCGGGGCGCGCCCGCAGAGGGGTCAGGGTCGGTGTCGCTGCCGGGCGATGGCGCTCCCGCCGAATCCACGACGAAGTTCGGCACCAGTCGGAGTTTGGCATCGTCGACCCCGGCGACCAGGTGCGTGGCCGCGGCGCGTCCCGACAGGGCGATCAGCGCATCCGCTCGGCAGATCACCTCGTCGGTGCGGGCGCCCCCGCGGGTGGCGATGGCCAGCGGGATGCTCGCCGCGAGGGAATTGCGGTAGCAGCTGTTCACGGCCGCGCGGTGGCTTCCGTGGTCGAGGCATTCGGTGCAGGGGGCGCCGTTTCGGTACAGCGTGCCCGCCGAGCAGTAGGAGCGGAAGTTGTGCAGGGTTGCCACGAGGGGGGTCGGCCAGCTCGCCAGCCAGTGCCGGCCCCAGTTGGGAAAGAGGTTGTGCACGTGAACGATGTCGGGGTCGAAGGCCCGCAGCTCGGCGCTCGGATCCGCTCCCCGACCGGTCGCCACGGCGAGGCCGACGGCGACGGCGGCGAGCCTCGAGGAGCCGATCGCGGAATCCGATGCCCGGGAGACCAGGAGCACGTCGTGGCCCGCCCGGCGAAGCGCCGCCGCCTGGGCGAGAACGACGACGTTCTCCCCGCTCGGTTGGGCGGCGGAGTAGAAGCTGTGGACGATCGCGATTCTCATCCGGCCCTCCCTCGTGACGTGTGCGCCGAAAGGGCCAGATTCGCCGCCGGGGTAGGAGCGGGCAAGGGGGTACCCCGTTCGGAAAGTAGGGGCTCCAGCGCTGAGGGCCCCCGTTGCTACCGTCCTCGTGTCACAAGGTGAGTTGGGGGCCCTGAACTCGTCTTGCCGCTGGTTTACGAGAGATGGTCGGCACAGTGGAACTACGCGACTACGTGAGGGTTCTCCGCAAGAGTTGGGCGATCCTCGTGCTCTGCGTCATCGTGGGGGCAGGCCTCGGGGCCGCCTATGCGTCTGTCCAGACGCCCCTGTATCGATCGGCGGCCAAGGTCTTCGTGTCGACGGCCGGCGGCGACACCGTGCAGGAATTGGCCCAGGGCAACACGTTCTCCCAGCAGCGCGTGAAGACCTACTCCGACCTGGCCACGACGCCGCTCGTGCTCCTGCCGGTGGTCGCGAGCCTGGGCCTGGCGATGAGCTCTGACGACCTCGCCGCCCGGGTCGGCGTGTCGGCGCCCCTGAACACGACCATCATCGAGATCGCCGTTCTCGACGCCAATCCCGCCCTCGCGGCCCAGATCGCCACGAGCATCTCCACCAGCCTCACCCGGGTTGTCGAGCGCATCGAGACGTCGTCGGCGGCCGCGGGCGCCCAGTCCCCGGTGCG
>CANFBG010000177.1 GCA_947444785.1 Microbacteriaceae bacterium | reverse complement strand
GCTGTGGCAAGTCCACCTTCCTGCGCACCCTGAACCGCATGCACGAGGTGATCCCCGGCGCCCGCGTCGAGGGACAGGTCGTGATCGACGGAAACGATCTCTACGCCCCCGGCGTCGACCCCGTGATGGTTCGCCGCCAGGTCGGCATGGTCTTCCAGCGGGCGAACCCGTTCCCGACGATGTCTATCCGTGACAACGTGCTGGCCGGCCTCAAACTGAACAACCGTCGCCTCACCAAGAACGACGGCGACGACCTGGTCGAGAAGGGCCTCCGCGGAGCCAACCTGTGGGAGGAGGTCAAGGACCGGCTGAACCTGCCGGGCGGCGGCCTCTCCGGCGGCCAGCAGCAGCGTCTCTGTATCGCCCGCGCCATCACGGTCGAACCCGACGTGCTTCTGATGGACGAGCCCTGCTCGGCCCTCGACCCGATCTCGACGCTGGCCATCGAGGACCTGATCAAGGAACTCAAGGAGCAGTACACGATCGTCATCGTGACCCACAACATGCAGCAGGCCTCCCGGGTGTCCGACCGCACCGCCTTCTTCAACATCGCCGGCACGGGCAAGCCCGGCAAGCTGATCGAGTTCGGCGACACGACCACGATCTTCTCGCATCCGCGCGTGCAGGCAACGGAAGACTACGTATCCGGCCGCTTCGGCTAGACCCACAGCCCTGAGACAACGACGGCCCGGCCCTCTTTCGAGAGTGCCGGGCCGTTCTCTGTTGCGATTCGCGCTAGGCGGTCGCCATCGCGATTATGGGCACGGTCGTCGGCTGGTCAGAGCCACCCGAAGGCTCAACCGTGACACCGATGGTGGCGCCGTCCTTCATCACGCCGCTCAGCACGCACCACGACATGGTCGGGTCCTGACTGACAAGAACTCCCGCCGAAACGACGGTCGTGCCATTGATGTACCACGCCTCATAGACGTGTCCACTGGCCAGCGCCGGCAGTCCAGAGGTCAGAACAGCAGACTCGCCCAGGCTCTTGGACCACATCAGCGTCGCGTTTCCGCCCCCGGCGACGGCTGTGCGCGCCATGGTGGCATCGGGCGCGGCGGAGATCTGCGCGATGCCCCTGGCCTGAGTGTCCGGCACGCTGGAGTTCCCGGCGACCAACGCCCCGGCAAACCCTCCCCCGACGAACAGGGCCACCGCGGCGGCGGCGGCGACGAGGAAGACGCCCGGGCGGGAGAACCACCGCGACTGCGACTTTCTCATCGCGGGGGTGGCCTGTGCGCGGTCTGCGGCATCATCGACGACCACGGCCGCGGGAAGCTGGGGGGTCTGCATGATGAGGGCCATCAGGTCGGCCTTGAGCCGCGCAGGAGGATCCACGGGCGAGGTCGCCAGACCCAATACTGCAGCGGTCTCCAGCAGCTCGTCTGCCTCGCGCCGAAGATCGGGATCAGCATCCGCTGCCCGCTGGAAAGCTCGTGATTCCTCGGGCGACAGTGCGTCGAGGGAGAATGCGCCGGAGGTCAGGCGCGAGTCATCGTTTTCGGTCATCAGGACACTCCCATCGCGTCTCGGAGGCGGATCATGCCGTCTCGCAGTCTTGTCTTCACAGTTCCAATCGGCACGGACAGAAGTGAGGCGACCTCGCTGTGACTATAGCCGCCGTAGTAGGCCAGGGAGATGGCTTCACGCTGTAAAGCCGTGAGCTGCAGCATCGCTCGCTTGACCCTTTCATGCTCGATCCTGATTTCGACGGACTCGGTGACCTGGTCGAAATCCCTGTCGAGGTCCCTGATGCCGATCTTGATATCGCGATCGTGGCCCGCTTGGGCTGCCCGCACCCGGTCTACGGCCCTTCGGTGCGCCATAGTGAGGATCCAGGAGAGCGCGGCCCCACGCTGGGTATCGAATCTCGTGGCCGTTCGCCAGATCTCCAAGAACACCTCCTGCGCTACTTCCTCTGATTGTGCCGCATCGATCAGCAACCGCCGGATCAGGCCGAGCACGCGCGGCGCGACCCGGTCATACATCTCTGCGAAGGCGACATGATCGCCGAGGGCGACGCGCTCAAGGAGGGTCTCGACGGTGACGACGAAATCTAGTTGGGCACTGGCCCCTGGCTCGGTATCGGTTGTCACGAGCCTAAGCATGTCATGCCCCCCTGAAAGGGGTTCTCCTGCAGTCGATCCGCCGGCTCGTCTTCACACCATGTATTCGGCGTGCAGAGCCGATCGGATTGGCTCTGGCACAGCGGGCTTTTGTGAGAGGAGATGAAACCGGGCCGCGGAACGCCTCTCGGCGGAAGGCCGTTCGTGACGGCGGAAAATGGAGCCCGGGGTTACCACGGCCCGGCTGGATAAGTTTACCCAAAGCCACGGGGCCAAATCCAGATTCGACCAGCCGGCATTCAGGAACCCGTGGGTGTGATTTCAGTCCAGGCTGTCTTGGCGCCAGAGCCTGGCACAGACATCCAACTCACCAGCGGTCGCCAGGAACCGATGGGACCGTGTTGTGAGCTCGCTGGCGCGGTCCGGCGAGTCCCTGTCACTATCGGTGGCCTCCGCCGCAGCACCGAGCGACATGAGGCGGCAGAAAGCGGATGCGCGTTCCAGGGCCACCGCGAAGTCACCTTCGAAGATGCCGCGAAGAATCTCATCGGCGAGCGCCGTGATCTCCGCGGGCCCGGTCGGCGAACCGGCGCCGGCGACGACCGGGTCGATGGATACGGCGAGATCCGCCCCGCGCTGGAACAGGAAGCTCGACTGTTCGGCGTCCTGCCGGATGAGGGCGCGCAGCAGGTAGATGCGCCACAGGGCCCCGGGGAGGCTGTGAGAGGAGGCCCTAGACCACAGCTCGGCGATCGCATCGATGCCGTGGACATCCGTGAATTCGATCAGGCGATCGACGACCTCGGGGTCTTGGCTGTCCCTGACCCGGCCGAGCAGCGCGCTGGCGGTGTCGTGCGCGAGCCGACTGATCTTGGCGGGATCCTCCCCGCCCTGGAAGCCCTCAAACTCTCGGCCGCCGAAGAGGGCGGGCTTGCGAAATTCACCGGTCATCCCTCTAGTCTGCCCCTGTTCACCATGTCGGCCAAGACACGATAGATTTATTGGCGAGGGCCTCTAGCTCAGTTGGTAGAGCATCGGACTTTTAATCCGTTGGTCGTCGGTTCGAGCCCGACGGGGCCCACCTCTCCCCCGAGATTCAGGGGACCATCCGGGCGAAGCACACTGAGAATTTTTCGACCCCGCACCGCTTCGCACGTCAACTCAATGACGGTGAAGAGAACCTCAGCCGCGAGACGGCGTGAACCCCGGCGCGGCTCACGATTCGACGGAAGCGAGACGAATAGCTTCGAGTGCCTGCGCAACTGCCTCCACCGAAGCTCGCCCCCGGAATCCCATGCCAAGGAACCGTTCAGTACCAAGCGCAAACACAAGAGCCGCCGAATCGGAATTGCCCGGCCGTACTTGTATCGAGATGGCAGGCAAGATTCGCACGTCATCGTCAACGCCCCCTGTCGTGACCGTGTCGATATCTGCCCAATCGAGCTCAACGATGTTCTCCGGGTCTTTCGTTCCCACCCAGAACCGGATGCCCGACGCATTTGCCGACACAGCAAAGGAGAACCCCGGGAGGTTCTTCCGCTCATCCGGCTTCTTGAGCAGCAGTCCGGCGCTGAGCGCCTTCCTCAACTCATCATTGCCTCGGGCCGTCAGAGCGAGCGCATCACTCTGAGCTTCCAGCCGGCGAACCGCTCTGAGCCGAACCACGCCGGGACGCATAACGATCATGAATGCGACAACGACGACCCCGCAGATCGCAGCTGTAAGGAGAACGGAAAAGACAGCCTCCGCGTAGTCCTTTTCGTCGCCAGTCACGAAGGCCCTCGCTACAGGCCTAATGACCACGTTCCACAGCTGGAAGGTGAAAATTACGACTATGACACCCGCGACGGCTCTATTCTTTGACTTGTTCTGGCTCACGTAATCCCCTCCCAATTCACATCAGTGATCCACCCCACTGGACGACGCGCGCAGACGAACTCTCCTAGTCTCCTGGAACCTTCAACTCCGAACATTTCCTCCGTGCTTCATCCATTTCTTCAAGTGACAGAGTGTGGTGGCGGACATCTCTGAGGTTCAATTCGAGGACGTTAGAGCGGTTGTTCGTGGTGAGCATGATTTGGATTGCGCGGTGATTTCGGAAGCCGTCGCTGACGGGAGAGACTTTCACTGATGCGATGTCAGTCGCGACAAGGGTGAGCGTAGGTCCGTCCACGCCCGCTTCCCAGAAGGTGATGGAACGCGGGCCGATACCGACTCCAATCGCTGGTATGGACAGGTGAGCCGACTCGTGAAGGCGCCAGCCGATTCTGCCAAGTTGAGCCTTGACAGTCGGATAGACAAACATGATGAAATGCTCGGAATCCGGGTCCTCGTGCAGCATCAGGTCCCACGTCCGGACGGACTTTCTGCGACGCAGAGTAGCCACCACACTCATAAAGATTGTTACGACGACAACCGTTGGTAGCCCCAAGACAATCCAAGGCAAGAGCGCGTCTGTCGCCCGGCCAGAATTCCAAACAATGAGCCAGGTAATAAAGACTCCGAGGAGCAATACAGGAGAAACTGATTGCCACTTAACCGCTTTCACTGGAAAACCCTTCCGTACGCATACTTACCTGTTGACACGGCGCCATATGAGCCACCAACCCATGCTGTAGAGCGCCCAGCATCTCTCACCACACCCAATCCGACCCTATTGGCCGCAAAACCCCGAACTGCTGCCAGCGCGGGACGAGTTGAAGCGCCTGCGCCGAATGTCGCGATGCCAACTGCGCATCCAGTCTCACCTCCTCCCCGTTAACGCGCGCCGATTGGGACCGTCACCATCATCAGCCGCGCAGCTCGCGTCTCTGCAACGACAACTGTTTCGAGTACCTGCGAGGGTTTGGCAACCAAAGGATCGCTGTACCTAACACGGTAAGGATCGTGAAAAGGAGCACAAAAATGCTTCCCAACCCGATCAGTAGCAGCTGAAAAACGGAGATGAGCGACAGGCAGATCACCGGCCAGCTATGTCCACTAAACGCCTTGAATGCGGCAATGACAGGTAAGATTACAAGTAGCCCCACCCTGGCCGCAAGGACTATGGAAGCAATGACCACGGCTGAGGGTGATGCCGTCGCCCACGCCGGGTCTGTGATGCCTATTGCAGAAGCGACGAATGAGAATCCGGCGCCTACTGTCAGCACAACAAAGGCATAGGTCAACTC
>CANFBG010000176.1 GCA_947444785.1 Microbacteriaceae bacterium | reverse complement strand
TGCCGACAACAGCGCCCTGCTCGACGTACTCGAGCACTCCAATGACCGCGCTCGCGGAGTCGTCACGGTCAAGGCCGACGTCACGCATGACGAGCTCGCAAGAATGCACCAACTGGGCGTTCGCGGCGTGCGCTTCAACTACGTCAAGCGCCTCGTCGACCCGAAGCCCGATGACTACTACCGCCAGATCATCGAGAAGATCCGGCCCTTGGGCTGGCACGTAGTGCTCTACTTCGAGCCCAGTGACCTGCTGGAGAAGTGGGATTTCTTCACGAGCCTGAACATCCCCATCGTGATCGACCACATGGGCCGCCCCGATGTCACGAAAAGTGTCGAGGGCCCCGAGTTCGCCGTGTTCCTTGCGTTCATGCGGGAGAACCCCAACGTGTTCTCCAAGGTGAGCTGCCCCGACCGCATCACTGTCTCCGGTGCCCCGCTGTACGCCGATGTCGTGCCGTTCGCGAAGGCAATCGTCGAGGAGTTCTCCGATCGCGTGCTCTGGGGAACCGACTGGCCGCATCCGAACATGAAGAAGGAGATGCCGGATGACGGCATCCTTCTCGATTACGTGCCCTCGATCGCCGTGACGCCCGCCCTGCAGCAGAAGCTGCTCGTGACAAACCCCGACACCCTCTATTGGAGCTGATGATGAAACCCGATTTCGAGCAGTTCAAGGACATTCCTGGCACGACCATCTTCACCATCGAGAAGGCCCGGGAGGGCTTTCACCTCAACCAGTTCTGCATGAGCCTTCGAAAGGCTCCGAACCGGGAGAAGTTCTTAGCCGACGAGCGCGCGTACCTCGACGAGTGGGACATGACGGAGGACCAGAAGCAGGCCGTCCTGACCCGCGACTTCCAGAAGATGCTCGACAACGGCGGCAACGTCTACTTCCTGGCGAAGATCTTCGCGACGGAGGGCCTGTCCTACGTTCAGGCCGTGAGCACGATGACCGACATGAACGTCGAGCAGTACCAGGCGATGATGCTGGCCGGCGGCCGCAACATCGAGGGCTGGCGCTCGAAGAAGGAAAGAGGAGAGGCGTAATGGCCAAGATCACCGCAGGTGTCGCCACCAGCCATGTCCCCGCCGTCGGGGCCGCCGTCGATATGGGCCGCACGCAGGATCCGTACTGGAAGCCGATGTTCGACGGCTACGAGTTCTCCAAGACCTGGATGAAGAGCAACACCCCCGACGTGGCGATCGTCATCTACAACGACCACGCATCCTATTTCGGCATGGAGATCATGCCGACGTTCGCGATCGGGGTCGCGGAGTCCTTCGAGATCTGCGACGAGGGCTACGGCCCGCGTCCGATCCCGGTCGTCGACGGGGCCCCCGAGCTGGCCACCCATCTCGCCGCCTCGCTCATCCTCGACGACTTCGACATGACCGTCTTGAACGTGCTCGAGGTGGATCACGGGCTGACCGTGCCGCTCTCTCTCATGTTCGGCACGCCCGACAAGTGGCCGGCGAAGATCATCCCGGTCGCGGTCAACGTCGTGATGTACCCGCAGCCCTCCGGTGAGCGGTGCTTCGCGATCGGCAAGGCCATCCGGCGCGCGGTCGAGCAGTTCGACGAAGACCTCGACGTGCAGGTCTGGGGGACCGGCGGCATGAGCCACCAGATTCAGGGTGCCCGCGCGGGGCTCATCAACCTGCCCTGGGACCAGCAGTTCATGGACGACCTGATCAATCAGCCCGAGGTGCTGCAGTACAAGCCGCACCTCGAGTACATGATCGAGGCAGGCTCCGAGGGCGTCGAGCTCATCATGTGGCTCATCATGCGCGGTGCCCTGGGCGAGAACGTCGACGAGGTCTACCGCTTCAACCACGTGCCCGGCTCGAACACCTCGGTCGGCCACCTGATCCTGACGCCCTCCGCCGACACCGACAAGACAGAGGCCTGATGACCGTGAACATCGCCGTCGTGGGCCTGGGCGCCTTCGGCCAGAAGCACCTTGACGCACTCGCTCTGATTCCGGATGCCACCATCCAATATGTGGCCCACAGCCGGATGGGCGTAGCCGAGGAGGTGGCCGCCAAATACGGCGCCAAGGCCGCCTTCACCGACTACGCCGAGCTGCTTGCCCAGCCCGACCTCGACGGCGTGATCCTGGCGACCCCGACCCAGATGCACCACGCGCAGACCCTCGAGGCGCTGCGGGCCGGCAAGCATGTCATGGTCGAGATCCCGATGGCGGACTCGCTGGCGGGGGTCAAGGAGATCGTCGATGTGCAGGAGGAGACCGGCCTGATCGCGATGGCCGGCCACACCCGCAGGTTCAACCCGTCGCACCAGTACGTGCACAACAGGATCACGGCGGGGGAGTTCGCCATCCAGCAGATGGATGTGCAGACCTACTTCTTCCGGCGCACCAACATGAACGCGCTGGGGGCTCCCCGCTCGTGGACCGATCACCTGCTCTGGCACCATGCCGCGCACACGGTCGACCTCTTCCAGTACCAGACGGGCGAGAGGATCGTCACGGCCAATGCCATCCAGGGGCCGAAGCACCCCGAGCTCGGCATCGCCATGGACATGTCGGTGCAGCTGCGCACCGAGACCGGCAAGATCTGCACCCTGTCGCTCTCGTTCAACAACAACGGCCCGCTCGGCACGTTCTTCCGCTACATCGGCGACACCGAGACCTACATCGCGCGCTACGACGACCTGTTCACGGGCCGCGAGGAGCCGATCGATGTGTCGACGGTCGCGGTGTCGATGAACGGCATCGAGCTGCAGGACCGCGAGTTCGTGGCGGCGATCAAGGAGAAGCGCGAGCCGAACTCCAGCGTTCGCCAGGTACTGCCCTGCTACATCGTTCTCGACGCCCTACAGCAGCAGCTCGACTACTAGTGCTTCCGTTTTCAGGCAGGAGCCGCGCGCGACCGCCTGGGGCGGTCGGCGGCGGCTCCTGCCTGAAAACGGAAGTTGTTGGCGCAGCTAGTCGCGGGGCGGCTTGCTGAACGGGATCTTCTTGCCGTGCAGGATGCGGCCGTAGTTGAACTCGATCGGCGCGATCATCGTGCTCTCGTAGCCGCTCTCGTCCAGCATCTCGACGACATCCATCATCTCGATCTGGCGGCGCTTGACGTGCTGGGCCGTACCCGTGAGGTACCGCTTGGCCGTCTCGGCGTTGCTCGTCTCGAACTCGTTCAGGATCTCGGCGTACGCCCAGTCTTGAAGCCCCATGCTCTCGGCCGCCCAGAGGCAGTCGATCAGAACGCCGGCCATCCCCTTGGCGAGGATGCTGCGCAGGAGCTTTCTGGCGGCCGCTTCGCCGGGAACCTCGGAGACGAACTCGAGGTTCATGCCGAACGGCGCGAGCAGGTCGATGAACCGTGCCGCACCCGTGCCGGCGACGCCCATCGGCACCTTCTCGGCGAGGCCCGGAACGGGCTTCATGATGGCGACGTCGGCGAACGACCCCTCGGCGAACAGGGCCGCGAGCTTCTTCTTCAGGGCCGGCGTGCCGGTGTTGAGGTCGGCGAACAGCGCCCCTTCTCCCAACAGGGGAGCGACCTGCTCGGCGATGCGGGTCGCGACCGTCGACGAGTTCAGCGACAGCACCAGGTCGGCGCCGGAGACGGCCTCCTCGATGCTCGCGGCGAGTGGGGTGGTCGGGCTCTTCGGAGTGACCCTGTCGAAGCCGATGACGTCGGCGCCGGCCGCGAGAAGGCCGCCCGCGATGAGGGAGCCCGCCTCGCCGTGGCCGATGACCGCGACCCGGATGGGCGCCGCGGCGCCGGCATCCGCTATGGTTGCTGCGGAATCGACGGCGTCGCTCATTCTTCTAGTTTCCGGTCGTCGTGGCCACGGGGCTGCCCTCGCGGTCGAGCATCATCGCCTGGGCCGCGGTGTGGTGGTCGCCGGCGGGCTGGGTGACCCGGTCAAGGATGGCGACCTGGTCAGCGCTCAGCTCGATGTCTGCCGCGGCCATGTCCTCCTCGAGGTGGTCGATGCGGATGGTTCCCGGAATCGGCGACCAGTCGCTGCCCTTGGCCAGCAGCCAGGCCAGCGCGATCTGGGAGGTGGTGGCATCAAGCTCGGCGGCGATGGTCTCGACCTCCGTCAACACTTCGAGATTGTGTGGCAGGGTGTCCTCCTGGAAGCGCGGGTTGGTCAGGCGCCAGTCATCTGTGGCGAACTGCACGCGCGAGCGGATCGAACCGCTCAGCAGGCCGCGACTCAGGGGAGAGTAGGGCACGAAGCCGATGCCGAGCTCCTTCAGCAGGTCGAGCGTGCCGTCCTCGCCGTCGCGGGTCCAGAGGGAGTACTCCGACTGGAGGGCGGTGATCGGGTGCACGGCGTTCGCCCGGCGGATGTTGTCCTGGCCTGCCTCGGAGAGCCCGATGTGCCGGATCTTGCCCTCGGTGATCAGTTCGCTCATCGTGCCGACGACGTCTTCGATTGGCGTGTTCCGGTCGATGCGGTGCTGGTAGTAGAGGTCGATGTAGTCGGTGCCCAGGCGGGTCAGCGAGCCCTCGACGGCGGCCCGGATGTTCGCGGGGGAGCTGTCGGTCGGCCCCTCGTTGCCCACGTGCGAGCGAAGGCCGAACTTGGTGGCAATGACGACCTGGTCGCGGCGGCCCTTCAGCGCCTTGCCTACGAGCACCTCATTGGTGAATGGGCCGTAGAGCTCGGCGGTGTCGAAGTGCGTGACGCCGAGTTCCAGCGCGCGGTGAATGGTGCGGATCGAGACGTCGTCGGCCTGCGTGAAGCCCGTGTAGAGGTGGGACATGCCCATGCAGCCGAGTCCGATCGAGGACACGGTGAGGTCGCGAAGATTGGTGTACTTCATGGGTCAACTTCCGAGGTCAGAGCCGCCACGTGGGAGGCAGTTTCAGCGGTGAAAATGCAGCGTGCCAAGTCTGTCAGACATTGCAGATCTCGAAATGTGTAACGACTTGGTAACGGTCTGGTTCGGGCCGCTTCTTTAGGCCTTTTTCGGCCTGTTTTGCCCCTTTTGTCCCCGTTCGGGGGGCCCAATGTCGGAGGGTGCGTGTTGACTCTAGACATGGACATCAACGCTGAATCTATCGAAGCCGTCACGACGCAACTCGCGTCGATCACGGCCACCGATGGCGCGCTGTCAGTCCTGTGCGACACGGATGCTTTGGCCCACGCCGCGGCCGTGGAGCCTCTCGGCCGCCTCGTCGATGGCCTCCGCGTCGCATCCGCCGCCGACCTCGCCGACCGCTCCCGCTCGGAGCTCGGCACCGGGTCCCTTGCCACCCAGCAGGGCCAGCGCACCGCCGCGGGAC
>CANFBG010000175.1 GCA_947444785.1 Microbacteriaceae bacterium | reverse complement strand
TGCTGATGCCGGTGGGCCGGGCCGCAGCTAGCGGCCGGTACCGCCGTGCACGGTCGCCTCGGTGTCGGAGTCGAGGTCGAACGCCGTGTGTACGACGCGGAGCGCGTCATTGATGGTGTCGGCGCGGGTGACGACCGAGATGCGGATCTCGCTGGTGGAGATCATCTCGATATTGATCCCGGCCTCGTACAGCGCGGTAAAGAGGCGAGCCGAGACGCCGGCATTGGTGCGCATGCCCGCGCCGACGAGGGCGAGCTTGCCGATCTGGTCGTCGTACTGCAGGCTCTCGAAGCCGACCTCGTCCTGCTCGGCGCGAAGAGCCATCAGCACAAGCTGCCCCTCGGTCTTGGGCAGGGTGAAGGAGATGTCGGTGCGACCGGTCGCGGCAGCGGAGACGTTCTGCACGATCATGTCGATGTTCGCGCCGGTCTTGGCGACGAGGTTGAAGATCTGGGCGGCCTTGCCCGGGATGTCGGGAACGCCGACGACGGTGATCTTCGCTTCGCTGAGGTCGGTGGCGACACCGGCGATGAGGGGCTCTTCCACGGGGGTCTCGCTCTCTTTCAGGTTCAAAATCTTGGGGTCGGTGCTGGGATTGTAGACGATCGTGCCGAGGTTGTTGTTGAAGGACGACCGCACGTGCAGGGTCACTCCGTGCCGGCGGGCGTATTCCACCGCGCGAATGTAGAGCACCTTGGCGCCGTTGGCCGCGAGCTCGAGCATCTCCTCGCTCGTGATCCGGTCGACCTTGCGGGCCTTCGGAACGACGCGGGGATCCGCCGTGTAGATGCCGTCGACATCCGTGTAGATCTCGCAGATGTCGGCGTCGAGCGCCGCGGCGAGCGCGACGGCGGTGGTGTCGGAGCCGCCGCGGCCGAGCGTCGTGATGTCCTTGGTGTCGCGGTTGAAGCCCTGGAAGCCGGCGACGATGACGATGGCGCCCTCGTCCAGTGCCTCGCGGAGCCGCACCGGGGTGACGTCGACGATGCGCGCGGAGCCGTGCTTCGCATCCGTGATGAGTCCGGCCTGGCTGCCGGTGAACGAGCGGGCCTCGTGGCCGAGGCTCGTGATGGCCATGGCGAGCAGCGCCATCGAGATGCGCTCGCCCGCGCTCAGCAGCATGTCGAGCTCGCGGGGGGCCGGCATCGGAGCGACGGCATGGGCGAGATCCAACAGCTCGTCGGTGGAGTCCCCCATGGCGGAGACAGCGACGACGACGTCGTTTCCGGCCTTCCTGGTCTCGACGATCCGCTTGGCGACGCGCTTGATGCTCTCCGCGTCGGCAACGGATGATCCGCCGTATTTCTGCACGATCAAGCTCACGAAAATCTCCTGGGTCTGAGTCGGGCTGCCCATTGGCGAATGAGGCCCAAACCAGTATTGTACTGGCGTGTCGGAGGGTCTGTGTCCGGCAGGTCAGTCCTTGGCCTCGTCGTAGCTGTCGACGATCGCCACGGTGACGGGGAACTGCACGGGGGCGTCGCCGAAGATGAGGCGGCCGGCCTCCGCCGCGGTCTCCCGAACGATGCGGGCGACGTCGTCGGCGAGCTCGCCCGGGGTGTGCACCATGATCTCATCGTGCAGGAAGAAGGCGAGATGCGGGCCGTCCGTCAGCGCGGCCGCCGGACCGGCAAGCTCGCTGAGGCGCCCGCGGAGCCCGGCCATCCAGCACAGCGCCCACTCGGCGGCGGTGCCCTGAACGACGAAGTTGCGGGTGAAGCGGCCCCAGCTGCGGGCCTCGGTCTGGGCCCGGCGGCGCGCGGCCTCCGATCCGTCTCCCCCGGCATCCTGGCCATCGAGCCACGCATCGCTCGGCGCGGGGGACGAGCGGCCGAGGCGTGTGCTGACGATCTCGCCCCGCTCCCCGGCCCGGGCGGCGTCTTCGACGAAGCGGATGGCGTGGGGGTAGGCCTTGGCGAGCCGGGGCAGCATGCGGCCGCTCTCCCCCGACGTGCCGCCATACATCGCGCCCAGCATGCCGAGCTTGGCATGGGCCCGGGTATCGACCGCGCCGGATGCGACGATGCCGTTATAGAGATCCTGGTCGCGCCCCGCGGCGGCCATCGCCCGGTCGCCCGAGAGGGCCGCGAGGATGCGCGGTTCGAGCTGGGCGGCATCCGCCACGACGAGTTTCCAGCCGTCATCTGCGATGACCGCGCCGCGCACCGCGTGGGGCAGTTGCAGGGCGCCGCCGCCATCCGCCGCCCAGCGGCCTGTGACGACCCCGCCCGGAACGAACGTGGCGTGGAAGCGGCCCCCGGTCACCCAGGTATCGATCCAGTTCCAGCCGTTCGCGGTCAGGAGGCGCGAAAGTTTCTTGTAGGCGAGCAGCGGCTCGATCGCCGGGTGCTTGATGTTGCGAAGCTCCCACGATCTGGTGCTCTCGGTCTGGATCCCCGCCCGGCGGAGCGCCTTCACGAGCTCCTGGGGCGAGTCGGGATTCGCCTCGGGGTCCGAAAGCTCGTGGCGGATGCGCGCGAGCAGCGCCTCCATCTCGGCGGGCCGAGCCCCGGGGGCAGGCCGGGGGCCCAGCGCACGGGTCAGCAGTTCGTCGTGCCGACGGGCGTTCCAGGGCAGGCCCGCGAACTGCATCTCGGCGGCGATCAGGGCGCCGGCGCTCTCCGCGGCCAACAGCAGGCCGAGCCGGCTCGGGTCACCGGATGCCGTAATCGCGGCCCGCTGCAGCCGGAACTCCGCGAGGCTGTCAAGTTCGCCGGCCGATGGCACGGGGCCCTCGTCGAAGTCGAAGAGCGTCGTCTCCTGGCGCTGGCGGGCGGGCAGGGCGCGCGGCCCATCCCACGCGCTGGGGGCCGAGGCCGCGAGCGCGGAACCGCTCGTGAGGGCCGATCGGCGCAGGATGGCATGCGAGAGCCGGAGGTCGACGGCCCGCTCGACCCGCACCCCGGCGGCCAACAGCATCGGGTACCAGTGGGCGGTGTCGTCCCAGACCCAGCGCGGGCGCCCGGCGGCCTCGCGTTCTTGGACCGCGGTGGCGAGCGACTCCGGCGAAACGGTCTCCGCCGGCCCGTTCGGCAGGCCCGCGGCATCCAGCGGCGTGAGCACCACGGACACGCCCCGGCCGGAACCCTGGTCGGGGTTTCGATCGGGGCTCTCGGAGCCGTTCAGGCTCACAGCGGGCGACACGACGACATACATTGCTTCCAACGATAGGCCGCTCGCCGCCCGCGTGGCCGCGTCAGCGGTCGGGGCTAGCGGTCAGGGCTAGCGGTCAGGGCTAGCGGTCGAGTTCTGCCGCCTCGGCGCGAACCGTCTTGATCGAACCGGTCATCGTGAGATCCCCGCTCGGGTTTGCGCCCGCGGCGAGTGACTCCTCGAAGACCTCGATGTTGCGATCGATCTTGGTCGCCAGGGGCTTCTCGACCACGAACATCAGCAGCACCGCGGCGACGAGCACCAGCGGGACCAGCAGCAGGAAGATCGGCGTCAGGGCATCGTTGTAGGCGGCGACGATGACGCTGCGAGCGGCCTCCGGAAGGGCGTTCACGATCGCGGGCGTCAGGGAGTTCGTGCCGGTGGACCCTGCGCCACCCGCCGGCAGGTTCGCCGAGAGGCTCTCCGTGAGGCGCGAGACGAACAGGCTGCCGACGATCGCGGCCCCGAGCGACGAGCCGATCTGGCGGAAGAAGTTGTTCGAGGCGGTCGCCGTTCCGACGATGCTCAGCGGGAACGAGTTCTGCACGACGAGGATCAGGATCTGCATGCTCATGCCGAGTCCCAGTCCCATCACGCCGAGGAAGACGCACATCAGCCAGAGGGCCGTCGTCGCGGTCATCGTCGAGAGCAGGAAGAGCCCCGCTGCGGTGATGAACATTCCGACGATCGGCAGGGCCTTGTAGCGGCCTGTGCGGGACACGATCTGGCCTGAGCCCACCGACGAGATCAGCAACGCGCCCATCATCGGAATCATCAGCAGGCCCGCATCCGTCGCCCCGACACCCGTGACCATCTGCAGGTAGGTGGGCATGTAGGCGAGCGCCCCGAACATGGCGACGCCGATGATGAGACCGGATGCCGTCGTCAGGTTGAAGTTGCGATTCTTGAACAGGGCCAGCGGGATGACCGGCTCGGCGGCCCGACGCTCGATCAGCACGAACACGACGGCGGCCAGAACGGTGCCGGCGATCAGGCCGATGATCGTGGGCGAGTCCCAGGCGTAGGTGCTGCCGCCCCAGGTGGTGAAGAGCACGAGGCCGGTCGCGGCGAGGGCGAGCACGACCATGCCGGCGAGGTCGATCTTCAACTTGACGTACTCACGCTTGGGCAGTTTCAGGAAGTAGACCGCGCTCAGGATGGCGAGGATGCCGAGCGGGAGGTTCATCCAGAACGCCCAGCGCCAGCCGGGGCCGTCGGTGAAGTAGCCGCCGAGCAGCGGACCGGCGACGCTGGAGACGGCAAAGACCGCGCCCATGATGCCCTGGTACTTGCCGCGCTGGCGGGCGGGGACGACATCCGCGATGATCGCAAGGGCGAGAATCATCAGGCCACCGCCGCCGAGTCCCTGCACCGCGCGTCCGGCGATCAGGGTGCCCATCGAGTCGGAGAGGCCGCCCATCACGGAGCCGACGAGGAAGAGCACGATCGCGGCGACGAACAGCCACTTGCGGCCGACGAGGTCGCCGAGCTTGCCGTAGACGGGCATCACGATGGTCGAGGCGAGGATGTACGCGGTCGTCACCCACAGCATGTGATCGACGCCGTTCAGCTCACCCACGATGGTCGGCAGCGCCGTGCTGAAGATGGTCTGGTCCAGCGACGCCAGCAGCATCGCAACCATCAGGCCGGCGAAGACGAGGAGAACACTGCGGGTGCTGGGCCCGTCGGTGTCTGCTGTTTTGACTGCTGGTCGGCTTGCCGTTGCCGGCGGCCGGGTGTCGGTACTCATCAGAATCTGTCCAATACTTTTCTGAGCATCGCGATGGCGCGCTCGTAAGGCTTGCGGGGATCTCCGGCATCGGCGGCGGAGGCGGTGCTTGAGGCCCAGTTCTTCATGCTGACCCGCACCGTGCTGAGGCAGAGGCCGAGAATGACCCGGGCCTCCTCGAGACGTTCGTCGTCGGTCTCGCTCGCGAATCCCTCGTGGGATTCGAGCCAGCCGGCGATGATCCTGCTCATGATGTCTTCGAGCTCCGCGACGCGCACCATCTGGCGCGTGACGAGCTGCGGGAAGCGCTGCATCACCTGGCGGGTCAGCTCGGTGTGGGTCTTGGCCCCGCCGCTGGCGTCGAAGACCCCGTAGATGAGGTCGAACAC
>CANFBG010000174.1 GCA_947444785.1 Microbacteriaceae bacterium | reverse complement strand
GTCAGCTTCACGTGGATCGACCAGCGCCGCGGGTGCCTGAGGTTGCGGGAGAGCACGTAGATCACGGGGAAGCCGATCGAGCCGAGGAACACCCCCAGCATCATTGCGGAGAGGAACACGTAGTCGTCGGCGAAGGGGGCCATGCCCTCAACGTTCGGGCTGAACCCGGTGTTGGTGAATGACATCGCCGAGTAGTAGAAGCCGTCCCAGACGGCCTCGCCGAACTCCATGCCATGATCCAGCAGCCGGGGGATCATAATCGCGGCGATGACCACCTCGATCACCAGGGCGCTCAAGGCGACGGTGCGCAGCAGCCCGCCGATCTCGCCGAGTCCCACGGCCTGGCCCTCCGAGACCGGCCCGCTGTGGATGCGCATCGGGTTCGTGTCGCTCGCGGCCATCAGGCGCTGGCGCAGGCCGAGCCGCCGGGAGATGACCATGCCGAGGATCGAGGCGAGCGTGAGCACCCCGACGGCCCCGATCTGAACGCCGACGAAGACGAGGATGTTGCCGAACACCGACCAGTGCGTCGCCATGTCGACCGTGGACAGCCCGGTCACGCAGATGACGGATACGGCCGTGAACAGGGCATCGGCGAGGGCTGTCACGCGGCCGTTCGCGCTCGCGGCGGGCAGCGAGAAGAGAACGGTGAAGACCATGATCAGGGCGGCGAAGACGACGATGGCAAATCGGGACGGGTAGCTGCCGGCGAGATGGTTGACCCAGCTCCGCAGCGCGACGAACGGATTGCGATCGGGCTGTCGACGGTACGCGAGACTGGCGCTCATCCAGTGCCCTCTCCCCGGCTACCCCCATCCGGGGAATCTTGGCGTCGCGAGCAATCGTAGCGCCAAAGTCTATTCAGGCATGAGGGAAGGCTGAGAGAAAGAAGGTCCTGACGCGGGCCCGATTCTCTGACTAGCCTTATGTCATGGCCGACATATTCTCCGTGATTGCCGATCCCACTCGGCGGCACCTGCTCGAACTCCTGCTGCAGCGCTACGTCGAGGAGGCAGACGAATCCTCCGAGCACGGCGGGGAGGCGAGCGTTTCCGAGCTCGTTACCGCTCTCGACCTCAGCCAGCCGACGGTCTCCAAGCACCTCAAGGTGCTTCGGGAGGCAGAGCTCGTTCAGGTTCGTGAGGAGGGCCAGCACCGCTACTACAAGCTCGATGCGGCCCCGCTCGAAGACGTCGAGGACTGGCTGATCTCCTTCCTCTCGGCCGACTTCGACATCGCATCGATGGCTGCCGAGGACGCCGCGTGGGACGCGGCCGCCCGGGCCGCCGCCGGGGAGTCGGATGCCGCATCCTCACCCGTGGCCGCCTTCGCCAAGACGGTCGGCCGCACCGCCGCCGACACCACGCACCAGGCGCGCGAGCTCGTGGAGGACCTGCAGGCGAACGCGACGAAGCTGGTCTCCCGCCTTCGCAAGTAGGGTCAGGGCTCGCCGCCGGAATGCTCCATTAGTCGATCAGGCCGCTGGCTTGTAGACTGCTCCGAGGCATTTTCTCTCGTTGCGACCTGCGCAACGAAGCCCAATACGTGTGAGGTCCATGTGGGTTCAGTAATCAAGAAGCGTCGCAAGCGGATGGCTAAGAAGAAGCACCGCAAGCTGCTGCGCAAGACGCGTCACCAGCGTCGCAACAAGAAGTAGTACCGGTCACTTTCTGACCCGTGCCCCTCGGGGCGCGAGCTGCTTCAGACAGAGCGCCAGGCCATGAAGCCTGGCGCTTTGTGTTGCGCCTGCCGTGCGCATTCCGTTTTCAGGCAATAGCCGCGCTCGACCGCCCTGGGCGGTCGGCGGCGGCTATTGCCTGAAAACGGAAGCCCGGCTCAGGCTCGAGCGGCTTTGGCGAGCCTGCGGGCCGTTCGGATACTCGACGGACTCATTCGGAGGATCGGCCAGCTGCTCTCTTCGGCGTGCCCGGTGAGTGCGTGATCGGGGTTGACCGCGACCGGGTTGCCGACGAGTTCGAGCAGCGGGATGTCGTTGTGCGAGTCCGAGTACGCCCAGCAGGATGCCGCGTCCGAGTCGAGTGCCAGCGCCAGCTCGCCCGCGGCATCGGCCTTGGACGGGCCATGGCAGACGGGGCCGACGAGGTTGCCGGTGAAGATGCCGTCACGGCTTTCAAAGACCGTGCCGAGGGCTCCCGTCAGTCCGAGGCGCTCGGCGATCACGGTCGCGACGGTCTGTGCCGTGGCGGAGACGATCCAGACCTGGTGGCCCCGGGCGAGATGCTCCTGGGTCAGCGCGACCGTCTCGGGCCAGAGCCGCTTGGCGAGTCGGCGGTCGAACGTGTCCTCGCTGAGGGCGCGAAGCTCGAGCTCGGTGTGCCCGGCGATCAGGGCGAGCGCCCGGTCGCGCACGTCGGCGAGGTGCATGAGGTTCTCGCCGAGACGGATGAACTGGCGTTGCTGCCAGAAGAAGCGCAGAACGTCTTGAAGGGGCAGCTTCCCGAGCCGCCAGGCGCCGATGGCCACGTGATACAGGCTGGCGCCGCGCAGCAGAGTGTTGTCGACGTCGAAGAACGCGATCACGGGTTTCTGCGCTGAGGGGTCCATGGCTGGAATCACCTTATCGATCCGGGAGCCGTTGCGCAGGCCGTTGCGAATAGTCTTGATTCATGGCGAAAATCGAACTCACCCTGCTGACCAGGCCCGGGTGTCATCTCTGCGATGACGCGCGCGCGGTCGTCGCCGAGGTACTCGCCGGCACCCCGGATTCGCCGCAGACAACGCTCACCGAGCTCTCGATCCTCGATGACCCGAAACTCTTCGACGCCTACGCCGAGGAGATCCCGGTTCTCTTGATCAACGGCCGCGTTCACACCATCTGGCGGGTCGACCCGGCCCGCCTGTCCACCGCCCTGAAGGAGCTCGAATGATTCGCCACGTCGTCACCTGGAAACTGTCCGCCACCGATGAGGCAACCCGTGTCGAGGATGCCGCCGCCATCGTCGCCGTGCTGGCCGCCCTGCCGCCGCTGGTCCCGTCGATCCGCGCGCTGACCGTCGGCGCGAACATCCTGCACCCGGGCGTGAACTGGGACGTCACCCTGGTCGCCGACTTCGACGACGTCGAGGGTCTCACGGCATACCAGGTGCACCCCGACCACGTCGCGGTCTCCTCGACCATCGGCCCGCGGGTCACCCAGAAGGTCACGACCGACTTCGAGTTCTAACCCGTCCGGTCCCGTCCCGGCACACGCGCAAGGCCCAGGTCAGCCGACCTGGGCCTTGCGTCTACGCAGGTGTTGCCGAACCTACGGGGTGAGTCGGGTCGGGCCGCGGAACAGGTACGTGACCTCGCGGAGGTTCGCCTGGTGCAGCATCAGCATCAGCACGCGGGACAGGCCCATGCCGAATCCACCGTGCGGCGGCACTCCGTAGCGGAAGAAGTCGAGGTAGAAGTCGAGCTCCTCGGGGTCGAGGCCCTTCTCGCGCGCCTGCTCCGTGAGTACGTCGACGCGGTGCTCGCGCTGGGCGCCGGTCGAGATCTCGACGCCATTGAACAGCAGGTCGTAGCTGTTGGTGAGCGACTTATCGTCGGCGTGACGCATGTGGTAGAACGGCCGGATCGACGCGGCGTAGTCCGTGATGAACACGAATTCGTGGCCGTAGGTCTCCAGCGCATAGGCCGAGATCTGGCGCTCGCCCTCGGGGTCGAGATCGTCATCCGCTCGCTCGATTACGTGACCGCGTGACGCGACGATTCGCTTCGCCTCGGCCAGCGGGATGCGCGGGAACGGCGTGGCGGGGATCGTGACCTCGACGTCGAACAACGCCTTGATCTCCTCGCCGTGCTTCTCCTTGACGGCGGTGAACGCCGCGACGAGAACGTTCTCGTGCATCGTGGCGACGTCTTCGTGGCTGTCGATCCAGCTGATCTCGGCATCCACCGAGGTGAACTCGGTCGCGTGGCGCGAGGTGAAGGACGGGTCTGCGCGGAACGCCGGCCCGACCTCGAAGATCTTGCCGAAGCCCGCGGACTGCGCCATCTGCTTGAAGAACTGGGGGCTCTGCGCGAGGTAGGCGAAGCCGTCGAAGTAGTCGACCTTGAAGAGTTCGGCCTTGCTCTCGCTCGCCGAGGCCATCAGCTTCGGGGTGTGCAGCTCGATGAAGTCGTTGTCGATCCAGTAGGTGCGCATGGCGTGCTCGAACGTGGTCTGCACGCGGAACGTCAGGTTGTTGCGGGGGGTGCGGAGATCCAGGAAGCGCCAGTCCATGCGCTTGTCGATGCCCGAGTCGGCGGCGATCGGGTTCTCGGGGTTCGCGGCCGCGGCGACGGTGATCGCGGAGATCTTGATCTCGAGGCCGCCGAGCTTGACGCGCTCGTCCTTCTTCAGCGACCCGTGCACCGTGAGGAATGTGCCCTGGGCGAGGCCCGAGATGATCTCGGCAACCTCGTCGACGACGACCTCGCCGGTCGGCTGGCCCTCGGCGTCGACCGGGGCTGCGAGGCGCGGGTGCACGAGCTGCACGGCGCCGGACTCGTCGCGGAGAACGACGAACTGCACCTTCTTCTGGTCCCTGACGGTCTCGACCCATCCGGAGACTGTGGTCTCGCCATCGGGAAGCGTGGGCAGGTTCTTTACCAGGGTGCGTTCGGTCACGAGGGTCAAGTTTAGCGGCGCGCCCGCCCGCCCGCGCCGCCGCCCATCCACGGATGCGGCTGTCAGCACTTTCCCCGAGAGAGTTTCCGTAAACTGAGGGGGTGGTAGCGAGCCAGATACACCTTGTCCGACACGGCGAAGTCGAGAACCCCGAGGGGATTCTCTATGGTCGGCTGCCCCATTACGGGCTGTCCACCCTCGGCCGGGAGATGGCCCGTCTTGCGGCTGCCGACCTGGTTGCCCGGGGCCGCGGCGTGACCGCCCTCTACGTCTCGCCCCTGCAGCGCGCCCAGGAGTCGGCCCAGCCGATCTCCCAGGCCTTCGAGCTGCCCATCATCACCGACCCCCGGGTCATCGAGCCGACGAACAAGTTCGAGGGCCTCGTGCTCGACGGGCCGAACTCGGTCACGAAGAACCCGAAGTACTGGCCGTGGCTCGTGAACCCGATGCGGCCCAGCTGGGGCGAGGCATACGCGAGTGTCCGCATCCGGATGCTGGCCGCCATGACCGACGCCTACAACTCGGTCGACGACGGCGACGTCGTCATCGTCAGCCACCAGCTGCCGATCTGGACCACGCACTTGACCCTCTCCGGCAAGCCCATGTTCCACAACCCGAGGCACCGGCGCTGCAGCCTCAGCAGCATCACGACGTTCGCGCGCATCGGCAACGCCTTCGAGGAGGTCGG
>CANFBG010000173.1 GCA_947444785.1 Microbacteriaceae bacterium | reverse complement strand
CCTGGGACACGACCTCGCTGTGCGGGTTCCACGCGGTGATCACCCAGGCCTCGGCCGTTCCCACCTCGAAGTGCGGCGGCTTGAGCATCCAGTACTCGGGGCGCACGGCAGCACGAACAACCCAGTCGATTCCGGCGTCATCCGTGAACGCGATGCGGGTCTTGCGATACTCCGCGTGCAGGGCCTCCAGCTCGGTCATGCGGACAGGGCAGGCGGCAGGGCGCCGATGATCAGGGACATCACGAGGATCGTCACGAGCTCGTGTGCAACGTTCAACACGGTGAGGCCCCGAGGGCGGTTGTCGAAGGCGTCGTGCGTGATGAAGCGGGCCGCGGTGAATCCCGCCCAGAGCACGAGGCCCGTGGCGATCGCGTTCACCAGGAAGCTGCCGCCGTAGAAGCTGAACGCGATGAACACGGCCCCGGCCAGCACCCAGGCGCTGATGAAGCTGACGACGAGCGTGATCAGGACAGGCCTGACGACGTCGATGAGCGTGCCGGTGGGCGTGACCTTCGCGACCTTCTGCCAGTACGTGCCGAACACCTTGGGGTTGTACCAGACCGAACCCACGACCATCGTCGAAAGCATCGCGAGGGTCACCGCCCAGAAGTTGATCTCGGGGACCATTATTTCTCCTCTCGCTCTCCCTGAAGGCATTCAGGGAAGCTGTCGCGCCAGAGAATACAGTGTTCGCGTGTCTGGAAAATTAACCGAGGAGAAGGCCTGCGCCTCCTGCGGTCGGCGCATCCAGTGGCGCGCGAAGTGGGCCAAGAACTGGGACGAGGTGCGCTACTGCTCGGATGCGTGCCGCAGCCGCCGCGTCTCGCCCGCCGACAAGGAGCTCGAGGCCGACATCATCGCCCGGCTCAAAGCGCTGCCCCGGGGCAGGACGATTGCGTCAGCGCCCGATGAGCCGTCTCGCCGCGCAGCCCGGCGTCTCGTTGCCGCGGGACAGATCGAGCTGCTCCAGTCGGGCCGAATCGCCGACCCGTCCACCGCCAAGGGCGAATTCCAGATGCGTCTTGCCCCCGGTGGCGGCTAGAGGGTGCCGGCTAGACCGGAATGACCCCTAGACCGGAATGACCCCTAGACCGGAATGACGTTGTAGCCGTGCAGGGCCGGGGCCTCACGGTCGATCGTGACCGTCGTGATGGCCGCGTTCAGTACCCCCGGGAACGCCGACCGGTAGCGGTCGAACGGCATATCCAGGATGCGGCAGAGAATCAGTCGCATCAGGGTCGCGTGCATGACAACGAGCACGTCCTCGCCCTCGTGGGCGGCACTGATCTCCTCCAGCGCCGGCCAGGCCCGGGTCACCGCGACTGCCCCGGCCTCCCCGCCCGGCAGGGCCGAGTGCCCGGGGTGCAGCTCGAACTCGGCGCGGGCAGCCGGGAAGGCCGCCGCCATCTCCGCCGGGGTCTTGCCCTCCCCCTCGCCGAAGTCGACCTCCCGCAGCCGCGCATCGATCTGAAGTGGCAGGCCCATCGCGTCCGCCGCGGGAGTCGCCGTGAGAATAGCCCGGGACAGGTCGGAGGAGTAGACGGCGGCAAACCCCTGCCGGCCGCTCCACTCGCCGAGCTTCGCCGCCTGGGCGACGCCGAGCTCCGTCAGGCCGATATCGCTCGAGCCCGTGTAGCGGTTCTCGAAGTGCCAGGGGGTCTCGCCGTGGCGAGCAAGCATCAACCGCGTCATCAGGCGCCCGCGTAGAAGCTCGAGATGGCCGCCGACAGCGCGGGCGGGTCCTGAACGTGACACAGCTCCCTGGCCGAGTGCATCGAGAGCAGCGGCACCCCGACATCCAGCGTTCGGATGCCCAGCCGCGTCGCCGTCAGCGGCCCGATGGTCGAGCCGCAGGCCACGGCGTTGTTCGACACGAACTCCTGATACGCGACGCCGGCCGCCCTGCAGGCCCGGGCCCACAGGGCCGCGCCCTGCGCATCCGTCGCGTAGCTCTGGTTGGCGTTGATCTTCAGCAGGGGGCCCTGGCCCATGATCGGCGTGTTCGCCGGATCGTGCTTCTCGGGGTAGTTCGGGTGGATCGAGTGGCCGGCGTCGGCCGAGAGGCACCACGATGCGGCATAGGCGCGAAGCCGGTCGACCGCCGTGGCGCCGAGGCCCGCCCCGATCCGGGTCAGGATGTCGTCCAGCAGCGTCCCACTCGCTCCCGAGCGCGACTCGGAGCCGAGCTCCTCATGGTCAAAGGCCGCGAACACGTCGATGTGGTCCGCGGTCTGCCCTCCCACAGAAGCGGCGATGAGGGCCACGAGGCCCGCGTGCACGCTCGAGAGATTGTCCATCCGCCCCGCAGCGAACAGCGCGCCGTCGAGGCCGAAGCGCGCCGGCGTCGCCGTATCCGCGGTCAGGATGTCATAGCCCGCGATGTCGTCGGACTCGACGCCCGCGATACCGGCCAGCACGCCCAGCACGTCCCCCTGGGCTGCACTGCCGACGCCGTAGACCGGCACGGTGTGCCGCTGGCGGTCGAGGGTGAGCCCGTGGCTCACGTCACGGTCGAGGTGGATGGCGAGCTGGGGGATGCGCAGGAATGGGCCCGTGCGCACGAGGTGCTCCGTGCCATCCGTCATGACGAGCCGACCGGCCAGCTCGAGCTCGCGGTCGAGCCAGGAGTTCAGCAGCGGACCCCCGTAGACCTCGACCCCGACCTGCAGCCAGCCCTGCGGCGAGCGCAGGCTGGGCTTGGGCTTGAGCTTGAAGCCGGGAGAGTCGGTGTGCGCCCCGAGGATTCGGAACGGCGTCTCGGCCGTCGCGCCCTCGGGCGTGATCCAGGCGATGATCGCCCCGTCGCGCAGAACATAGAAGCCGCCGGGCGCCGAAGGCCACTCCTCGGTCTCGTCAAGCTCCGTGAAGCCCGCGGCCGTCAGCCGCCGGGCCGCCTCGGCCACCGCGTGATACGAGGAGGGCGACGCCTGGATGTAGCGGCCGAAGTCATTGATGTAGTCAACGTTGAAAGTTGCGGCGGGTTCTAGATCCATACCCCTAGCTAATCACGGCCCGCCAAATCGGCGTTCTCCACGAACACGCGCCGGTAGCTGCGGCCGTCGGGCAGGTCCACGGTCTCGCCGCGGAGGGTGCCGCGGGTCATCCGGAGGTAGATCGCCTGGGCGCTGACGCCGAGCATCTTCGCCGCATCGGCGACCGACATGCCGGGCAGGTCGGTCGGCACACTGCTTGGCCGCGCCGAGCGCTTGCGGCCCGACTCATGCCGCTCCGAGATCTCCCCGTCGCTGCCCTGCCAGCGCCACTTCGCGGCTGCGGGCTTCAGGCCGGCGGCGGCGCCGATCTGCTCCCAGGTAGACCCGGCAGAAAGCGCCTCACGCACGGCCTCGAGGGTTGCCTCGTCGCGCTCGAGCTCGGAGATCAGGCCCCTGATTCCGGCGACCCGGTCGAGCGGGGCAGGCAAGGAATGGGACTCATCACCCTGCTTAACACGATTCAGGGACTCCCGAGAAAGGTTGGACAGGTAGGGCATGCTCTCATGTTAGGTGTCATACCTGCAGTTGACCCAAAACTAAGCGGATCTGTCCAGCAGAGTGAATGTGTTGCCGGGGTCGAGACTGGCCAATACCTTGCTCATGATGCGGTCGAGATCTGCGATATCGGTGGCGTCGAGGGTGTCGATCACCCGGTCGCGCACGGTGCTGACATGCCCGGGGGCGGCACTGTGGATCTTCTCCCAGCCGGCCTCGGTGAGCTGGGCGTTCGTGGCCCGCCGGTCCTCGGCGCAGGGAGTGCGCGCGATGAAGCCGCGCTTCTCGAGCCGGGCCACGACGTGCGAGAGCCTCGGCAGGGTCGAGTTGGTGGCGGTCGACAGTGCGGTCATCCGCAGCGTGCGATCCGGGGCCTCCGAGAGCATCGCGAGCGTGAAGTACTCGAAGTGAGTGAGCTCGGCTTCCTTCTGCAGCTGGGTATCCAGTACGCCCGGCAGCAGTTCCACCACGGCAATGAACCGCACCCAGGCATGCAACTGCTCGGCGCTGAGCCAGCGATCTGTCGTCATGCTTTTCAGTCTATTTGCATCACTTGACAACACAACCAAATCGATCTACTTTGGTTGTAGCGACAAGTAAATTGGTGCGAAGCACGGAGGCAGCCGAGCCGGCGAGAAGACCTCATGGGTGGGTGGTTTCGCTCTCACGAAATAGTGAGCGCACGTCCAGACTTGGAGGCCTAAAGTGAGGAACATGAGCATCCGCGAAATTCCCCTCACCATGATCACCGGCAGCCCCACCTCCCTCGCCGACTACGCCGATAAGACGGTGCTGGTCGTGAACGTGGCCTCCAAATGTGGACTCACCCCGCAGTACACGAAGCTCGAGGAGCTGCAGAAGCTCTACGGCCCCCAGGGGTTCACCGTGTTGGGCTTCCCGAGCAACCAGTTCCTCCAGGAGACCGGCGACGCCGAGAAGATCCAGGAATTCTGCTCGATGACGTATGGCGTCACGTTCCCGCTGATGGAGAAGACCAAGATCAACGGCAAGAACGCGCATCCCCTCTATAAGGAACTGACCGAGACCCCGGATGCCGACGGCAAGGCCGGCAAGATCAAGTGGAACTTCGAGAAGTTCGTCATCTCCCCCGCGGGCCACGTGAGCCGCTTCCGCCCCACAGTGCAGCCGGATGCCCCCGAGGTCATCGCCGCCATCGAGTCAGGCCTCGCCGAATCGCGTTAGGTCATCTGAGATTCTGACTCCGTTCCGGATAGGAATTTTCAGGGCGAAAGGGCTGTTTTCATGTAGACCGAGAACAGCCCAGAGACGGGCTGTTCTCGGAATGATTCAGCCCCGCCAGCGCTGGGGACTTTTCTTCCAAGGCCATTCTCAATTCCAAGCAAGCGACTAAAAAATTCCAGGCCCTGGGAGCTTCCGTATCCCTTCAGCGGGAATCCGTCATCCTCGAGAATCTCTTGACGACCAGAATCTCGGAGTCGAAACATCGTCCCGTGCCGACACCAATTCCATCGTTGTCTCGCCCCCGATGCCGATACCCCACATCTTCAACCGTTGCCTCCTAGCCGCGACCCGGGGCACTCGGTGTGCTGGAGTCGCACGAAAATCCACGGCTAACCCACATCTCCGGCTGGGCATCTTTCCCGATCGCCGGGTTTCGAAACGTAGTTGGGACCGCCCATGCGTGCGACAAAGTGCAGTCAGGAGTCCGCGCAGTCAGTCGAGTGCGAGGCGTGCACCACGCTTGCTATTCAAGACAAGTTCGAAGGGAGCTCGACCCTTGCATAGAAGGGTGCTTCTCGAGCTGCGCTATGCATTGAGCGTGTGGTGCCAGGATTCGATGAACTTCTCAACGCATCTAGCAGGTTGAGG
>CANFBG010000172.1 GCA_947444785.1 Microbacteriaceae bacterium | reverse complement strand
GGTAGCCCGAACCTCGACCGGTGTTTCGGGCGACGTCGAGCGGGTAACGGGTCGCCGCCCCCTGTCGCTCCGAGAGATCCTGCAGGCCTCACCCAGGTGACACCCCCGCGCCCCTGACCCACGACGTTGTTGTTTGTGCGCGAAAACCCAGACTTTCGCGCACAAACTACAACGTCGCGCGTCACACGGGCTGGAGGGTGCCCCGGGGCGTCAGGTGGAGGGGGATGGGGTCGCTGATTGTGCCCGCGAAGCCCGTGCCGTCGGGGGACTCGTTGACGAAACCGAGGAGAAGTGGTTGGCCGGACGTGGCCGATACGATGCGGCCGGCGTAGATTCCCGGGGCGTGGATCGGCTCCGCGCGGTCGAAGTGGAACGGGCCGAGGGGGCCGTCGGCGGGGGCCGAGTAGGTGCCGGTCGCCGCCTTGAGCGCCGGGTTCACGACGTCTGACGCCGCGGCGCAGAAGACGATGACGTGCCGGCCGTCGACCTCCAGCGTCTGAATCACTTCGACCTGCTTGAATCCCGAGTCGATCGAAAGCGGAGCGTGGACGTCCCAAGTCATGAGATCGGGCGACGTGCAGTGCCCGACCGAGCCGACCGCGTCGATGCCGGGCGCGGCCGGCTCGCGGGCCGTGACGAGCATGTGCCACAGGCCATCCGATTCGCCTCGGAAGACCCACGGGTCGCGCCACGGCTCATCGAACGCGGGGGCCTCGGCGGCCGTCGAGTACCAGCGTGCATCGGCCACGGTGACGGGTTCCGCGGCGACGCGATGCCAGCTGATCAGATCGGGGGAGGTGGCGTGGCCGATGCGCTGAACCGATGTGTGCGCTGCCTGGTCGACCCCGGTGAAGAAGAGGTGCCACAGCCCGTCGTGGCGCACGATACTGCCCGTCCACACGGCGAGATCGTCGAACGTGCCGACGCCGTCGGGGCCCAGGGCATCGGGCAGCGCGGTCCAGCGCGCGAGGTCGGCGGAGACGGAGTGGCCGATTGTGGCGTTGGCGTGGCGCAGGTCCGGGTCGCCCAGTGACTTCGGGGCCTTGAGGTAGAAGGCGTGGTGCCGGCCCTCGAACTCGACGTACCAAGAGTCCCAGATCCAGAAATCTTCGATGAAAAGCATGAGGTGACTTTATTCCACACCAGAAGATAGTGCACGTCATTTTTGACCCCCAAAGGGATTTATTACGGATTTATCACGGTTTACGGGCTCGAATTGACAGACATACTTTTGCGATGCAATGATCTACCTCGACAACGATGTTGAAGGAGGTCGATCGCATGACGACTATCGAACGCAAGGATTCCGCCCGGTCCGATGACCGCCGGCCGTCCCCGGCGAAGGCCCGCACGGAGACCCCGCGCAAGAAGGGCGGTCGCCGCGACTCGCAGCTCCGCGTCGCCGTCCTCTTTCTCATCCCCGCCAGCATCGGCTTCCTGGTCTTCTTCGCCTGGCCCGCCGTGCGCGGCCTGTACCTGAGCTTCACGAACTACCACGTGCCCCGCGACCCGGTATTCATCGGGCTGAAGAACTACATCACCATTGCGAGCGACCCGGTCTTCTGGAACTCCCTCAAGGTGACGCTCGAGTACGTCGTGATCAACGTCGGAGTGCAGACCGCAGGCGCCCTGCTGCTGGCGGTGCTGATGCAGCGATTCACCCGCTCCATGGTGGTTCGCGGCGTCATCATGCTGCCGTACCTGATCGCCAACGTCATCGTGGCGCTCGTCTGGTTCTGGCTGTGCGACTACAACCTCGGCATCGTGAACGCCGTGCTCAACTCGCTCGGCATGGACAAGGTCGGCTTCTTCGGCAACGAGAGCCTGGCCATGGGCACCATCGCGATGGTCAACGTGTGGCGCCACCTCGGCTACACCTCGCTGCTGCTCTTCGCCGGCCTGCAGGCGATCCCCAAGGATGTCTACGAGGCGGCAGAGATGGACGGCGCTGGCGAGTGGCGCGTCTTCCGCAGCGTCACGCTGCCGCTGCTCCGCCCCGTGCTGGCCTTCGTGCTCGTCGTGACGGTCGTCGGTTCCTTCCAGATCTTCGACACCATCGCGGTGACCACCAAGGGCGGCCCGATCGACGCCACCCGGGCCATCAACTACTACATCTACGAGCGGGCATTCGAGCGGATGGACTTCGGCTACGCCTCAGCGCTCGCCGTGATCCTGATGATCATCCTCGTGGGCATCGCCCTGCTGCAGAACAAGCTCCTCCGCGCCAACCAGTCAGATCTGGAGAGATAACACCATGGCCTTCCTTGTTATCGGGTCCCGCCGCAACGCCGGCGCAGCAACCCGCGAGAACGACGCCTCCATGGCGAAGTCGAAGGTATCGCTCTTCTTCGGCCGCCTCGCGCTCGCCCTCGTCATCGCGATCACCCTGTTCCCCATCTACTGGATGTTCCGCACCGCGTTCAGCAACAACCGCGCGATGTTCAGTGAGCCGCTGAGTCTTCTTCCCGTCGACTTCACTTGGGGCCCGCTCCAGCGGGTGCTGGGGCTGGCGACGCCGGAGGCGGCCATGGCCGAGGGCGGCTCGGGCGCATCCATCAACTTCGCGCAGTACATGCTGAACTCGATCCTTGCCTGCACGCTCATCACGGTGCTTCAGGTCACATTCAGCGCGATGGCCGCGTATGCCTTCGCCCTGTTGAACTGGAAGGGCCGCGACAAGGTCTTCGGAATCTTCCTGATCGCGCTGATGGTGCCCGGCATCTTCACGCTGCTGCCGAACTTCATCCTCGTGAAGGACTTGGGGCTCCTGAACTCGATCGTGGGCATCGCCCTCCCGGCCATGTTCATGACGCCGTTCGCGATCTTCTTCCTCCGGCAGTTCTTCCTCGGCGTCAACCGCAACATCATCGAGGCGGCGGTGATCGATGGCGCCGGACAGTGGCGTATCTTCAGCCGCATCGTGGTGCCGCTGGCCTGGCCGCAGATCGTGACCCTCTTCATCCTGCAGTTCATCCAGTACTGGAACGACTACCTGTGGCCGTTCCTCGTGGGCCAGAGCGAGAGCTCGAAGCTGCTCACCGTCGGTCTCGGCATCTTCAAGTCGCAGACACCGCAGGGCAATCCCGACTGGGCAGGCCTCATGGCCGGCGCCCTGGTCGCGGCGGTACCGATCTTCATCCTGCTACTCGTGTTCGGTCGCAAGATCGTCGGCTCGATCCAGTCCTCAGGCGTGAAGTAGTCCACCCCCAGATTTCGCTCCCTCAAAGAGCGGAGGCCGGTGTCTGCCAGGACACCGGCCAGCTACACAAAAAAGTAACGACAACGCAGTAAGTACATCGCAGTAATTACGCCGCACCGCCAAGAGGTGCACCACAAAGAGAAAGAGTAATCATGAAGCTAAGCCGCGTGGCGATTGCAATCATCGCTACCATCCCCCTCATGCTGACCGGCTGTGCCGCAGCCACCCCGAAGGCCGACGCGAACACCCCCGTCACCCTGAGCTACGGGCTGTGGGACGCCAATCAGGCCCCAGCATACAAGCAGTGTGCCGCCGACTTCCACAAGGCGAACCCGAACATCACGGTCAACGTCGAGCAGGTCGGATGGGACGACTACTGGAACAAGATCAAGACGGGCATGGTCTCGGGCTCGAACTACGACGTCTTCACCGGACACCTCGCAAACTTCCCGGAGTTCATGCTGAACAAGCAGATCCTCCCCCTCGACGACTACATCAAGGCCGACAACGTCGACCTGAGCGTCTTCCAGCCTGGACTCGCCGACCTGTGGAAGGGCAACGACGGCAAGCAGTACGGCCTGCCGAAGGACTTCGACACGGTCTCGGTCTTCTACAACGAGCAGCTGACCAAGGCCGCCGGCCTCACCGCCGACCAGCTGGGCAAGCTCACGTGGAACCCGAAGGACGGTGGAACCTATGAGAAGGCCATCGCTCACCTCACCGTCGACGCCAACGGCGTTCGCGGCGACGAGGCCGGCTTCGACAAGACCAAGGTCGCAACCTACGGCACCTGGATGGAGGGCGCTGGCGCTCCCGACGGCCAGACGCAGTGGAGCTACTTCGCGGCATCCAACGGCTGGGTCGAGACGAACGGCGTCTGGGGCGACACCTACAACTACAACGACCCGAAGCTGCAGGAGACCATCGACTGGTGGGCTTCGCTGGTGAACAAGGGCTACATGCCCTCCTTCGAGGCGCAGACCGGCATCGGCTGGTCTGACCAGCTCGCCGCCGGCAAGGCTGCCCTTGTCTCCAACGGCTCGTGGATGACCGGTTCGGTCTTCGGTGCCAAGAGCGCCACGTTCACGCCCGCACTGGCCCCGACCCCGGTCGGCCCGAACGGCAAGAGCATGTCGATGTTCAACGGTCTCGCCGACAACATCTGGGCGGGAACCAAGAACCCCGACGCCGCATGGCAGTGGGTCAAGTACCTCGGCTCCTCCAGCTGCCAGGACGTCGTCGGCGCTGCCGCGGTCGTCTTCCCGGCGATCAAGTCCTCCACCGACATCGCAGTCGCGGCCTTCAAGGCCAAGGGTGTCGACGTGAGCGCGTTCCTCAACCACGTGTCGGACAACACCACGTTCCTCGCGCCGATCACGGACCACCGCTCTGACGTCAGCGCGCTGGTTACCCCTGCGCTGCAGGCGATCATGTCGGGCAAGGCCACGGCCTCCTCGCTGACCGACGTGAACACCAAGGTCAACGCCCTCTTCAAGTAGTCGACGGGGCAGTACCGCATAACAGCATGACATGATCGATCGGCTGGGCCGAAGCCTAAAGGCATCCGGCCCAGCCGACCGATCGGCCGCATCCAACACAAAGAGGATTCCTTCCGTGGACCAGGAAAACACGCTCATCGAACTCGCCGCTGACGGCGTCTCGCTCTTGATTGACGTCTCATCGGCAACGCCGGTCGTCGTCTACTGGGGCAAGGCGCTGGGAGCCGCGTTCTCGAGTAGCGACCTTCGCGCCCTGACCGCCGACGGCGTGCCCGGATCGAACATCGACGAGCCCGAGCACCCCGGCATCTGGCGGGAGAACTCCCGCGGCTTCCTCGGCCGGCCCGCCGTACTCGGCCACCGCGCAGGCCAGGACTTCTCGCAGCACTTCAGCATCACGAACATCGAGTCATCGAGCACCACGCTCTCAATCGAATCAGCGGATGCCGTCGCCGGCCTCGCCGTCACCGTCACCTTCGAGATGCTGCCCTCCGGCGTCGTGCTCGTCTCCCAGACCCTGACGAACACGGGGGCCACCCCGTTCGACCTGCAGGAGCTCACGACCTGGCTGCCGCTTCCGGACCAGGCGGTCGAGACGCTCGACTTCTCGGGCCGCTGGCTGAAGGAGCGCCAGCCGCAGCGC
>CANFBG010000171.1 GCA_947444785.1 Microbacteriaceae bacterium | reverse complement strand
CGTCGCCGAGATCTCCGCCGGCTTCCTGGGTGCGGCCGCCGTCGACCTGCTGGCGGCCGGACTGCCGCTCGCCGCCGATACGGCACTGTATCTGCGCTCACCCGATGTGACGATGCCGACCGGTGTGAAGCGGGTCACCCAGTGACACGCGTTTCGCCCGTCGCCTGGACCCTTCGCGTGGCCGGAGCGGACGACCTCGACAGCATCATGTCCTTGGAGACCTCCACCTTCGAAACGGATGCGTGGAGCGCCGACAGCATGCGCGCCGATCTCACGAGCACCCACACCCACTACATCGTCGCCCACCGTGACTCGTCGCCCGGTGCGATCGAGGGCTACGCCGGTCTTCTCGCGCCCCGGGGCGGGAACGAGGGGGACATCCAGACGATCGCTGTCTCGGTCGGTGCCCGGCGGCTGGGCCTGGGCCGACTGATGATGAATGCCCTTCTCGCCGAGGCCCGTTCGCGCCGGGCGCGGGAGATCTTCCTCGAGGTCCGGGCCGACAACCCCGCGGCCCAGGCGCTGTACGACTCCCTCGGTTTCGAGGGCATCGGCGTGCGGCCGCATTACTACCAGCCGGATGATGTCGATGCGATCATCATGAAACTTACGCTGAAAGATCCGAAGGACTCCGTCTCATGAATCGCACCGACCCTCTCGTGCTCGGCATCGAGACGTCCTGCGACGAGACCGGGATCGGCATCGTGCGGGGGACAACGATGCTGGCGAACGCGATCGCCTCCTCGATGGATGAACACGTGCGCTTCGGCGGGGTCGTTCCCGAGGTCGCGGCCCGAGCTCACCTCGAGGTCATCACGGCAACCATTCATGAGGCGCTCGCGGAGGCGGGGGTGACCCTGAACGAGCTGGACGCCATCGCGGTCACCAGCGGCCCAGGGCTTGCCGGGGCGCTGATGGTCGGCGTGGGGGCGGCCAAGGCGCTGGCCGTCGCGACGGGAAAGCCGCTGTATGCCGTCAACCACCTCGTGGGCCACGTCGGTGCCGATGTGCTTCGCCGGGATGTCGGGGCAGAGGGCGGCCCGGACTCCGCGGCGATCATCGGCGACCTGCAATTCCCCACCATCGCGCTGCTCGTCTCCGGCGGTCACACGTCGTTGCTCTTGGTGCGCGACCTCATCGACGATGTCGAGCTCCTGGGGGAGACCATCGATGATGCGGCCGGGGAAGCCTTCGACAAGGTCGCCCGGGTGCTCGGACTGCCCTACCCGGGAGGTCCCCAGATCGATCGACTTGCGGAGTCGGGCAACCCCAAGGCGATCAGGTTCCCGCGGGGTCTCAGCCTGCCCAAGGACGACGCAGCGCATCGCTATGACTTCTCGTTCTCCGGGTTGAAGACCGCGGTGGCCCGGTGGGTGGAGAAGCGTCAGGATGCGGGCGAGGAGATCCCCTACGCCGATGTGGCGGCGAGCTTCCGGGAGGCGGTCGCCGACGTGCTGCTGACCAAGGCGCTGAAGGCCTGCGCCGAGTTCGGCATTCCCCGTCTGCTGCTCGGCGGGGGAGTAGTGGCCAACGCTCGAATCCGCGAACTCGCCGCTGAACGGGCCGGCCGTCTCGGCGTGGAGCTGCGCATCCCGCCCCTTCGGCTGTGCACCGACAACGGGGCGATGATCGCCGCCCTCGGCGCTCAGCTGGTTATGGCCGGACGGAGCCCGTCGGGGCTCGGCTTCGGTGCCGACTCGACCCTTCCCGTGACGGATATCCAGGTCCCCTGACTCCCCGCCCGACCGGTGGCCCGACGGCGAGAATCTCGTGCCCGTACGGAGTTCTCGGCCCGAAAGCAGGCCCCCGATCTTCGGTTGGGCAGGCCATTGGTACGTTGACACCGTATTTGGTGCCTGTAAGCATTGCCTCGATTAGTTCCTGAAACCTTTTTTTAGAACGAAAGAAGCTGTGATCATGAGCACTCCAGACGTCACCCCCGAGCCGACCCCCGCCGTCCCTGCCTACCAGGCATCGCCCCCGGCTCAGGTCGCCAAGACAAATGTCCTCTCCATCGTTGCCCTGATCACCGGAATCCTTGGCCTGGCCATCGTCCCCGTGATCTGCGGTCACATCTCCCTCAGCCAGATCAAGAGAACGGGCGAGCAGGGTCGCGTCATGGCCATCATCGGCCTCGTGCTCGGCTACCTCGCCATCGTCGCGTGGATCATCGCCTGGATCGTCATCGCCGTCGCGATCGGGGCGAGCACGACCATGACCAACTAAAGACAGTTCGGTTCAGGCGCGAAAACACAGAGAAAGTAGGCTTGACTCATGTCCGACTCAACGAACGCGTCCGCAGATTCCGCCCCTGAGGTTCCCCAGGCGCCCCCCGCGTCCCCGGTTGCACCGCCGCCGGCGTACAGCACCGCCGCCCCGCAGCAGGCTTCGTACGGTCACGCCCCGACCCAGGCGCCAGGGTCTGCCAAGACGCTCAGCCTGATCTCGATGATCACCGGCATCGTCGGCGTCGCCTTCTTCGGGTTCCTCGCCATCTCGTCGATCGCCGCAATCGTCCTGGGTTTTCTGGGCCGAAAGCGCGAGCCGGAGGCCCGGGCCTTCTGGCTTACCGGCCTGATCACGGGCTTCGTGGGCCTCGGTATCTTCATCGTCGGCGGGCTGCTCGCCCTGGTCTTCTGGATCGCGTTCTTGAACTCCGGGCCGTACTACCGCTACTAGAGGCTGAACCAGGTCGGGCGCTCACATCGAGGGCGCCCGACCTTTTGTCTGTCTGGCGAACGTCAGGCGACGGGGCGGATGCGCTCGGCCAGGAGGGCGACGTGCCGCCCCGAGATGCGGGTCAGGAACAGGGTGGCCGAGTTGGGCCCCTTCAGTGAGAGGCGACGCCGCAGAATGGCCGGGTCCACGTCGACGCCGCGCTTCTTGATCTCCAGCGTGCCGATCCCACGGGCTCGCAGCTCCTTCTTCAGCTTTGATTCGTCGGGGGAGAGCTGGTCGATTATGCGGAAGGCGCTCGCAAAGGGCGTCAGGGTCAGCGCGTCGCTTGAGATGTAGGCGATCTGATCCGAGATCATCCGGGCGTCAAGGCTGCGGGCGAGGTCCCCGATGAGTCTGGCCCTGATCACCGCCCCGTCCGGCTCGTAGAGGAACTCGCCGATCTCGCCGACCTCGACATCGCCGCTGTCCCCGGAACCCGTCAGCTCGTGGCTGTTGGAGCCTGTGATCACCAGCGCTGCCCGCCGGATGCCGTCGCGGGCGAGCGGGCCGAACCAGAGCCCGTTCTCAACGACCTGGCCGTCGACCGAGACCCACTGCGCTTCTGCCGTGTCCGGGATCAGCGTGCGGTCGAAGCCCGGGCCGAGCTTGATGCCGGTGGGCATTCGCTCCGCCAGGCCGAACGCGAAGTCGAGGGAGGGGGAGTAGTCGTCGGGATTCGTCAGCCGTCTGGTGTCGGAGTGCCCCTCGGTTCGCCGCGCCGGGTCGAGGTACACCGCGTCGACGTCGGTGAGATCGGCCGTCTCGGCGTCGCCCACCTTGACTGTGACGGCCTCGAACGGCGCCAGGTTGTAGGCCGCGACCGCCGCCGTCACCTCGTCGCGCTCGACGGCCGTGACCTGAAGATCCAGCGCGGCAAAGGCGAGGGCGTCCGCGCCTATGCCGCAGCCGAGATCGGCAACGCGCATGAGTCCCGCGGCCCGGTAGCGCCCGGCGTGCAGTGCCGCCACCTTCAGGCGGGTCGCCTGTTCGAGCCCAGCCTCGGTGAAGAGCATCCGTTCGGCGAAGTCACCGAACTTGATCCTGGCCTTGGCGCGGAGCTTCTTCTGGGTCAGGACGGCGGCCACCAGATCGGGCGAGTGGCCCTCGTTGCGAAGACTGGCGACAAGCTTTAGCACGTCGGCGCCGGCATCGTACGCCGGAAGTGCGTCGAGCAGGCGCAGGGCCGTCGACGTCATGATCAGGGTCAGCTCGTCTCTCTTCACTTTCGTCAGTTTAGACGCCCGTCGATACGTCCAAGGTTGGCACTCGGATTGACCGACTGCCAGTAGACCCTCTAAACTCGGAGTTAGCACTCTCGGTGTGAGATTGCTAATCAGACGTGAATTCGCCCGGTTTTCCCGGGCACAGAGAAAGAAGAGGTCAACCGTGTCGGTCTCCATCAAGCCGCTCGAGGATCGCATCGTCATCAAGCAGGTCGAAGCAGAGCAGACCACGGCCAGCGGCCTGGTCATTCCTGACACCGCCAAGGAGAAGCCCCAGGAGGGCGAGGTCCTGGCGGTCGGCCCCGGTCGCATCGACGACAATGGCAACCGCGTCCCGCTCGACGTCGCAGTCGGCGACAAGGTCATCTACTCCAAGTACGGCGGAACCGAGGTGAAGTACGACGGTAACGACTACCTCGTGCTCTCCGCGCGCGACGTGCTCGCGGTCGTCGTTCGGTAACGACCCCCTGCAGTCAGTTCCACCCTGGTGAAAGACCCGGTCAGCCTCGCTGGCCGGGTCTTTTACTGTTTCATCGTGCAATCGTGACCGGTTCAGCGGGGTTAGCATCGGGGGTGGCTAATTCCTCTTCCGGTCTGGCGTCCCCCCGGCTCTCTCGTTCGGGCATGATCTATGCGGCCGGGGCCTACGTTCTCTGGGGTTTCCTACCGATCTTCTTCCTGCTCCTGGCTCCCAGCGGTCCGCTCGAGATCGTTGCCGTGCGCATCTTCTTCTCGCTGGTGTTCTGTGCCCTGATCCTGACCGTCACGAGGTCGTGGGGCAGGTTCATCGGCATCCTGCGCCAGCCTCGCCTGGCGTTCACGATGGCGCTCGCCGGGGTGTTCATCTACGTCAATTGGCAGACGTACGTCGTAGCCACCCTGACGGGGCACGTCATCGAGGCAGCGCTCGGCTACTTCATCAACCCCATCGTCACGATCCTGCTCGGAGTGCTGATCCTTCGAGAGAGACTCCGGCGAATGCAATGGGTCGCCCTGGGCGTCAGCGTGCTGGCGGTCGGAGTTCTCTCGGCGGGCTACGGCTCCGTGCCGTGGATCTCCCTCATCCTGGCCTTCTCGTTCGGGCTCTACGGCCTCATCAAGAAGAGAGTCGGCCCCCGCGTTGACGCGGTCAGCGGGCTGACGCTCGAGACGCTCTGGATCACCCCGATCGCCGCCATCCAGCTGATGGTCGTGGCAGGGTCGACGGGCCTGACGTTCGCCACCTCGGGCGGCTGGCATGTGGTTCTGATGATGAGCGCCGGGGTCATCACCGCCGTGCCGCTGCTGCTTTTTGCCAGCGCTGCGCGCCGGCTGCCCCTGGTGTATCTGGGTTTCTTCCAGTATCTGGCACCGTTTCTGCAGCTTATCTTCGGTGTGTTCGTTCTCAATGAGCCGATGCCGCCGGAGCGCTGGGTCGGGTTCGGCCTCGTCTGGGTGTCCCTGGCGATCCTGACGGCCGACCTCGTTGCGGCCTACCGCGTGCCCGCGGCCTCGAAGGCAGTCGACG
>CANFBG010000170.1 GCA_947444785.1 Microbacteriaceae bacterium | reverse complement strand
GGCGCATAGACGAGCCGCCTGTGCAGCTGGGCCGCGCGGCCCTCCGTCTGGCGACGACGACGGGCACGCCCCTTCTGGCTCCAGCTCGGGCCGGCAAGGCCTGCGCCGGCCGAGGCGATGCGTGCGGCGGGAACCCCAACGACGCGGTGGCCGGCAAGGCGTACACGAATCGAGAAGTCCAGGCCGTTGTCCGCGGTGGGCAACGCCGGGTCGAAGCCGTGCAGTTCGTTGAAGACCGCATGCCGAACCAGCATTCCTGCGGCACCCATGCCGAGGACGTCGCTCATCCGGTCGTATTGGGCCTGATCGAGCTCTGTCTCTGCGAGTGGGAACGTGGCACCGAACTGCGTGAGGGTCTCACCGAATTCCCGGATGTAGGCCGGGGAGTCCCAGTCCATCTGCTTGGGGCCGGCGACGGCGACCGACGGGCTGACCTCGACGGTGGCGAGCAGTGCGGCGAGGGCACCGGGCTCCGGCGCCGTGTCGTGAGCGAGCAGCCAAAGCCATTCGTCATTGTTGGCCGGCGGGGCAATGACGCCGAGAGCATGGGTGACAGCGCTGCCGAAGGTCAGCGTCGCCGTGGCCGAGACGAAGTGCGTCGGGCGAATTCCGGCCAGCAGGGCGGCGCTTGAGTCTGTCGATGCGGCGTCGACCACGATCAGCGTGTCGGGCTGCCGTGTCTGGGCCTCGAGGGCCGCAAGGGTTCGCGGGAGGAAGTCGGCTCCGTTGGAGGCGATCAGGACGGCGGTTACTCTGGCTCGCATACTGGTTTCAGGCTAGACGCGCCAGAGTGAGATCGGCCTGCGCCTCGTCGGCGTGCCGAAAGACCAGCCGTCCGTTTCGGCGGAAGAGCCCTAGACGGCCTGCTTGCGCAGTTTGCGACGTTCGCGCTCAGAGAGCCCGCCCCAGATTCCAAACCGCTCGTCGTTCTCCAATGCATAGTCCAGGCAGCGGGCCTTGACCTCGCACGAGGTGCAGATGCGCTTGGCGTCGCGGGTCGAGCCGCCCTTCTCCGGGAAGAAGGCCTCGGGGTCGGTCTGCGCGCACAGCGAGTCGGACTGCCACGCCAGCGGATTCTCCTCGACGTCGGGCCTGCGGACTCCGGGAACACCCAACTTGACCGGATCGACAAACCAGTTGTCTGGAACTACCGAGCGGTGCTCTGAGATTGTCATACCACGCCCTTTCTACTAAGTCTTCGCACGACCACCCCGTGCCATTAGTAATTACACTCATGTAGTTCGCCCACGTCAAGTCGCAAATCGTAAACCCTCAACCTTTCCCGAGGGTTTAGGCGCCTGTCCCGGCGTGTCGCTACTTCTGCCGAGCCGGCGCAACCCCGGCACGCAGGGGGTTGCCCAATCGAATGAGCATCGACTATGCGTCGACGACCGACTTCCGGGCGAGCCAAGCGCTGGAGACCATGTCCGAGAGCGTGTGCCGCATCGCCCAATCGAGATCACGTGCGGCGAGGGCTCCCGACGCGACGATGCGATCGGGGTCGCCGGCACGGCGCGGCCCCAGCTCGGGAACGAAGGAAATCCCCGTAACTTCGGCCACCGCGGTCATGATCTCTCCGACCGATGCCCCGTCGCCGCTGCCGAGGTTGTATGCCGCCTCGAGGGCGTGTCCCCCGGCCAAGCGCGTGGCGGCGGCAACGTGGGACAGGGCCAGGTCGGACACGTGGACGTAGTCGCGGACACAGGTTCCGTCGGGGGTCGCGTAGTCATCGCCGTTGATCCGGGGGGTGCGACCGGCGATGAGCGCCTCGAAGATCAGCGGGAAGAGATTGTGTGGACTCGTGTCGGAAAGTTCCGGAAACCCGGAACCGACGACGTTGAAGTAGCGCAGGGACGTGTGCTTCAGCCCCACCGCCGTGCCCTGGTCGCGAAGCAGCCATTCCCCGATCAGCTTCGACTCGCCGTACGGGGACTCCGGTGCCTTGGGGGTGGACTCGGTCACGAGATCGACCGAGGGCGTGCCGTAGACGGCGGCGCTGGAGGAGAAGACGATTCTCGTGACATCCGCGGCCGCCATCTCGGCCAGGAGGACCTGCGTTGCCGTCACATTCTGCTCGTAGGTGTGCAGGGGACGGGTGACCGAGACGCCGGCGTACTTGTACCCGGCGACGTGCACGACACCGGCTATCTCGTGCTGGGCGAAGATGCCGCGGAGAAGACTCGCGTCA
The DNA here is from genome assembly GCA_947444785.1 of Microbacteriaceae bacterium. Lineage (GTDB taxonomy): Bacteria > Actinomycetota > Actinomycetes > Actinomycetales > Microbacteriaceae > Agreia. The sequence goes on along the minus strand of CANFBG010000170.1, from coordinate 3,268 downwards.
AGGATGCTCCCCTCGACGAAGGGCACGTCTTCGGGCACGAACGACCGGTGACCGCTCGAGAGATCGTCAATGACGACGGTCTCGATGCCCTGGTCGCGAAACGCACGAACGACGTGCGAGCCGATATAGCCTGCTCCACCGGTTACCAGCCATGCCACGGGGTGATCTCCACTCGTCATCTGTGCGTTCTGCGTCCGGCTGGTTGGCCGGCGCACGTCAATACTGGCAGGCGATGGCCCGCCGGCGCACTCAGGCCGGGCTGCCCGGTGCCGCGACGAAGACGATACCCTCGCCGGTGAGGGTGATCGCCCCCTCGTCGGGAGTGATGAACAGGGCGTCTCCACGGTTGATCGTCGAGCTTGAGGTCTCACCGTGCAGCTCAAGACTGCCCGACACGCAGAGGGCGATCGCGGCTCCCGCCGCCCGATAGCTCGCGCGCTCGTTCAGTTCGGTCTTGATGCGCAGCAGCACGAAGTCGGGCACGTCGACTCGAAACTCCTCGACGCATCTGGCTGGGTACCGGGGCCAGAGATACGGCACGGGCAGCGACTCGAACGTCAGGACGCTGAGCAGCTCGGGCACGTCGATGTACTTCGGGGTCAGCCCCCCGCGAAGAACGTTGTCGGACGCCGCCATCACCTCGATGCCGAGTCCCTTCAAATAGGCATGGATGTTGCCGGCGGGCAGGTAGAGCGCCTCGCCGGCCTTCAGGCTGACGCGGTTCAAGAGGAGCGAGGTGACGATGCCGGGGTCGCCGGGGTAGGACGAGGCAAGGTCGCGAACGGTCTCGAACGACGCGGCGAAGGGGGCCGCATCGGCCTCGGCCAGGATCTCGTGGGCGGTGCGGGCAGCGACCAGCTCGACGACGTGGTTGACGAGCGCGGCTACCTCCTCACCCCCGGAGAGCAGCCATTCGACGAGAGCGCGCAGGACGTTCTCGGTGCCGTCGGGCGCGAACTTCTCGGTCACCGGCTCGAACAGCCGTGGTGCGGGCGTGACGGATGCCGCATCCCAGGCCTGGAGCACGCCCATGATCGAGCGGATCTCGGCGACCGGGCGGAATCCGCAGAGGGCCTCGAATCGCTCGCTGAGCGCGTAGATGACCTCGGGCTTGTGCAACGGGTCCTTGTAGTTCCGGTTCGGTGCATCGAGCGGGATGCCGGCGGCGTTCTCGAGGGCGAACCCCTCGATCGCGCGCTGAAGGGTGGGATGCGCCTGCAGCGACAGGGGGCCATCGGCCGCGAGCACCTTGAGCAGGAACGGCAGCTGGGTCGTCTCGCCCAGCGCGGCCTCGGGATCGGCGGTGATCCACTCCCTGACGTTGGCGGCTCCCCCGGTGATGTGCGGGTCAAGGATTCGCGCGGGCGAGCCCGGATGCGCACCCAGCCAGAGCTCGGCCTCGGGGCCGCCGGACGCCACTGTGCCCAGCAGGTCGGCGATCGCTGTTCGCGAGCCCCAGGAGTAGTCGCGGGGAGTGTTGCCCAGACGAACAAACATGATGAATTCCTTACCTCGAGTAGTGCGCCCCAGCGCGCTCGCTTAGACCAAACTACCAACCGGCGGCTCGTGCCAAGCTTCGTTGCCTAGTGTGGGGCGAAGAATCCCCAATATTCGTCCTCAGCAATGGAGCACCCGTGAACCTCGCCCCCCTCTCCAGCGATTTCTTCGGCTACGAGAACCAGCTGAGCGACCGCGAGAAGGCCGCCCTGGCCGCTCTCCGGCACTACCTGGAGACCGAGGTGAAGCCGGTCGTCAACGAGCACTGGGCCGCGGCCTCATTCCCGCACGAGATAGTGAAGGGACTTGCCGCCCACGATGTCTACCGGTACGGCTGGGAGGAGACCCGGCCGTTCGAGAACTCTGCGGTCTTCCGTGGATTCGTCGCGCTCGAGCTCGCGCGAATCGACGCCTCGGTTGCGACCCTGGTAGGCGTGCAGAACGGTCTGGCCATGGGATCCATCCACGTCTGCGGCTCGGCCGAGCAGCGCGCCGAGTGGCTTCCGAAGCTCGCCGCCGGAGAGCTGGTGGGGGCATTCGGCCTGACCGAGCCCCTATCGGGTTCCGACTCCGCCCAGGGGCTGAACACGACGGCGACCCGGGACGGCGACGAGTGGGTCATCAACGGCGAGAAGCGCTGGATCGGAAACGCCACCTTCAGCGACATCACGATCATCTGGGCCAAGGACACCGCGGACAACCAGGTCAAGGGCTTCATCGTTCCCACCTCGACGCCGGGCTACGTCGCCACGAAGATCGAGAACAAGCAGAGCCTGCGCATCGTGCAGAACGCAGACATCGTGCTGACAGATGTTCGCGTGCCCGAGTCCCTGCGACTCGCCCACGCGAACTCGTTCAAGGACACCGCGAAGGTACTCCGTCTCACCCGTGCGGAGGTGGCGTGGGCCGCGGTGGGCAACTCGATCGGCGCCTACGAGGCGGCTCTCGCCTACACGAAGCAGCGCATCCAGTTCGGCAAGCCGATCGCAGGCCACCAGCTGGTGCAGGACCTGCTGGTGAAGTCGATCGGAAATATCACCGCAAGCCTCGGCATGGTCATCCGCGTCTCCCAGATGCTCGACGAGGGCACCCAGCGCGACGAGCACTCCGCCCTCGCGAAGGGCTTCACGACCAGCCGCATGCGGGAGACCGTGGCCTGGTGCCGCGAGGCGCTCGGCGGCAACGGCATCGTGCTCGAGTACGACGTCGCCCGGCACTTCGCCGACGCGGAGGCCCTGTACTCCTACGAGGGCACCCGCGAGATGAACACGCTGATCGTGGGCAGGGCCCTGACGGGTCTCGCGGCGTTCGTGTAGTTCACTCTCGCCGTGGCTGCCACGGCGTCAATGGGCCATCGACGTCGGTGTCATGACGTAACGTCAGGGTATGACACCCACTGCAACCATCACCGAGACCAGAATTCGGTCCCTTGACGGCCTGCGTGGGCTGGCGGCGTTGACCGTGGTGCTCGGTCACACCCGACTGGTGGTCTTGGAGAACACGGCCAGCCCCCTGTGATCGTTCTGGCCGCTTCGGGTGCCGCTCGATTTCATCGCGATCATGGGCAACCATGCGGTCTGGCTCTTCTTCGTGCTCTCGGGCTTCGTCCTCTCCAGAATGTTTCTCGAGAACAGGGTGCCCGACTACGGCCGCTACGTTCTCGGCAGGCTGGCCAGGCTGTACCTCCCGGTCTGGGGTGCCCTGGCGATCGTTCTCATTGCCATGTTTGCCGTTCCTCGCACCGTGACTGGACTCGGCGCCTGGGTCACCG
>CANFBG010000169.1 GCA_947444785.1 Microbacteriaceae bacterium | reverse complement strand
GAGGGGCACCGGCATCGCGCGCTGGGCCGAGACCGCGACGGTCTTGTAGTCGATGGCCTGCAGCCGTGAGCTGTCGTTGCGGGGCACGATCAAGACGATGACGGCCACCACGGCCACGACGACGATGAGTGAGAGCCACAGGTTGTTCACGGTCTTCACCGCGCGATACTTGCGGCTTGCGGCCGTCTTTCGCTCGAACGTCTCCTCAGGCGTCTCGGGTCGGCCCAGCTCGGCCACGATGGGCTTCGCACGATCGTTCTTGGCTGCCACGAAAGTTCTACTCCGACTCTGTGTTCTCTGAAGCGGATGCCGCGGAGCCCGCCGCCGATGCCTGCCGCGCCGCGTCCAGGCGGGCCTTGGCTCCGATCAGCCACTGTTCGCAGCGGGCGGCCAGCGCCTCGCCGCGTTCCCAAAGGGCGAGCGACTGCTCCAGCGTCGAGGATCCCTGCTCCAGCTCGTTCACCACTCGAACGAGTTCGTCGCGGGCCTCTTCATAGCTCAAAGCCTGAATGTCAGGAGCTGAGACCGCAGGGGTTTTAGGCATGATTCAATCCTAGCTTTGGGCGCCTGAGGAAATGGCACCCACGACCCCGTCGGCAACGGTGATCGCCAGCACGGATTTCGCGGGCGCCTCGGTGGCGGCGCGCACGATCGAGCCGTCGGCCAGTTGAACGATGGCGTAGCCCCGATCGAGCGTCCGCTGGGGCGAGAGTGAGCGCAGCTGGGCCGCGAGCTCCCGGGTCTGCGACTCGCCGCGCTCGAGCACGCGTGCCACGAGCTCGCTGCCCCGGGCGACGTAGCGGGTGAGGTCCTGCGAGCGGGTGTCGATGATCCAGGCGGGGTTCGCCAGCGCGGGCCGGCTGCGCAGCTGGCCGACCCGGTCGATCTCCACGCGGATGAGATTGGTCACCCGCTGCCCGATGCGCGCGCGGGCCTGCTGAACGCGGCTGAGCTCCTCCGCGACGTCCGGCACGACGCGCTTGGCGGCATCCGTCGGGGTGGATGCGCGGAGATCTGCGACGTCGTCGAGCAGGGGACGGTCGTTCTCGTGGCCGATGGCGCTGACGATGGGCGTGGCACAGGCCGCCGCGGCCCGCACGACGCCCTCGTCACTGAAGCCGAGCAGGTTCTGAAAATCGCCGCCTCCGCGGCTGATGATGATGACGTCAACGAGGGGGTCGGCATCCAGTGTCTGAATTGCGGCAATCACCTCGCGGGGCACCCGGTCGCCCTGCACCGCCGTGTGGATGACGCGGAAGGAGACCGACGGCCAGCGCAATTGGGCGTTCTTCAGAACATCCTTCTCGGCGTCGCTGTCTTTGCCGGTGATCAGGCCGATGGTGCCGGGCAGAAAGGGAAGTCGTTTCTTGCGGGACACGTCGAAGAGGCCCTCGCTGGCGAGCTGGCGGCGCAGTCGTTCGAGGCGCTCGAGCATGTCGCCGAGGCCGACGTGGCGCATGTCGAAGACCTGCATAGAGAGGGTGCCGGCCTTCAGCCAGTAGCTCGGCTTGACGAGGGCGATGACGCGGTCGCCCTGCTTGAGGTCGTCGGGGATCTTGCCGCGCACGCTCGACCACACGGTGAAGCTGATGGTGACGTCGGCCGTGGGATCTTTGAGCTTGCCGTAGACGTTGCCGCCGCTGACACCCCACTGGGTGATCTCGCCCTCGACCCAGACGGTGCCGAGTTTCTCGATGTAGCCCTTGACCTTCTCGGCGAGCACGCTGACCGGCCAGGGGGTCTCGACGGTAGAGGGAACGGAGCCGTTCGGCACGTCGGTCATCTTCTGCGGTGCTCCTTGGGGCTTCTCTCACGGTTCGCCCGAATTCACTGGCTAGCATAGACAGGTGACCAACGTAAGCATCAGCCTGCCAATGCCGAGGATTCCCGGCGTAAGAAACAGGCTAAAGGATAATCCCGTCCAGGGCGGCAAGCGCGTACTGCTCGCGGCCCCCCGCGGCTACTGCGCCGGAGTAGACCGCGCCGTCGTCGCGGTCGAGAAGGCACTCGAGCGCTACGGCGCCCCGGTGTATGTGCGCAAGCAGATCGTGCACAACATCCACGTGGTCGGCACGCTCGAGAAGCTCGGCGCGATCTTCGTCGAGGAGGTCGACGAGGTTCCCGTGGGCTCGCACGTTGTCTTCAGCGCGCACGGCGTCTCGCCGGCGGTCGTTCAAGGTGCCGCAGACCGGGGCCTCCAGGCCATCGACGCCACCTGCCCGCTGGTCACCAAGGTGCACCGCGAGGCCGTGCGCTTCGCCCGCGACGACTTCGAGATCTTGCTGATCGGGCACGAAGGCCACGAAGAGGTCGAGGGCACCGCGGGCGAGGCCCCGGAGCACACGACCCTCGTCGGCAGCCCCGATGAGGCCGACACGATCGTCGTTCGAAACCCCGACAAGGTCGTGTGGCTCAGCCAGACGACCCTCAGCGTCGACGAGACCATGGAGACGGTTCGCCGGCTGCGTGCCCGGTTCCCGAACCTGCAGGATCCGCCGAGCGACGACATCTGCTACGCCACCCAGAACCGCCAGGTCGCGATCAAGAAGGTCGCTGCCGACAGTGACCTCGTGATCGTGGTCGGCTCGGCCAACTCCTCGAACTCGGTGCGCCTCGTCGAGGTCGCGCTGGAGTACGGCGCCAAGGCCGCCTACCGGGTGGACTACGCCAGCGAGGTCAAGCAGGAGTGGCTCGACGGCGTCAACACCGTCGGCGTCACCTCGGGCGCCTCGGTGCCCGAGGTTCTCGTACAGGAGCTGCTCGACGAGCTGGCCAACGCCGGCTACGGCGACGTAGACACCGTGATCACGGCCGAGGAAGACCTCATCTTTTCCTTGCCCAAGGAACTGCGCAAAGACGTCGAGGGCAACATGGATGCCCGTGCCATGGGCGGTCGCATCAGCGACTAGTTGTCGAGGGGGCTGTGCTTACAGAAGGCTCGAGCCTCTGGGATTCCTGCGGGTCAATAATGCCCACGGGCTGCAGGGTTCGCCACGAATGTTAGATTGACGGCATGGTCGATCAATCGGTTCGGAGCGAGATCGCAGCCTTTGTGGCTGAACGGGATTGGGCGCAGTTTCACAGCCCCGAGAACCTCGCGAAGAGTATCGCCATCGAAGCAGGTGAGCTACTCGAGTGCTTCCAATGGAATGCCGAGGCCGACACCGATCGAGTCCGCGATGAACTCGCTGATGTGTTGACCTACTGCATCATGCTTGCGGAGCGCATCGGTGTCGACCCAGACCAGATCGTTCTCGACAAGTTGACGAAGTCTCGAGAAAAGTATCCGGTCAACAAGGCCCGAGGTCGCAGCGAGAAATATGACTCCATCTAGCATTTCCAGAGTTGCCTTCACGAAGGCCGCGGTGAATGCGTGGGCTCCGCTCGACAGTCACAACACAAACTGGCCTGTTGTCTATGTTCTGGATAATGCATCTGGGGGCAAACCGTCGAGTCGCAAGGGCGTCCTTGCGGATGTCTATGTAGGGGAGTCCAGGAACGCCGCGGCGCGAATGCGACAGCACCTAGATTCCACGTCCAAGGAGAATCTGACGAAGATTCGGGTCATTGTGGACCCGACTTTCAACAAGTCAGCGTGTCTTGATCTCGAGTCATACCTGATAAAGATGCTGGCCGGAGATGGCTCCTACCGCGTCTTGAACCGAAATGATGGCATCACCGAGGCTGACTACTACGACCGTGCCGGGTACCGCGAGACCTTCCGCGAGGTATTCGACAAACTCAAGGCTGACGGCGTATTCACCCGCACGATTCCTCAGATCGAGAACAGCAACCTCTTCAAGCTGTCACCGTTCAAAGCGCTGACGCACGACCAAGCCGTGGCAGTTGAGGGAATCCTAGAGGGGCTGCTGGAGGACATCGACGCAGGAACCGACAGCACCATAGTCGTTCAGGGTGATCCGGGAACCGGCAAGACCGTCGTCGCGATCTACCTGATCAAGTTACTCGTCGATATCGCCAATACCGTTCCCATCGAGGACCTGGACACGGACTCCCTTTTCTCGGAGTTCTTCGCAGAGGGTTTTGCAGAGTCACTCAAGGATCTGCGCATCGGCCTCGTGGTGCCCCAGCAGTCCTTGCGCGAGTCGATCAAGAAGGTGTTTGCCAAGACGCCGGGGCTCACTGCCAGCATGGTGATGACGGCGTTCGACGTCGGCATGGCTGACGAGCACTTTGACCTCCTCATCGTGGATGAGTCGCATCGGCTCAATCAACGGGCGAATCAGCCTTCAGGTGTTCAGAACAAGAAGTTTCGAGTTATCACCGAGAAGCTCTTCGGCGGAGACGACAAGTTGAAGACGCAACTCGATTGGATTCGGAACAAGAGCAAGCACCAGATCTTTCTGCTTGATGCGGCGCAAAGCGTTCGTCCAGCGGACATTCCCCGAGCAACGCTCGAGAGGCTTGTAAGCGACGCGAAATCAACGCATCGCCTGTACCCGCTGGTTTCGCAGATGCGAGTCAAAGCAGGGTCGGACTATGTCGCGTACGTCCGGAGGATTCTCGGGACGGCACCGGGCGCTCTGGATGTGAAGCCGTTGGCATTCGAGTCCTTCGAGGGGTACGACTTCCGGCTCTTCTACAGTCTCGACGAGATGCGTCAGGAGATCCGAAATAGGGACGCCGACGTGGGCCTTTCGCGTCTGCTCGCCGGCTTCGCCTGGGAGTGGAAGTCCAAGAACGACAAGACCGCATACGACATCGAAGTCGACGGATGCCAGCTTCGCTGGAACAGCAGCCAGGTCGATTGGATTGCGTCGCCGAAGGCGCTGGAAGAAGTCGGCTCAATCCACACGGTTCAGGGCTACGACCTCAACTACGCGGGCGTGATCATCGGTCCCGACCTCCGATACGACGCGGATGCGGGGCGAATCATCTTCGATCGGGATTCCTACTTCGACAAGAAGGGGAAAGAGAACAACGACGTCTTGGGCAAGAAGTACACGGACGAAGACCTCCTCCAATTCGTCAGTAACATCTACGCGGTCCTCCTAACCCGCGGGATTCTAGGGACGTATGTCTTCGTCTGCGATCCCGCACTTCGCGACCATCTAGAAAAGTTCATCACCACGAATCCAAGGGCAAGAGTCGGGACTTTGCCGAGCTCCCCTTTCCACTAGCCGCCTTCATGCTTCAAGCCTCACGCTTCATCGTCAGGCCGAGGGTGCCCCAAGCTGCGCTGAGAGTTCCGCGGCGATCTTGGCTGTTAGGGCGCCGACCTGCTCGAGGTGAGCGCCCAGCCTCGTCTTGGGGGCGCTGACGTTCAGGGCGGCGATGATGCTGCCCCGAAAGTCGTAGACGGGGGCGGAGACTCCCACTACGCCCATCTCGAATTCCTCGTCGACTGTGGCGTAGCCCCGGGCCCGGATGCGCTTTACCTCGCGCAGCAGGCTGGGGAAGTCCGTGATCAGGGGCGTGCCCTCGATGACGATCGGGTCGGGCAGGCGGGGGCCGGTGTCCAGCGAAGG
>CANFBG010000168.1 GCA_947444785.1 Microbacteriaceae bacterium | reverse complement strand
GGACCGTTGGCTGGACCGTTGGCTGGGCCGTTCCGTCAAGCGAGGCGAGTAGTTCCGCGAGCCCCTCGTACCCGGAGTCCTCGGCGAGAACCCGCTCGAAATCCTTGCGGGCGAGGGCCTTCTGGCCGTCGGCGAGCGCCGCTTTCCCGCGTTCGATGAAGGCGAGGTGACGGAGCGGGACCGCCCGGCTTCGGATGCGCAGCGCCTCGGTGAATGACTGGCGGGCGGCGTCGTAGCGCTTCAGCTGCCGAAACGCGATGCCCCGCTGGGTCAGCAGGTACACCGACGGATTGTCCTCGTTGGTGACGCCATCGGTCAGCGTGACGATCTCGTCCCACTTGCCGCCGTCGGCGTATAGGTCGGCGAGGGACGCCGCCGTGATCGTCGTGGGCTCGAGCGACTCGGCCACGTGGATCGCCCGCTCGGGGCTGCCGATGGATTCCTCGATCTCGCTGAGGATCAGCCCCAGTGTCGTGCGGTCGGCGAAGGGAAGCTCGATATCAAGGCCCTCGGCGATCGGAACGGACACGCTGACGCGACCGAAGAACGCGGTGGCAACAGCATCCGCTCGAGGGTCGTAGTGTGCGTCGAAGAGCTGGTTGAGCAGTACCCGGGAGCGCGGGTGATCGTTCGCGGGCATTGAGACCCGCAGGGCCTCGGCGAAGGCGATGGTGTTGGAAAAGGCCGGGTTCGCGATGGCCAGGGCCTGAAAATCGGCTCCGATCGGCGGCGTCTGAGCGGATGCCCGGTACAGCTTCTTCTGCCAGCCCGGCGCAAAGAGTCCGGGCTTTGCCCGAAGCGCCGGTGCCGCGGTCACGGGTCGCGCCGGCGGCATCGGCAGGGCGTTCGCCCGCGACGCTCTCTGGGCCCCGGCCTGCGCTGCCCCCAGGTTCGACGTCGTCACGTACGACATGCCCGAGCCGGGAATGCCGACCGACCGGGTGACGCGGCCGTGGGTGTTCACGCTCAGGCGAGCGCCGGGAACGCCCATACTCAGCCCGAGGCCTCGGGCCGAGACGTTCATCCGCACCCCGGGCATGATCCTGATCGACCGTCTCAGCCTGAACCCCATGATCGCGCTCCCTCTTTGATCGCGACGCTACACCTTCCCTCAGACCCCGCCGGGCCCGAACGACTCACGTCTAAGGGAGGAGATCTCGAGCGTCATGGACCATAGCGACGTGACGGTCGAGATCTCCTCCCTTAGGGGCATTCCGCCTACGCGGCGATGAACCTCGTCAGTGCGTCCAACCGGCCGGACCAGATGCGCTTGGAGAGGTCCGCGTCGGGCGCGAAGATCTCCGAGGCGTGAAACGCGCCGGGGTGCACGTGGAACTCGGTGGGAACCCCGGCCTGGTTCAGGCGCATCGCGAAGTCGAAATCCTCGTCGCGGAACATGTCCATCTGCCCGACGTCGATGAAGGCCGGCGGCAGCCCGGCGAGATCGGTCGCCCTGCTCGGCGCCGCGTAGTGATCGGCGACTTCCCCGCCGAGGTAGCACTCCCAGGCCTCGAGGTTGCCCGCCCGGTCCCAGATGCCCACCTCGGTGACGTTCAGGGAGGAGAAGGTGACATTGCGGTCGTCGATCATCGGGTAGATCGGCATCATGTACTTCAAGGCGGGGCCGCTGCGGTCCCGCGCCATCAGTGCCACGGCCAGCGCCAGCCCACCGCCGGCCGACCCGCCATAGATGCCGATATTCGAGGCGTCGATGCCGAGGTCTGCCGCGTTCTCGAACACCCACTCCGTGCCGGAATAGCAGTCGTCGGGCCCGGCCGGATAAGGGTTCTCCGGGGCCTTCCGATAGTCAACGGAGGCGACGATGATGTTGAGCTGCTCCGCGAGCATGATGGCGTTCTGCTCCTCGCCCTCGATGGAGCCCAGAATCATGCCGCCGCCGTGAATGTAGATCAGACCGGGCCGCAGGCCGGTCGCCGAATCGGATACCGCGACGGGCGTGTAGACCCGCACCCGAACATCCGGTGCACCGTTTCGCCCAGGCGCGAAGTGATCCTGGGAGGTGACGTTGGGATTGACCGGAATCCCCGCTGCCACCGCGGTCAGCAACCCACTGGCGGCTTCCCGCCGGGCGGTGATATCGGCGATCGCATTGAAGCCGCCGGGCATCATCGCCAGCAATGCCTCGAGTGGAACTCTGGACTGTGGATCTAACCTGTCGCGCTCAGACATCGGACTCTCCTTTGAGTTTTCCCTAACTCTAGACAACAGCTGTCGGGTGATCAATCCCCTCCGGACACACCCTCTAGCCACCGACGACGCACGCGCCTAGGGTCGGTAATACACCCGCAGTAAGCGGTTCAGCGAACAACGTGAGGAGTCCCGATGAAGGCGCTTGTGTACAAAGGCCCCGGCCAGAAGTCCTGGGAAGAAGTCCCCAACCCTACGATCATCCAGCCCACCGACATCATTGTGAAGATCGTCACCACCACGATCTGCGGCACCGACCTGCACATCCTGAAGGGTGACGTTCCGGCGGTCACCCCCGGTCGCATCCTCGGCCACGAGGGGGTCGGCACCATCACAGAGGTCGGCTCGGCCGTGACCAGCCTCAAGGTCGGCGACGAGGTCATCATCTCCTGCGTCTCCGCCTGCGGTCACTGCGACTTCTGCAAGCAGGGCGTCTTCTCGCACTGCCTGGGCGCCGAGGGGGCCTCCGGCATCGGCTGGATCTTCGGCCACCTCATCGACGGCACCCAGGCCGAGTTCGTGCGCGTGCCCTATGCCGAGACATCCGTGCAGCTGCTGCCCGCAGGTGTGACCCCGGCCGAGGGCACGATGCTCTCCGACATCCTGCCGACCGGGCACGAGATCGGCGTGAAGTACGGCCAGGTCAAGGCCGGAGACGTCGTCGCCGTGATCGGCACCGGTCCTGTCGGGCTTGCCGCGATCGCGACCGCCGGGCTCTACGGCCCCTCCCGCATCATCGCCATCGACCTCGACGCCAACCGCATCGAGCAGGCTCGTACCTTCGGGGCGACGGATGGCGTGCTCTCCAGCGACGCCGACTGGAAGCAGCAGGTCCTGGCCCTGACCGATGGGCTCGGCGTCGACGTCGCGATCGAGGCCGTCGGCATCCCGCAGACGTTCACGATGTGCCTCGACATCGTGCGACCGGCCGGTCACGTCGCGAACGTCGGCGTGCACGGCAAGTCGGTCGATCTTCCCCTGCAGGACCTGTGGATCTCGAACATCAACATCAGCATGGGCCTCGTCAACACGAACACCGTGGGCACGCTGCTCAAGATGGTCGCCCAGAAGAAGATCGCCGCCGACGCCTTCATCAGCCACACATTTGCCCTGAGCGACATCATCGAGGCGTACGACGTGTTCGGCCGCGCAGCCGAGACGAAGGCGCTGAAGGTCATCCTCACGGCCTAGCGCGAGCTGCCGCCCCTCGGCACACCCGTCTAAGGGAGGAGATCTCGACCGTCGTGGATCCTGGCGACGTGTGGGCCGGGATCTCCTCCCTTAGCGAGCAAGGTTGCCGCCGCGGGCACTGACCACTGGCAGACTGGTGAACTGAGCATCCGCACCCTGCAGTACCCGCGCAACCCGAGGAGCACGACACCATGGCCGACGAAACCCTGCGCCTGCCCGACACCCCGTTCAAGGCCGTCTTCGACCTCGGGCCCATGCTCGCAGCCAAGTTCCCGTTGCCCGAGGCCCTCGCCAAGCCCGTGCTCTTTGCGGAGTGGGACGATGAAGACCCCGACGAGCTCGAGTGCCACCTCACGGTCACGTACCCCGAGGCTGAGCTGCACGTCGAGAACATCCGCGGCACGAGCGAGTTCCACTTCCACGGCACATCAGATCCCGACGTGTCCCCGTGGAGCGCCGCCGACACTGACAGCCTCGTGAACTGGGCACTGGCGCTGGTGGCCAACTTCATGCTGAAGCCCGAGCTCGTCGACAACGTCATCGAGGCCGCGGAGTGGTTCCATGAGGGCCTGCCGATCTACGTGCCCGAGACCGAGCCCGCGCGCCTCGAGCTCGTCGAGCTGACGATCTCGGGCGAGATCTTCATGCTGCCGTGGCTCGGCTCCGGCCACGTCGACCACCACGACGTCGATGGCGAGAACCACCTGGTCGAATTGGTCTGGAGCCCCGAGCCCGACGAGCCTACGACCGCGATCGCGAGGGCCTGGCGCGACCCCGCGACCGGCAACCCGGTCACCGAGGCGCACCCCGACACCGACTGGGCGAAGGTTGCGCTCACCCGCGAGGAGACCCTGCACTGGTTCGAGCAGCTCTACTCGAACCACCACATGGACAACGCCGCCGAAGACCAGATCATGAACGCGGTCCTCGCCCGCATGGGCGGCCTAGCCTGATCGAGCCGTGAGTTTCCCCGTGGTGCGCCACACTTCGGGGCGACTCGCGCCAAGGGGCAAGTGGTGACGTCTGCCGGGCGTTTGACGGGCAGGGGCCGGAAGGCCACCTCTCGTTAACCGCTCGGGCCTAGCGTGTGCGAATGGTCGACTACACAGACATGAATGAGATCCGCACGCCGGCCGAGAAGGCCCAGGTCGCGTTCGAGGCGGCAGTCGCAGAGCGCACGCGCGCCATCCTCCAGGGCGGCAGCTGGGATCACGAGTCGAAGGACTTCTCGTTCCGCGTCTTCTATTCCTATATGGCTGTCGACGACGTTCAGGTCATGATCCCCAAGATCCTCGTCGAGGTGAAGCGCCTGCTGCTGCCGAGCGAGACCTTCGAGTTCCACATCTTCACGAACCGGGCGGCCGCCGCCGTCGGCGAGCTCTCCTTTGTGCTGCCGACCGGGCCGAAGAGCGAGCAGGCCCTGGCCTGGCTGATCGCAAACCCGGGGCACCGCCAGTTCATCCTCTCGATCGGCGAGAACGTCAGCGCGTTCACCACGCACGAGGATTCCCCGTTCCCCACCTACCAGTGGACCATCGAGGGCGGTCGCAACACCCTCCGCCAGTACAGCCGCATCGGCCGCTAGCCCCCGCGAATCCAGCGAAGCCTCACGAGCGGGCACACCGGAAGCCGATGTGGCTCATGCCCGTGTCGATCATCTGCCCCCGACGGGCGGCGGGCCGGTAGCGACGACAGTAGCTGTCGGCGCAGAGGAATGAGCCGCCTTTCACGACCTTGCGGGCGACATTGAACGGGTCGTTCGCCGCGACGCTGTGTTCGGGGCCGCCACCGGCGGCATTGGCCGGAGCGCAGCATCCGCCATCCGGTTCGAACTCGCCGAACCAGTCACTCGTCCACTCCCAGACGTTGCCCGCCATGTCGCTGAGGCCGAAGCCGTTCGGCGGGAAGGATGCGACCGGCATCGTCGAGCCGTAGCCCCTGTCGGCTCGCCACGGGAAGTCGCCGCGCCAGTAGTTTGCCAGCGGGGCAGCCGCCGAATCCGGCGTATCTCCCCAGGAGAATTGCTTGGCCTCGAGACCGCCCCTGGCCGCGAACTCCCACTCGGCCTCGGTCGGCAAGCGCAGGCCGGCCCACTC
>CANFBG010000167.1 GCA_947444785.1 Microbacteriaceae bacterium | reverse complement strand
TCAGGTAGGTCTGGATGCAGTAGATGCCGAGCGAGGCGACGCCGAGGGCGGCGAGGGCGGTCAGGCGGAAGCGGCGGCTCAGCAGGCGGATGATGCCCATCGTCATGATGATGCCGGCCAGGCCGATCGCGTAGCGGTAGGCCCAGGAGACGGCGGTGGCCTTCAGGCCCCCGTCGAGCACGGTCATTCGGGCGACGTAGACCGAGTCGGTGTACTCCCAGAAGGCCAGCATGACGATGAAGGCGACGGTGGCAATGGCCACGGCCCAGTACTCGAACCGGCGCAGGCGGTCTCGGTACAGTCTCAGCGCGTAGCCGGCGATGAAGAACGGGTACAGCCACTTCAGCTGATAGAACGCGAACCCCGTGTCGAAGGGCAACAGGAAGAGGACGACGATCGAGAGCGGGAAGGCCACGATGCCGATCAGGTGGCTCGCCCAGTGCGCCGCCGCCAGCACGACGTAGGCGAGAAACAGCACCCACAGGAACCACAGGGTGTTTCCGGGGATGAGAGAGCTGCCCAAGGATTGCAGCAGGCTCGAGAACGTGAACGTCTGGCGAAGAAGCTGTAGCGGCAGGGTTACGAGAAGCGCCGCCAGGATGGCCCACGACACGATCGGCACCAGGAGTCGGCTGACCCGGTCGGTCACGATGGGAAGTTCCCGGCGGCGCTGAAAGCCCGAGTAGGCGAGGTAGCCGCTGATGAAGATGAACAGCGGCATGTGGAACGCGTAGATGGCGACGAACGCCGGGTTTGTGAAGATGTCGAAGGCGTAATGCGAGCCGAACTGGATGGAGTGACCGATGACCACAAGCACGATCGCGATTCCGCGCGTGGCATCTATCCACTGACTTCGCACCTGAAATTCCCCTGGTCTCTCGTGTAGATCTGCCCGCTGCAGTGTAGGTAAGAATACCTCGACCCTCGTTCTGGGGCGGTCGATGGGTGTCATGTCACAGTGTGAGATGATCTGTTTCGTCAGAGCGCGTTCGGTGATTTCCACGGGGCTGGATCCTGGGAGAAGTGGTCTTTATGAGTGACGTTCCTGAGTTCGCCGGGCGTCGATTCAAGCGCGGGTTTCGACGGTTGCGGCTGACCGATGTCTACTCAGCGGAATCCGGTTGGAGCAAGGATTCCCGCAAGCTCGACTTCACCACTGAACTGGCGCTGGAACTGCTGGCCGGCAAGGTCACGCAGGTTCGTCTGCGCTCCCGCTGGGAGTCTCACGACGTGTCGATTCTTGAGGCGTCACTTCTTCGGCGCTTGAAGGGCGAGGCGTGACTCCCACGCGGAGGCCACGATCTCGGTGAGGCCGCGCTGGGCCTTCCAGCCGACGCTGGTGGTGATGAGGGTGGCATCGGCCACCACTGTGGCTGGGTCGCCGGGGCGGCGGGGCCTGACCTCTGGCTGAATGGTGTGACCGGATGCCGCGAGGATGGCGCTGACCATTTCCCTTACCGAGGCGCCTACTCCGGTTCCCACGTTGAAGACATGGTGGCGGGGGCCGCCGTCCCGCAGGCTGTCGAGGGTGGCCAGGTGGGCCTCGGCGAGGTCGAGCACGTGCACGTAGTCGCGCACGCAGGTTCCGTCGGGGGTGTCGTAGTCGTCGCCGAAGATGAGAGGCGCCTCGCCCGCATCGAGCTTGTCGAAGACCATGGGAACGAGGTTCAGCGCGGCGGTGTCGCCGAGCTCGGGCCAGCCTGCGCCGGCCACGTTGAAGTAGCGCAGGCTCGCGGCCCGCAGGCCCTGGGCGGTGACGGCATCCGCGACCAGCCACTCGCCGACGAGCTTGGTCTCGCCGTACGGGTTGATGGGCTTGGTCGGGGTCGACTCGTCGAGGGTCGCGCCCTCGCTCATGCCATAGACGGCGGCCGAGGAGGAGAAGACGAGGGTGGTGACCCGAGCGCGCTGCATAGCCTCAAGCACCGTGGCGAGCGAGCCGATGTTCTGCTGGAAGTACCAGGCGGGGCGCGCGACCGATTCGCCCACCTGCTTGCGGGCCGCGAAGTGCACCACCGCGTGGATGTCGTAGTCGCGGAACACCGTGTCGAGGGCCTCGGCCGCCTCAGAGCCGGCGAGATCGACCTGCACGAGGGGGATGCCCCCGACGCGGCCGGCCACCCCGGTCGACAGGTCGTCGACGATGACCACGTCGTCGCCGCGCTCACGAAGCAGCCTGACAACATGGGATCCGATATAGCCGGCGCCGCCGGTCACGAGAACTGTCACGGGATGAGCCTAGGCGGTGTCTTGACGCGATGCCGGGAAGGCCAGCGGTAGGTGCGGGGGAGGGCCCAGGCGTTGGCGTACAGGTCGTCGATGCTGAAGGGGGTGGCGGCGCCGAGACCCATGGGGGAGCGAACGCCGGCGCCGGGGTAGTTGGTCAACTCGTTGAAGCGCGGGCCGTCCGGGGTGATCAGCCAGTCGACCCGAAGAAAGTCGGAGCCTGCGGCGAGGGTGCGGCTCTGCTCCAGCAGGGTGATGAGAGTGGCCTCGGTCAGGCCTGTTGCCCGGGCGGCGGGCTCCAGTTCCGTCACGAGGAAACGCAGATCCGCGTCTTCGATCGCCGCCTCGGTGAACGAGATGAAGGCGATGGATGCGGGCACGCCGTTGAAACAGTGGATCTTCACGCCGTGGGCGTAGCCGCCGGTGTCGCCGACGTGCTGCTCGACGAACACCCTGCGGGGAATGTCCCGGTAGGCCCACTCGCGGTAGTTGCCCGGGTTCCAGTTGTAGCGCTGCGAGAGCCAGTGGTCGCAGAGCGCGGCAATCTGCGCCGGGTCTGCGCTGTCGGGGTGAATGTGGTTCCTCGACCAGCCGGGGTCATCCTCCGGGCGGGGCAGGCGCGCGGCCGGGTCGGCGAACCGGCTGACGATGATCATGCCGCGGCTTGCGTGATTCACCTTGACCACATACTCCCGGGGCAGGTGGGCCCACTCGATGTCCTGGGCGGAGCGTGCCTGATCGAGAATCGGGATCAGCAGGTCGTCGCCGATCAGCTCGGTGACGTAGTCCCGTGCCTTCAGCTTGTCGGCGAAGATGGTGAGAATCGGCCGGCGATCCCGGGCCATCTTGAAGAGGATCTTGCCGTTGTAGTCCCGCGGGTTTCGGGACGTCCAGATGTGTTTGGCGCGGGCCACGGGTTCCGGCCACTCCAGTCTCGCGGCGTGCCAGAGGCGGGCCGCGATGCGGCGAATCGGCGTGGGTGCTCGGCGCACCAGGTTCTTGAGCGGCGTCCTCTTCGGCTTGTCTTCAGCGCTGTTCGTGGTCACGTTAGCTTTTCCTGTCGGCGACGTCGTCGAGCATCCGCTCGAGGCTGATGCGGTAGTTGAGGGTGCTCGCTGCGGCGGCGATTCCCCGGGCCGACATCGCCTCGGTCTCAGCCCTGCTGCCCAGCAGCGTCTCGACCGCATCGGCGTAGTCGGCTGCGATGGCCGCCGCGTCGTGCACAGGCTCGGGCAGCACGAGGCCGAACCCGTGCGACTCGACGTATTCGGCGACTCCTGCGTGAGGGGAGGTAAGAACGGGCAGGCCGGCCAGGGCGGCCTCTGCGGCGACCGCGCCGAAGTTGTCGGCCCGGGTCGGGAAGATGAGCGCGGTGGCCCGCGCCATCTCGTCGACGATCACCGCCCTGTCGGCCGGGTTGCGCGAGTACAGGTGACCGAGGTAGCGAACGTGAGGGTGCCGGGCGATTGCCACGGGGCACGCCCCGACCACGACGAGCCGCGCCGGGATGCCCCGACCTCTCAGCAGCTCGACGGCACGAAGGGCGATTGCGCCGCCCTTTCGCAGCCAGTCGACCCCGACGAACAGCAGGTCGATCTCCGGCTGTGCCGTCGTGTTCCGGCGGCGCAGCTGCACCTCGTGCAGCATGCCGTGATCGGCGTTCTGGCCGAAGGCGTAGGTTCTGGCGTTCGCGGTCGGGCTGAGCTCTCGGGCGAAGCGAGCCCCGCGACGGGTGGGAAACGCCGCGACATCCTGATTCTGAATGGCCCTTCTCTCGGCGTCTTCGAACCGGGCCCGGCCCGCGGGGGTGAGTGCCCCCAGGTGCGGGTAGGCGGTCGAATCGAGCATCAGGTTCAGCGGGGCGTCGGGCCAGCCGAGGGAGGGTGCGTTGACGGGGGAGTCGAAGACCAGGGAGGTCGTCGAGAGCACGAGGTCGGGCTGGGTTCGGTCGATCGCGCGATTCAGGGCGTCGGTGTAGCGCCTGAGCAGGCCGCGCTCGCGGGTCGGCAGCCGGTGTGTCTGCCCCAGCGAGTTCAGCACCCGGGCCAGCCGGAACGAGTGCCGGGATGCCGCCCCCAGCTCGAGCAGCGAGGTGGGCACCAGGTCGCGCAGCGCCTCGTGCACCGCCCGGGGACGGCCCGATTGGAAGCCGGTGGCGAAGTCGCCGATTCCGACGAGCAGCACGCGCTGGATGCTCACGCCCGGCTCACCGGGCGGCGCCCGGCCTCGCCGGTGAAATACGCGAGGGTCTTCGCCAGGCCGTCGACGAGCGGGGTCTCCGCCCGCCAGCCGAGAGCCTGCTGCGACAGGGTCGTGTCGGGCCGGCGGCGCATCGGGTCGTCTGTGCGGGCGGGCAGGGATTCGATTCTCAGGGTCGCATCCATCAGGGTGGCGACGGCCTGGGCGATCTCCAGCACCGTGTGCTCCTCGTCGCGGCCGATGTTGATCGGGCCGGGCGTCGTCGAGGCGGCCAGGGCGATCAGGCCCGACACCGTGTCGTCGATGAAGCAGAGGCTGCGGGTCTGGCTCCCGTCGCCGTGAATCGGCACGGGGGTGCCCGCGATCAGGGCGTCGACGATCGCGGGGATCAGGCGGCCGTCGCTGCGGCGCATCCCGGGGCCATACGAATTGAAGAGTCTCGCGATGCGGTAGTCGAGGCCCTCGGCCCGGCCCAGTGCAGAGACGAGGGCCTCGGCGTAGCGCTTGCCCTCGTCGTAGACGGCCCGCGGCCCGGTGGGGTTGACGTTGCCCCAGTACTCCTCGCGCTGCGGCGACTCGAGGGGGTCTCCGTAGACCTCGCTCGTGCTCGCCAGCACCAGAACGGCATCCGCGGCCAGGGCCGCCGTGGCCGCGGTCTTCGTGCCGATGGAGCTGACCTCGAGGGTCTGAATCGGGCGACTGAGGTAGTCGATCGGCGAGGCGGGGCACGCGAGGTGAAAGACGACCTCGACGTGCTGCTCGCGGGCGATGTCGCCTACCGCCTCGGCCGAGGCGGGCAGGGCCAGGTCGCACTCGAGCAGACTGAAACCGTCGCGCAGCTCCAGGGCCTGGGCAAGGGGGCTCGCGCTCGACCGATCGTCGACGCCGATCACCCGGTAGCCGCTCGACAGCAGGCGGTTCGACAGGGTCGTTCCCACGAAGCCGAGGGCGCCGGTGATCATCACGGCCCGGCTTCCGGGTGGGAAATCGCCCAAGTCTGAACCGAATGTCACAGGCCTGCCTCTATCGTTAAGCTGAAAGTCTTTCTGTTATTCCAGTATGCCGCAGGCGGGAGGTCGCGATGAAGACGAT
>CANFBG010000166.1 GCA_947444785.1 Microbacteriaceae bacterium | reverse complement strand
CTGGCGCCACATTGTGGATCTCTGGGCGATGGCGGGGCTGCTCCTCTGGGCGGCGGGTGCGGCGGGTGTGGCCGGGAGAGCAGGGGGGCTGTCCGACGCCGGCACGGCATCCATGGTGGACATGATGCACGGGGCGCAGTCCGTGGTGCCCGGGTCATCCGGTATCGCGTTCGGTATCGTCGCCGGCTGGCTTGTCTGTCGCCTGATGCTCCTTGCCGGCGTGATTCGGCTGGGAGATGGGCTGGGCGATGGGCTGGGCGATCGGATGGGCCGAGCGGGACTCGGCTCGGCCGCCGTGACCGCCGCCGGCCTCGGCCTCATGCTCGCGTTTCACTGAGCCCGATGCCGCCCGTCATCGTCTTCGCGCCCGACTCCTTCAAGGGCAGTGCCACCGCCGCGGATGCCGCCGCGGTCCTCGCCGCCGGCTGGGCATCCGTGCGCCCCGCCGACACGCTCGTGCAAGTGCCGATGGCGGATGGCGGCGAGGGCACGCTCGACGCGTTCGAGCGCGCGGTCCCGGGGGCCGAACGGGTGAGGGTGAGCGTCGAGGGACCGGATGGGCGGCCTGTCGTGACGAGCTGGTTGAGGCTGCCGGACGGGACGGCCGTTCTCGAGCTGGCATCCACCAGCGGCATCACCCTCATGAAGCACCTCGAACCGCACACGGCCCATACCCGCGGGTTCGGCCAGGCGATCGCCGCCGCGCTGGACAGCGGCGCCCGCAGGCTGCTGCTCGCCGTCGGCGGCAGCGCGTCGACAGACGGGGGTGCGGGAATGCTCCAGGCGCTCGGTGCACGGCTGCTGGATGCGGCCGGGAACCCGATCGGTCCGGGCAACGCCGGCCTCCATGATGTTGTGAGCGTCGACCTGTCCGGGCTTCGGCCGCTGCCGGCGGAGGGTGTGCGCGTGCTGTGCGACGTCACCAACCCCCTGCTGGGCGACCGCGGGGCCGCGGCGGTGTTCGGGCCACAGAAGGGGGCAGCCCCGGCGGACGTCCCGGTGCTGGCCGAGGGGCTCTCCCGCCTGGCGGCCCTTCTGCCCGGCGTCGATTCCACCCAGCCCGGAGCCGGTGCCGCGGGCGGTTGTGCCTTCGGGCTGATTTCGTGGGGCGCCACCCTCGTTGCCGGATCGCGCACGGTTGCCGAGACGGTGGGGCTGGCCGATGCAATCCGACCGGCCGACGCGGTCGTCACGGGGGAGGGCAGCTTCGATGACCAGTCTGCGGCGGGCAAGGTCGTCTCCGAGGTTCTGGGCGTGGCTGTCGGCGTCGGCTGCCGGGTGTTGCTGGTCGCCGGTCGCATCGCCGCCGAACCCACGGCGTTTGCCGGGTCACGCTCGCTGAGCGAGATGGCAGGGTCGCACCGGGCGGCGATGGCGGACGCCGAGAAATGGTTGTTCGCGGCGGGGGCTTCGCTCGCGGCCGATCATCGCGCCTGACGCGCCTGACGCCGAAATGCGGCGTGTCGGCACCAATCCGTTCGGTTTCGGAATAGGAATCGAATCGATTCGTTAAACTACTGAGTGACGCCCGGAGCTGCGCGAGCACGGCCCTGCGACCCTGTCGCCCCGAAAGACCCATCGAATAAAAGACGAAGCCGACGAGGCTTCGAGGAGACAATTTCTTGACTACCGTCGTTCACCCCGGAGACTCGCTCACCGCTCGCCAGCGGCTCGTCTACATCGTCATCCTGGGGGCGCTGACCGCACTCGGCCCCCTGACGATCGACCTCTACCTCCCCGCCTTCCCCGTTCTGGAGCAGGACCTCGGCGTATCGGCGGGCGCGATCCAGCTGACCCTGACCGGCACCACCCTCGGCTTCGCGATCGGCCAGTTGATCGTCGGGCCGTGGAGCGACAAGATCGGTCGCCGGCTGCCCCTGCTGATCGCCACGGCCGTACACGTTCTCGCCTGTGTGGGAGCCGCCCTCGCCCCCGACATCTATGCGCTCGGCGTCTTCCGGGTGCTTCAGGGAGTCGGCGCCGCGGCGGGTGGCGTCGTCGCCATGGCCATGGTTCGTGACCTCTTCGGCGGGCGTCCGCTGGTCAGGATGCTGTCCCGTCTCGCCCTGGTGACCGCCCTCGCCCCGCTGCTCGCGCCCCTCATCGGCTCGCAGATGCTGCTCTTCACCGACTGGCGCGGAATCTTCTGGGCGCTCGCCGGCTACGGCGTGCTCGTCCTCGTGGTCGTCGCGGTCTTCATCATCGAGACCCTGCCGAAGGAGCGCCGCAAGGATGCCGGCCACAGCACCCTCGGCCAGCGCTACCGGGCGGTGCTCACCGACCGGGTCTTCCTGGGCGTCGCCCTCATCGGCGGCATGACCTTCGCGGGGCTCTTCACCTATCTCTCCGCCTCGTCCTTCCTCTTCCAGCTGGTGTATCAGTTCGATGCGCAGCAGTACGGACTGCTGTTCGCCGTGAATTCGCTCGGTGTCGTTCTCGGCGTTCAGGCGAGCGCTCGGCTGACGCGCTACTTCGGGCCGCAGTGGATCATCGCCGTCAGTACGATCGTCATGCTGGCCTCGGCCGTCGCGATCGTCGTGCTTGATGCGAATCACGTGGGCCTCGTCGGCATCCTCATTCCGCTCTGGTTCTTCATCGCGGCCTGCGGCTTCACATTCCCGTGCGTTCAGGTGCTCGCGCTCGACGGTCACGGTCACGAGGCAGGAACCGCGGCGTCGCTGTTGGGGGCGGTCAACTTCGGCCTCGCCGGCATCATCTCCCCGGTCGTCGGCTTCATCGGCATCGGCAGCGCGGTGCCGATGGGAGCGGTCATGACCGTGACCTCGGCCGTTGCCGTTGTTGCCCTCTGGCTCATCGTGCGCCCCCGGACGGTGCCGGAGCTTTCGCACTAGGTGTGAGCCTAGGTGTGAGAATAGCCTCGTGAAGAGCACATCGAAGGATGGCACCGCTGCCCGCAGGGTGACGAGATTCTGGCCCGTCATCGCGGGGGGAGTCGCCCTGCTGCTCGCGGTGAGCCTCGGCGGCATGATCGCGGTGCGCGCCAGCGGCAGGCCCCTCGTCATCGACACGGAGTGGATGGCCGAGATCATCGAGCACCGGTCGCCGCTCTGGCTGGTGCCGGCACTGGTGATGAACTACCTCGGCGGCGGCCTGCTGGGCGTCGTGGTGGTGCCGATCGCCATCATCGCGGCCCTCCTGCTCTTCCGTCGACCCTGGGCGGCCCTGTACTTCGGAATAGCGGAAATTGCGAGTGCCGGCCTCGTTCAGTTGCTGAAGACCGGTTTCGGTCGGGCCCGGCCCGAGGAGATGCTGGTGCAGGCAGACTTCGGCTCATTCCCGTCGGGGCATGTCGCGAACGCGGCGACGATGGCCGTGGTCCTGGCAATCCTTTTCCCCCGGGTGTGGGTCGTGCTGCTGGGCATCGTCTACACGGTGCTGATGATGCTCAGCCGCACCTACCTCGGTGCGCACTGGCTGACGGACACCATCGGCGGGCTGCTGGTCGGCGTCGGGATCGCCGTCATCTGCTGGGCCCCGCTCGCGGCCAGGCTGGAGCGCGAGGCCGGGATGCGGCATCCGTTCGTGCTCGCCTCGGGGAATAGGGGCTCATCAGGGCCGTAGCCCGCTGCAGCAGGCTCTAGCAGCTCTAGCTCGAAAGGCCGGGCGGGGCTAACGTGGCTGAATGAGAATCCTTTTGGTCGGCGCCGGTGGCGTCGGCGAAGCCATCGCCAAGATCGCCGCCCGCCGCTCGTTCTTCGAGCTCATCGTCATCACCGACTTCGACATCGCCCGAGCGGAGAGCGCCGTCGGCTGGATCGCCAGGAAGCACGGACATGAGGTCTCCTCCCGGTTCGTTGCCGACTTCATCGATGCCTCCGACGCGGCGAGTGTCGAGGAGGTTGCGAGGCGCCACGGTGCCACCCACGTGATGAACGCCGTGGAACCGAAGTTCGTGCCGTCGATATTCGCGGGGGCCCGGGCCGCAGGTGCCAACTACCTCGACATGGCCATGAGCCTGTCGGAGCCGCATCCGACCGCCCCCCACACCCTGACCGGCGTGAAGCTTGGCCACGGCCAGTTCGAGGAGGCGGACGAGTGGCGGGCCGCGGGCCTGCTCGCCGTCGTGGGAATCGGCGTGGAGCCGGGACTCAGCGACGTCTTCGCGCGGTACGCCTCCGACCATCTCTTCTCTGAGATCGATGAGCTGGGCGTCAGGGACGGGGCGAACCTCGTGGTCACCGATGCGACCGGCCACGAGATCTTCGCGCCATCGTTCTCCATCTGGACGACCATCGAGGAGTGCCTGAACCCGCCGGTGATCTACGAGCGGGGTCGGGGCTGGTTCACGACAGAACCGTTTTCTGAGCCTGAGATCTTCGACTTCCCCGAGGGCATCGGCCCCGTCGAGTGCGTCAACGTCGAGCACGAGGAGGTGCTCCTGATGCCGCGCTGGATCGACGCCCGCCGGGTGACCTTCAAGTACGGGCTCGGCGACGAGTTCATCGGCATTCTGAAGACGCTGCACCAGTTGGGGCTGGATTCGACTACGCCGCTGAAGGTGCGCTCGGCCAACGGCCCGGTCGAGGTCGCCCCGCGCGACATCGTGGCCGCCGGGCTTCCGGACCCGGCTACGATCGGGCCTCGGATGACCGGGAAGACCTGCGCCGGGGTCTGGGTGACGGGCCTCGGCAAAGACGGCGCCCCGCGGGAGGTCTACCTCTATCACGTGAGCGACAACGAGTGGACGATGGCCGAGTACGAGAGCCAGTGCGTCGTGTGGCAGACCGCGCTGAACCCGGTGATCGCGCTGGAGCTGCTCGCGTCCGGGGCCTGGACGGGCACCGGCGTTCTGGGCCCCGAGGCTTTCGACGCGAAGGTATACCTCGACCTGATGGCAACGTCGGAGGCTCTGGGCGGCTACGGCCAGCCCTGGGGGCTCGAGGAAAGGTGAAGGTTCACTCACTCCACCTCCACCGCATCAGCATGCCGCTGGTGCGCGCATTCGAGACGAGCTTCGGTCGCCAGAGCGTGCGCGACGTGCTGCTCGTTGAGGTCATAACGGATGTCGGGCAGGGCTGGGGAGAGTGCGTCGCCGGCACCGACCCCGTGTATTCGAGCGAGTACGTCGACGGCTGCCAACACATTATCGAGAACCACCTGGCGCCCGCGCTGCTCGCCGCGAGCAGGGCGAGCCGGGAGGGCATCTCTGCCGAGGGACTCGAGGCGCTGTTTTCGTTCGTCATCGGGCATCGGATGGCGAAGGCCGCCATCGAGGCGGCCGTGCTCGACGCGCAGCTGCGGGCCGCCGGGATCAGCTTCGGGACCTACCTCGGGGCGACGCGCACGGAGGTCGACTGCGGAGTGAGCGTCGGAATCGCCGCCTCGATCGACGAACTGCTGGCCGAGGTCGAGGGGTATGTGAACGACGGCTACCGGCGCATCAAGCTCAAGATCAGGCCAGGCTGGGACATCGAGCCGGTGCGGGCCGTTCGCACCCTGATCGGAGCGCGGATGATGCTCCAGGTCGATGCGAACACCGCGTACACCGTTGGCGACATCGACCATCTGCGTCATCTCGATCAGTTCGACCTGCTGCTGATCGAGCAGCCCTTCGTCGAGGAGAACATCCGAGACCACGTCACGCTGGCGCATGCCATCGACACCCGGGTCTGCCTGGACGAATCGATCACCTCTGCGGCCGT
>CANFBG010000165.1 GCA_947444785.1 Microbacteriaceae bacterium | reverse complement strand
GTCGATCAGAAGAAGGGCGTTGGTCGGGCCGGGCTCCAGAGAACCGTCCTCGATGCGCTGGGCGATGTCGAGGATGGCCTCATTGATCGGCACCGGGATGCCGAGCCGGTGGCCGTGTTCGACTATGTACCCGCTGAAGGCGTCGAGCTCCGCCCGGCGGCCCTTGTCCCAGTCCTGCAGCACCGCGACGCGGGTGTCGGGCAGCGAGAACGACTCGAGTACGGCATCCAGCAGGTCGATGGCGTACTGGTCGTTGTCGGGGACATCCGCTTCGGTCTTGCCGAAGATCGGCACCATCGTGATGCCGAGCGCGATGGCCAGCCTGTAGGCCTCGCGGGAGGCCGCATCCATCACGGGGCGAACGCCCTCGATCGCAACGGCGCTGAGCAGCGGCATGTTCAGGATTGCCGAGGGGAGCATCTCGGGGATGTTGGCGATCAGCTTCATCCACTTCGACGAGCGGATGTCTGCGGAGATCACGGCGGTGCCGGCGTGCGAGAGCACTTCGCGAACGTCGTCGAGGGACTGCCGGTGCTCTCCGTCGTAGGAGCCGACCGTCAGCCACGTGCCCGACGGCGGAACCTGGCGATTGACGATGCCGGGCTCGAACATGTTCGCGGCGATGCCGAGGACGGCACCGATGGTGCGGTGCGCTCCGACGATCTCGGCGATGTCGTCGATGGTCATGCCGTTCTGGAGCCCCACGACCACTGAGGTCTCGTGCAGCAGCGGCTTCACGAGTTCGGCGACCCAACGGGAGTCATAGGTCTTCACCGAGGTGAAGACGATGTCGAACCTGGTGCGAAGCTCGGCCACCTGGCAGAGGTGGAACGCGCGAACCGGCGTGATCTCTGTGGTTCCGGGCATGTGAACGGTCAGGCCGTTGGCCCGCATGGCCTCGACGTGGGCCGGCCACTGTTCGATGAAGGTGACATCGAGCCCCGCGCGAACAAGGTCGGCGCCGAGCGAGGCACCGTTCGCTCCAGTGCCGACGACGGCGATCTTCAGGTCCTGGATGGCGATGGCAAACTCCTTCGTTTGTGGGCGATTTCCTTCGTTAACTTATACTGAACACTGATCGATATCAATCAACAGCGTGCCAAATGTCAAAGGAGACAGCAGTGATCCGCCACATCGTCGAATTCACCCTCAAGGCCACCGATGAGGCCCAGCGCCAGGAAGACGTCGTCGGGATGCGCGACCGCCTGACCGCCCTGCTGGGTGTCGTCCCCGGCGTCTCGAGCATCGAGGTGGGCCGCGATCTCGGCATCGTCGAGGGTCACTGGGACGTGGTTCTGGTCACGGAGCACGCCTCCAATGCCGAGCTCGAGGCCTACCAGAAGCACCCCGCGCACCAGGCGGTCGTCGCCTGGATCAGCACCGTCGTCTCCCAGCGCGCGACAGTCGACTACGAGCTATAAATCCTCGTTCTAACCCTGCAAGTGTTGGTCGTGCGGTCATTTGGGGTCATGCGCGCGGGGCGCAGAAGTCCGCAGCACCAACTAATGCGAAGCGGATGCCGTGTGGCGGGCCACGCAGGGCACCTAGCCCGAAACAAACGGGGCGGTTCGGCAACACGGAATTTACCGGGGGGCAACGGGGGAGAAACGGCCACGGGGCATTCTCAGGAGTGAGCCTGTCAGGTGACAGGTATTGGCTTCTAATTCCCGGAAGGCCCGCGCTATGACATCCCTGACAGATACCCCCGCACGACCCACTCACTACAAACAAGAACTGCACCGCGGAGTGGGTTCGTTCTCCTCCTTCGCCGCCGGTTTCTCGTTCGTCTCCATTCTCACGACCGTCTTCCAGCTGTTCGGCCTCGGCTTCGGCTTCGGCGGCGCCGCGTTCTTCTGGACCTGGCCCCTGGTCTTCGTCGGCCAGCTGCTCGTCGCCCTGAACTTCGCCCAGCTCGCCTCCCGCTGGCCCATCTCCGGCGCGATCTTCCAGTGGTCCAGCCGTCTGGCGGGCACCACCTTCGGCTGGTTCACCGGCTGGGTCATGATCATCGCCCAGACGCTGACCGTCGCGGTCGCCGCCATCGCCATGCAGGCGGTGCTGCCCGCGATCTGGGCCGGCTTCCAGATGGTCGGTGGCCCGGATGCCGACCCGACGCTGACCTCGGCGACGGGTGCGCGCAACGCCATCCTGCTCGGCGTCATCCTGCTCGTGGTCACGACCACGGTGAACATCATCAGCGTGCGCGTCATGGCGCGGGTGACCAGCGTGGGCGTCTTCATCGAGATCATCGGCGTCGCAGCCCTCGTCGCGGCCCTGTTCTTCCTGCCGGAGCGCAGCCCGCTCGTCGTCTTCACCACCGAGGGAGCAGCCCCCAGCACCGAGCCCTACATCTGGGCCTGGCTCGCCTCCTCCCTGATGGCCGCCTACGTCCTCGTGGGCTTCGACTCGGCCAGCGAACTTGCAGAAGAGACTCACAGCCCGCGTAAGACCACGCCGAAGACCATCATTCGCGCGGTCGTCGTCTCCGGTCTCGGCGGGGCCCTGCTGATCGTCGCTGCCCTCGTCGCTGCCCCCAGCCTCACCGACGGCAGCCTCGCCACCGGCGGTATCTCCTATGTGCTCACCGAGCGCCTCGGCCCGATCATCGGCCGCCTGCTGCTGATCACAGTCGCCATCGCCGTCTTCGCCTGCACCATCGCGGTTCAGACCGCCGGCTCCCGCATGGTCTTCTCGATGGCCCGCGAGCGAGCCCTGCCGTTCTGGCGCACACTCTCCAAGGTGTCGCCGCGCACCGGCACCCCGGTTGCCGCGAGCGTCGTTGTGGGTGTCGGAGCGGTCATCGCCCTCGCCGTCAACTACGACCAGAGCGCCATCTTCACCGCCCTCTCCAGCCTCTGCATCGCGATGCTCTACCTGGCCTACCTCGGCGTCACGGTGCCGCTGCTCATTCAGCGCATCAAGCTGGGCAAGACTGGCTTCGCGGCCGGTGTGGATGAAGACGGCAAGAAGCTGTTCAGCCTCGGTCGCTGGGGCATCCCCATCAACGCCCTCGCCGTGATCTTCCAGATCGGCATGTTCGTGAACCTCGCCTGGCCGCGCCCCGAGATCTATGACCTGACGGGCGAGACCTGGTGGCTGCAGTACAGCGCGATTCTGTTCATCGCGGTGACCTTCATCGTCGGCGCGGTCGTGCATGCCCGCAACCACGGCCGCGACGGCAAGATCCAGCTCGCGCACCTGCCCGAGACGCACACCAACCCGATTCCCGTTCAGGCGCCGATTTCCACCCAGACGGATGACGCCGTAGCCGTCACGTCGGCCTGATCACCGTGGCGAGTATCGCAGAGACCCACCAGACCGACAGCGTGCTGGCGTCCCGGGCCGACGCCCGGGCCCAGGCCGCCAAAACCAGTGACTACCGGCCGTACCGGCCTGCGAGCTCGTCGCCCTTCGTGCCCGAGGGTGTGACGGCTTCCGACCTCGTCTGGGCGGAGACCGTCGCCCCCGGCGGCTACAGCCACCGCGTGCTTGCCCGGGGAACGCGCATCCGCTTCGACGACCCGACCGGTTTCGCCTCGGCGAGCGTCATTCTCTACAACGCGCTCGAGACCAACGAGCGGCTGAATGTCGCCGACAGCCTGAAGATTCCGTGGCAGGCATATCTTGGCGCGGGGCATCCGCTGCTTTCGGGCGACGGGCGTGCCCTCGCCACGATCTCGGCCGACACCTCGGGCCAGCACGATGCGTTCTGCGGCACCACCACCGACGCGTTCAACGCCCAGAAGTTCGGCGGCTCGGCTCCCGAGGGGCCGACCCCCTCGGGGCGCTCGCTCTTCACCCTTGCGGCAGCCAAGCACGACCTCACGCCGAGGGACCTGCCGCCGAGCATCTCGTTCTTCCAGGGAGTGCGGGTTGAAGGGGACGGGGCGCTGACGTTCACCGGCAGTGCCGGCCCCGGCACCTATGTGGAACTGATCGCCGAGCTGCCGCTGCTGATCCTTGTCGCCAATGTGGCGCATCCGCTCGACCCGAGCGAGGAGTATCTCGTGGGCCCGCTGCGCATCCACGCCTGGCGGGGTGAGGCGACCAGTCCGGCCGACGAGCGGTTCACCGCCACCCCCGAGCTCAACCGGGCTTACCTGAATTCCATCGACTATGCGGAGGCGCGAGGACTGTGAGCACCATCACCACCAAGACATTCTCCACGCCGTCGGGCGACGTCATATCGACCGTTCCAGTCGGCGCTATCTACGCGCCGGGCACCGTGCTCGACGAGTCGGGCCCGCTCGTCGGCACCGTCATCGTCAGTGACGACATCGTCGCCCCGCTGGCACCCTGGTCGCTGATCGTGAAGGCCGGCGAGGTGCTCACCATCGTCGACGTCGGCGGCAACCAGTCGGCCGACTGCCTCATGTACAACGCGCACGATACCGCCGAGCGCTACTCGGTGCCCGATACCCTCGCCTGGCAGGGCAATGCCTACGTCCGTGAGGGAACAGTACTGCGCTCGAACCTCGGGCATCCCTTGATGACAGTGGTCGGCAACGAGATCGACCGGCAGGACACGATCGGCGGCGCGTGCTCGAAGGAGTCGAACACGCTGCGCTACGGCCAGCACACCGAGTACCAGCACGGCTGCCGCGAGAACTTCCTGGCCGAGGCGTCGCGGCACGGCCTCGGCGCCCGCGACCTCGTCTCGAACCTGAACTGGTTCATGAACGTGCCGGTCGAGGCCGACGGCGCGCTCGGCATCGTCGACGGCATGTCGGCCCCCGGCAAGCGCGTCGCCATCCGCGCCGAGATGGACGTTCTCGTCATCGTCTCGAACTGCCCCCAGATGAACAACCCGTGCAACGACTTCAACCCGACGCCGCTGCGCATGATCGTAACCGCCGCACCCACCAGCACCACAACAGGAACTGACCTCTGATGACCGCCTCGTTCGACACCCTGCTCATCGCCAACCGCGGCGAGATCGCCCGCCGCATCATCCGCTCTGCGAAGGATCTCGGGCTTCGAACGGTGGCCGTCTACTCGGATGCCGACCGCGCGGCCCCGCATGTGCGCGAGGCCGACGAGGCGGTGCGGCTGGGCCCCGCGCCCGCCCGGGAGTCCTACCTGAACGTCGACGCGATCCTTGAGGCCTGTCAGCGGTTCGGCGTCGGGGCGGTGCACCCCGGCTACGGCTTCCTCTCGGAGAACCTGAGCTTCGCCACGAGCATCGAAGCCGCGGGTATGGCGTTCGTCGGCCCGACGATCGAGCAGATCGCCTCGTTCGGCGAGAAGCACACCGCTCGGGCGCTCGCGGCGGCGGCCGGCGTGCCGATGCTCGCGGGAACGGGCCTGCTGGCCTCGGCCGAGGAGGCCGTCTTCGAGGCTGAGCGCATCGGCCTGCCGGTCATGCTGAAGGCCACGGGCGGCGGCGGCGGAATCGGCATGCAGGCCTGCTTCACAGCGGCCGATGTCGCTGAGGCCTTCGACCGGGTTGCCCGCCTCGGGGAGAAGAACTTTGGCTCGGCGGGTGTCTTCCTCGAGCGCCTGGTGCGGCCCGCCCGGCACGTCGAGGTGCAGCTATTCGGAGCAGGAGACGGCCGCGTCGCCGTCATCGGCGACCGGGACTGCTCGCTGCAGCGCCGCAACCAGAAGGTCATCGAGGAGGCGCCCGCGCCCGCCATTCCGGATGCCGTGCGCCGCCAGCTGCACGACTCGGCCCAGGCGCTGGCGGCATCCGT
>CANFBG010000164.1 GCA_947444785.1 Microbacteriaceae bacterium | reverse complement strand
GAGTTGGCCCAGGACCACGAGCAGTTCCGCGTCGGAGACACCGCCGACGGCCCGCGGCGTGCAGCCGATGGCGGCAACGACGGCGGTCGCGTCGGTGAGTTGCTCGGGTAACGAGGTCATACCCCACACTAACCCTGAATGGGGGCCAGTGTCAAAGGTTTCTTCGAACTGAAACGTCTACAATTCGGGGAAGTTGATCCGACCACTCCTCCCCAGGCGGCCAAACACGAAACCCCTCCACAGATACCCTCCCCCAGCCATGGAACTCAAAAACGTGCGCGACCTCGAACAGCCTGGGCAGGCGGAGCGACAGGGGCCCGACCCTGGCAACCGGGATCAACCAGGCGGCATCAGATCCGGTGCACAGTTGCGTGTCGAGTCCTCGCGCCCCGGCTGCGCCTCGAGTGCCGCCGATATGAATGCCGCATCAGGGGCGTCACCGTCGAGGCGACCCCACGGTCGTCAGTGACTCCGCACGGGCAGTCACAGGCCTTCGGGCAGTCGATGCAGCACCTTCTCGGCGGCTCGTGACCTGCTGTCCTAGTTCTCCCCGGCGAGAACGGTGTCGTCGGCATGGGTCACCGGGAGGCTGCACAAAACCGACCACGGTTGCGTCCTCACGGTGAAATCACTCCTCGACCGATTAAACAAGAAAACCCTTGGTTTCCTAAGAAACTCAAGGGTTTTTCACGCGAACACTTTGGCTACTACGACTGCTGGGGTACCTGGACTCGAACCAAGAACAAAAGAATCAGAATCTTCCGTGTTGCCAATTACACCATACCCCAAGGCTCAAAACCGAAGTCCTGACCGAGAGATAACACTAGCCTACGCAGCCGCCCTCATCAAACTGAGCGACGCTGCCCTGCGCGTCGCTAGAGCGGACCGATCAGGTATCGGTTCATGACAGCGGCGCAGCGCGCGCCCTCGCCCGCGGCGACGATCAGCTGGTGGGGGCCGCGCGGCGAGAGGTCGCCGGCCACGAAGATGCCGGGCGCGCTGGTGACGCCATCCGCGTTCTTCTCGACCAGTCCGTTCGGCAGCAGGTTGACGCCGAGGCCATCGATGAAGCCGAGGTTCGTCTCCCAGCGCGGGCGCACGAATCCGCCGGTGCGGGCAATGGTCTCGCCATCCTTCAGCCGCACGCCGGTGACGCCGGTGCGATCCCCCACGACGTCGTCGATGGCGCGCCGCTCGACCCGGATGCCCCGCGCAAGCAACGCGCGCTCGTCGGCCTCCGAGATCGCGCCGACGCCGTTCGTGAAGACGATCAGGTCACTCGACCACTGGGAGATCAGCAGGGCGCGCTCGGCCAGGTCGTCGCTCTCGCCGATCAGCAGCACGGGCTCGTCGGAGTTCTCCCAGCCATCGCACTCGACACAGCTGTGCAGGCTCGTGCCATAAAAAGCACGCACGCTGGGCAGCGCCGGCAGCGTCTCGGTCAGCCCGGTCGCCAGCAACACGCTCGTGGTCGTGACACGCCGATCGGCGGCACCGCGGATGCCCTTGGCCACCACCGAGAAGACCGGCACGGTCTCCGAAGCCTCACCCTGCACTCCCGTGATGGACCGCACCATCGCCTGGTGGAACTCCGCCGTCGGGTACGCCTCGAACTCCTCGCGGCCCTTCCGGCGCAGCTCCAGCGGGGCGATGCCGTCCTGGGAGAGGTAGCCGTGCGACTTGAGCGTCGCCGAGTGCCGCGGCCGGTTGCTGTCGAGCATGAGCACCCGTCGACGGGCACGAACGAGGTTCAGGCCCGCGGAGAGACCCGCGGGGCCAGCCCCGATGATAACGACGTCATAGTGCTGAACTGCATCCCCGGTGAAGCTGTCTGCCACGTGTTATTTGTTCTCCGACTCAGCGGCGGGCTCGCCGTCAACGATCTTCGTGGCGAGGCGATCCAGGCGCAGCAGCGTCTCGGCCTTGCCCAGCAGCTCGAACGACTCGAACAGCGGCGGGGAGATCTTTCGTCCCGATGCAGCGACGCGAAGGGGACCGTAGGCCACGCGCGGCTTCAGCCCCAGGCCCTCGATCAGCGCGGCCTGAAGCGCGGCCTGGATCGCGGCGGCGTTCCACTCCTCCTCGGGCAGGGCGTTCAGGGCGTCGAGCGACGTGGCGAGCACCAGCTCGGTGTTCGCGGGCAGCGATGAGATCGCGTCGCCGGCGTAGAGCATGTTTGCGCCCTCGGTGAAGAGGAATCCGAGCATGTCGGGCGCCTCCCCGAGCAGGGCCATCCGCTCCTGCACGAGGGGGGCTGCGTCCAGGAGCAACTTCTGCTGCACGTCGGAGAGCGGCTCGGTGAAGACGTCTGCCCCCACGAGGTACGGAATGGTGCGCGCCGCGAACTCCTCGACGGCGAGCAGGCGGATCTGGTCGGCGTTGATCGACTCGGCCTTCTTCAGGTCGAAGCGGGCCGGGTTCGGGTTCACATTCGCGACGTCGAATGCTCCGATGAGTTCCTCGATCGAGAACACGTCGCGGTCGTTCGTCAGCGACCAGCCGAGCAGCGCCAGGTAGTTGACGAGACCCTCGGGGATGAAGCCCCGGTCGCGGTGCAGGAACAGGTTCGACTCGGGGTCGCGCTTGGAGAGCTTCTTGTTGCCCTCGCCCATCACGTAGGGCAGATGGCCGAACTGCGGGATCCACTCGGCCACACCGATGTCGATCAGCGCGTGATACAGCGCGATCTGGCGGGGCGTGGACGACAGCAGGTCTTCGCCGCGAAGCACGTGGGTGACCTTCATCAGGGCGTCATCCACAGGGTTGACCAGCGTGTACAGCGGGGCGCCGTTCGGGCGCACGAGCACGAAGTCGGTGAACGAGCCTGCCGGGAACGTGATTTCGCCGCGCACGAGGTCGGTGAAGGAGAGATCGGTGTCGGGTACCTGCAGCCGCAGCGCGGGCTGGCGTCCCTCGGCCCGGAACGCAGCGCGCTGCTCCGCGGTCAGCGTGCGGTCGAAGTTGTCGTAGCCGAGCTGCTTGGCCCGGCCAGCGGCCTCGTTGCGGGCGTCGATCTCCTCGGCGGTCGAGTAGCTCTCGTAGAGGTGGCCGGATGCCGTCAGCTTCTCGATCACCTCGGCATAGATGTCGGTGCGCTCGCTCTGCCGGTACGGCGCGTGCGGCCCGCCGGTCTCAACGCCCTCGTCCCAGTCGATGCGCATCCAGCGCAGTGCCTCGATCAGCTGGTCGTAGCTCTCCTGGGAGTCGCGTGCGGCATCCGTGTCTTCGATTCGGAAGATCATCTTGCCGCCCGTGTGCCGGGCGTAGGCCCAGTTGAAGAGCGCCGTTCGGATCAGGCCGACGTGCGGCGTTCCGGTGGGCGACGGGCAGAATCGAACGCGAACGTCGATGCCGGTGGCTGTGGACACGGGGTAGTGCGAGAAGTCATTCATACCGCCTCGATTCTAACGGCTCGGCGCGGGGCCACCCTGAGCGGATGGGCCCCGATCCTCGTCAGTACCCGCGGTTCTTGGCTGGATTCGTGAGCGTGCCGATGCCCGCGATGAAGATCTCGACCTGCTGGCCGTCGACGAACGGGCCGACGCCCGCGGGCGTGCCGGTCAGGATGACGTCGCCCGGCAAAAGCGTCCAGACGTTGGAGGCGAACGCGATGATGTCGGGGATCGAGTGGATCAGCTGAGACGTATTGCCCGACTGCTTCAGCACGCCGTCGACGCGGGTCTCGATTGCGGCGCTGGCGAAGTCGAACTCGGTCTCGATCACGGGGCCGAGGGGGCAGAACGTGTCATAGCCCTTGGCCCTGGCCCACTGCCCATCCGCCTTCTGGATGTCACGGGCCGTGACGTCGTTGGCGATCGTGTAGCCGAAGACGACCTGGGCGAAGTCCTCCGGGCGCACCCGGCGGGCGACGGCGCCGATGACGATGGCGAGCTCGCCCTCGAACTCCACCTGGTTGCTCTCGGGCGGCAGCATGATGGTGTCGCCCGGGCCGATGACCGAGGTGTTGGGCTTCAGGAAGATCAGGGGCGTGGTGGGGGCCGTGCCGCCCATCTCGGCGGCATGCTCGGCGTAGTTCTTGCCGACGGCGACGACCTTGGAGCGCGGGATGACCGGGGCCAGGAGCGTGGCAT
This sequence comes from Microbacteriaceae bacterium, assembly GCA_947444785.1. Taxonomy (GTDB): domain Bacteria; phylum Actinomycetota; class Actinomycetes; order Actinomycetales; family Microbacteriaceae; genus Agreia. The sequence goes on along the minus strand of CANFBG010000164.1, from coordinate 1,610 downwards.
CCGAAAGCGGCACGCGCTCACCGGTCGGCTCGTAGCCGGCGAACATCGGGTCGCCCTTCAGCACCACCAGTGCGTCGTCGTCGACAATGCCGAATCGGGGGTCGCCGCCTGTGGAGAATCGCGCTATTTTCACTCTTTCAGCCTACTGTTAGCCCCCGGCGGCCGAGACCGGGCACAATTGGGGTGAACTTTCGTCGCTACGCTACGACTACCAGAACAAGAAAGAGACCAATGTCTGAATACGTCTTCGGCGGCCCGGCCGACATCGACCGTGCCATCGCCCTGCTGGTCAACCTCGACGAGGCGCAGTCCAACGCCATGGCGATCCTCGAGATCGATGCGGCCCTCGACGAGCTGGAGGCCGAGTTCGAGAAGTGCCAGGCCGATGCGGCCTACGTTCCCGACAAGAACTTCATCGCGACGCTGAGCGGCTACCTAGCCTGGGCCGACGACAAGGAAAACCCCAAACTGGCGTAGTCGTCCCGGACCGCCGGAGACCCGGCGGCCCGTCCGCCCTAGTCGACGTCGAGTCGGGTGAGCCAGCCGTGGCGATCTTCGATCCGGCCGTACTGGATGTCGGTCAGCTCCTGGCGGATCGACATCGTGAACTCGCCGGCCGGCGCATCCGCACTGCCGATCGCAAAGTCGGGGCCCAGGAGGCGGGCGATCGGGGTGACCACGGCCGCGGTTCCGCAGGCGAACATCTCGACGATGTCGCCGCTTTCGACGCCCTCGCGCCACTCGTCGATGGACACCGGACGGTGCTCGACCCTGTGGCCGCGATCCTTGGCCAGCTGGATGATGCTGTCCCGCGTGACGCCCGACAGGATGCTGCTGGAGTCGGGCGTGACGAGCGTGCCGTCCTTGTAGACGAGGAAGATGTTCATTCCCCCGAGCTCCTCGATGTACTTGCCCTCGGCGGAGTCCAGGAAGAGAACCTGCGCGCAGCCCTTCTCGTAGGCCTCCGCCTGGGGCAGCAGGCTCGAGGCGTAGTTGCCGCCGGTCTTGGCCGCGCCCGTGCCGCCGCGACCCGCGCGGGCGAAGTCGGTCGAGAGCCAGATTGACACCGGGGCCACTCCCCCGGCGAAGTATGCGCCGGCCGGGCTGGCGATCACGTAGTAGCCCACCTTCTGCGCGGCGCGAACGCCGAGGAAGCTCTCGTTGGCGATCATGAACGGCCTGATGTACAGGCTGGTCTCCCCGCCGGTGGGAACCCAGCGGCCATCGGCGCCGATCAGCTCGCGCAGCGACTGCACGAAGTCGACCGTCGCCAGCTCCGGCAGGGCGAGGCGACGTGCCGAGCGCTGAAGCCGGGCCGCGTTTGCCTCGGGCCGGAACGTCCAGATCGACCCGTCGGCGTGGCGGTAGGCCTTCAGCCCCTCGAAGATCTCCTGGGCGTAGTGCAGAACGCTGGCGGCGGGGTCGAGCATCAGCGGCCCGTACGGGATGACCTGCGCGTCATGCCAGCCGGCGTCGACCGTCCAGTCGATCGAGACCATGTGGTCGGTGAAGTGCTTGCCGAACCCGGGGTCGGCCAGGATCGCCTCGCGCTCGAGCTCGGCGCGCATGCTCTCCGACGGGGTCAATGCGAAGACGAGCGGGAAGGTCTC
>CANFBG010000163.1 GCA_947444785.1 Microbacteriaceae bacterium | reverse complement strand
GGATGGCTCCCTCGAGATCCTTCTCGGGGTACATGGCGAGCAGTTCCGGATCGCCGGCCACCCCGCGGTAGAACTCGCGCACGAGGCGCTCGAACGTCTCCCGGCCGCCGATCTCGTCGTACAGGGTGGTCAGGGCCGCCTCGCCGTCCGCGGAGACCCGCAGGGTCACCTTGGCCGGCCCCATGGCCGTGTTCGGGTCGGCGGGAGCGGGAGCGGGAGCCGGAGCTGTGGCCGGAGCTGTGGCCGGAGGTACGGGATCCGTGGTTGGCGTGTTCTCGTCGGTCAATTCAGTTCTCCGGTTTCGGCGTGGCGGGGCGACGGGGCGCAGTCTTTGCCGGCGCAGACTTCGTGGGCTCGGGGGAACTGGTCGGTGTGGCCCCGAGGGTCGTGGCCACGGGCCGGGTGCGGGGCGGGCCCGCGCCGCCGACGCTGGATGCGCCCTCGAATCCGCTGAGGACGATGCTGTTCAGGGCGGGCAGCTTGACGCCCATCTCGTCCAGCGCGTTCTTCAGCCGCATCCGCAGTTCGCGGGCCACGTTGTCTTTGGCCGACGAGCGGGTCTTCACGACCAATCGGATGACCAGGGCCTCCGCCGAGATCGACTCGAGTCCCCAGATCTCCGGCCGCTCCATCACGAGGCTCCGCCACTTGGGCGTTATCGACATGGCGACGGCGGTGTCCAGCATCCGCTCCTGCACCTCGTCGACGTCGCTCTCATACGGCACCGCCAGGTCGATGATGACCCGCGCCCAGCCCTGGGACATGTTGCCGACCCGCAGGATCTCGCCGTTTCGCACGAACCACAGCGTGCCGTTCACGTCGCGCACCTGGGTGATGCGGATGCCGACCGCCTCAACCACGCCCGTTGCCGGCCCGAGATCGACGACGTCACCGACGCCCAGCTGGTCCTCCACGACCATGAACAGGCCGTTGAGCACGTCCTTGACGATGTTCTGGGCGCCGAAGCCCAAGCCGGCACCGATCACCGCCGTGAGCAGGGCTAGCGACGGCAGCAGGTTCGCATCAATCTGGTTCATAACGAGGATGAATGCGACCACCAGAACAGTGACGTTCACGATGTTGGTCAGCACCGTGCCGATGGTGCGGGTGCGCTGCACGACCCGCACCGCGGCGAGCGGCGACAGCATGAGGGCCTGGGTGTCCTCGACGTTCTGCTTGCTCTTGGCCCCGGCGACGACCTGCAGCACGATCCTCTTGATCGTGTAGTTCAGGATCAGTCGCCCAACGATCGCCACAAGAACTATCACGACGATGTTGATGAGCACTTTCCAGTCCTCGTAGAACGCCGCGAATCCCGTCCAGAACGCTGTCCAGTCCATCGAAACCCAGTCCCTCGTCGGTTGTTCCTATGCGCGAGCGTCGCGGTCCTGGGCGGCGAGCGAGCGCTCGACGCCGGCCAGGTTCTCGATCACCAGTCGGCGAAGGGCCGGCGGCTCGGAGTTCGTGGCCAGCCACGCCAGGGTGGCGTCCCGAAGCTCGACGCTGGCGAGGCCGCTCGGGTAGAGCCCCACGATCAGCGTCGACGAGATCTGGTAGCTGCGCGAGGCCCAGAGGCTTTGCAGCGCGTCGAAGTACCGCGGCACGAACGGGCTCAGCAGCTCGAGGTCATCGACCCGCTGGAAGCCGAGGGCGGTGGCCCGAACGATCGTGTTCGACGCCGTGTCGGAGTCGATCAGCGACGCCCACGCGGCGCTCTTGGCCTCGAGGCTCGGGATCGCGGCCATCGCGTGCGCGGCCGACTGGGCACCCGATGCCGTGTTGTCCCCGGCAAGGGTCGCCTGGATCTCGCCGGTGCCGGCCTTGCCGCCGGCGACGAGTGCGATGAGCAGCTCCCAGCGCAGGTCGGTGTCGATGTCGAGGCCGTCGAGCTTGGTGTGGCCGCCGAGCAGCGAGTGAATCGCCGCCAGGTGCTCCTCGGTGGACGCGAGGGCCGCGAAGAAGCGCACGAGCTGGAACTGCGAGTCGCTGCCCGCGTCCGCGATCTGGGCGAGGCGCCACAGCTCGCTGGCGGCGGTCTCGGTGACCTCGGTCCGGGCATCCGGCGACACGTACTGCGTCGAGGTGAGCACCAGCTGGTTCAGCACGCTGCGCACGGTGGTCGACTCGGTCTCGCTCGCGACGTTGCCGAGCACGAGGCGAACGAAGTCGCGCGGCCGGGTCTCGGCGTCGCGGGTGGAGTCCCAGACCGAGCCCCAGACGAGCGAGCGGGCCAGGGGGCTCTCGATGGCGGAGAGGTTGTCGATGGCGAACGCGAGGGATGCCTCATCCAGTCGGATCTTGGCGTACGCGAGGTCGTCGTCGTTCACGAGCACCAGGTCGGGGCGGGCGAGGCCCACGAGCTCTGCGACGTCGGTGCGAGCGCCGTCGACGTCGAGCTCGAGGCGGTGCTCCCGCACAAGGCGCCCGTCGCGCAGGTTGTAGAAGCCGATCGCCAGGCGGTGCGGGCGAATCGTCGGGAAGGCGTCGATGGCCGTCTGGAGCACGGCGAACGAGGTGATCGTGCCGTCGGCATCCGTCTCGATGGCCGGGCTCAGGGTGTTCACACCCGCGGTCTCCAGCCACAGCTTCGACCACTCGGAGAGGTCGCGTCCGCTGGTGGCCTCGAGCTCGGCCATCAGGTCGGGCAGCTCGGTGTTGCCGAACTCATGCTTGGCGAAGTACGCGGAAACACCGGCCATGAACTCCTTCTGGCCGACCCAGGAGACGAGCTGCTTGAGCACCGAGGCGCCCTTGGCGTACGTGATGCCGTCGAAGTTCACCTGCACGTCTTCGAGGTCGTTGATCGTGGCGACGATCGGATGTGTCGAGGGCAGCTGGTCCTGGCGGTAGGCCCAGGTCTTGTCCATCGCGGCGAACGTGGTCCATGACTCGTGCCACTCGGTCGCCTCGGCCGTGGCCAGCGTCGACATGTACTCGGCGAACGACTCGTTCAGCCACAGGTCGTTCCACCACTTCATGGTGACGAGGTCGCCGAACCACATGTGGGCCAGCTCGTGCAGAATCGTCACGACGCGGCGCTCGCGCACGGCGTCGGTGACCTTCGATCTGAAGACGTAGGTCTCGGTGAACGTCACGGCGCCCGCGTTCTCCATGGCCCCGGCGTTGAACTCGGGGACGAAGAGCTGGTCGTACTTCACGAAGGGGTAGGCGTACTGGAACTGCTCCTCGTAGAACGCGAAGCCCTGGCGGGTCTTCTCGAAGATGTAGTCGGCATCCATGTACTGCGAGAGGGATGCGCGGGAGAAGATGCCCAGCGGAATGACCCGGCCGTCGCTGGACGTGAGCTCACTGCGCTCGACGACGTAGGGGCCGGCGACGATCGCCGTGATGTAGGAGGAGATGCGCGGGGTCGGCGGAAAGCTCCATGTGGCCGTGGGCTCGTCCGTCGGCGAGGGGGCGATGACCGGGACCGGCTGGGGCGTCGGCTGGTTGGAGACGACCTCCCAGTAGGCGGGGGCGGTGACCGTGAAGGTGAAGGTGGCCTTGAGGTCGGGCTGCTCGAATACCGCGAAGACGCGGCGGGAGTCGGGCACCTCGAACTGGCTGTACAGGTAGACCTCGCCGTCGACCGGGTCGACGAAGCGGTGCAGGCCCTCGCCCGTGTTCGTGTACAGCGCGTCTGCGTCGACGACCAGCACGTTGTAGTCGGCGAGCGAGTCGAGCTGGATGCGCACGCCATCGGATACCTGGGCGGCATCGAGCTCCACGCCATTCAGCGTCACGCTGTGCACCGTCTTGGTGATCGCGTCGATGAATGTCGAGGTTCCGGGCGTCGCTGTGAAGCGAACCGTGGTGACCGAGCCGAAGGTCTCGGCACCCTGGGTCAGGTCGAGGACGACGTCATAGCTTTCGACCGCGAGGGACGCGGCGCGCTCCTGCGCTTCGATGCGGGTGAGGTTTTCTCCAGGCACTTCAGTCTCCGAACGTTGTGTGTAGGTGCACCATCAGGGCTTCTGGCCCGAATGCTTTTGCACCTGTCCAGCCTAGCCTTGTGCCGCTGGAGGTCTGGGTAAGCTTGGGACCATGCGCATCCATATCGCCACGGATCATGCCGGCCTCGACTTCTCCCGCCACATCGACGAGCACCTGACCGCCGCCGGCCACGAGGTCATCGATCACGGGCCGACCAGCTACGACGCACTGGATGACTACCCCTCTTTCTGCATCAATGCCGCCGTCGGCGTGGTCAATGACGCGGCGGCCGGCGTGCCTGCGCTCGGCGTCGTCTTCGGCGGCAGCGGCAACGGCGAGCAGATGGCCGCCAACAAGGTCGTCGGCGCCCGGGCGGCTCTCGTCTGGAACCACTCCACCGCGGTTCTCGCCCGCCAGCACAACGACGCCAACATCATCTCCATCGGCGCGCGCCAGCACACGGTCGAAGAGGCCGTCGCGCTGATCGACGCCTTCATCCAGGAGCCGTTCTCGTTCGACGAGCGCCACATCCGACGCATTGCCCAGGTCGGCGAATACGAGCGCACCGGAGTCATCGCGGGCAAGACCGTCGATCCGCTCGACGACTCCGCCGCAAGCAACTAGAAGGCGAAGACCGCCGTGCCCGAGGGTCATTCCGTCCATCGAATCGCCCGGCAGTTCGCCCGGAGCTTCGTCGGCAGCCGGGTTGCGGCATCCAGCCCCCAGGGGCGCTTCGCCGAGGGCGCCGAGATTCTGAACGGCCGCGTGATGACCGATGCCCGCGCCGTCGGCAAGCAGATGTTCCTGGAGTTCGACGGGGCGATCTGGCTGCGCGTACACCTCGGCCTGTACGGGGCCTGGGACTTCGCCGGCGAGATCGCGCGGGACGCGACCATCTCCTCTGCCGCGGGCCGGATGGGCCAGACCAACCAGCGTGGCACGATCGCCGAGGCCGAGGCCGAGGCCGCGGCCGTGTCCGTCCACGACGAGGCCGGCGAAGACTCGATGGGAAGCATCGGCGCCCCAAGGAAGACCCGCCTGCGCATGGCGGAAGAGGACCGTGCCGGCGCCGAGATAGCAGAATTCCCGCCCGCGCCGATCGGCCAGGTGCGGGTTCGACTGCTCACGTCAACGGCCGTCGCGGACCTTCGCGGACCGACCGCCTGCGAGGTGCTGGATGCGGCGCAGGTGGCTGTCGCAATCGCTCGGCTCGGCCCGGATCCGCTCTTGGAGACGGGTGCCCTGGCCGTGGCCGCCGAAGACCGCTTCACGGCGTCGATTCGAAAGAGGGCGACGCCCATCGGGCTGCTGTTGATGGACCAGCAGGTCGTCAGCGGCATCGGAAATGTCTTTCGAGCGGAGCTGCTGTTTCGGGCCCGCCTGAACCCGCACACCCCCGGGAAACTGCTTTCCGAGACCTCTGTCCGCGAGCTCTGGCGGGACTGGTCGCACCTTCTGACTATCGGAGTGGAGACCGGCCAGATGATGACCATGGATGACCTGGATGTCGTGGCCTACCGCAAGGCCCTGGCGAAACAGAGCGATCGGCACTGGGTCTACAAGCGTGCCGGGCTGCCGTGCCGGGTCTGCGGCACGAATATCGCCCTCGAGGTCGTGGGTGCGCGCAAGCTCTACTGGTGCCAGTCGTGCCAGGCGTAGGCCCCGCAGGCCTGCTGCTGTCCGGCGCGTGCCTGCCGGGCGGCACGGTCGCCATCGACGTCCATATCCGCAGCGGCCTCATCGTGGCCGTCGTGCCGACCGGCATCGACCCCGCGCTGGATG
>CANFBG010000162.1 GCA_947444785.1 Microbacteriaceae bacterium | reverse complement strand
CCAAGACGACCTCGACGGGACCGTATTCAAAATCAACCATCAGAACCCTCCGGACTTCCCAGGCGACTGCCTGTCACTTGGGAAATTACCAGCGGGGGCCCGCCGCGTCACCGTCCTGATTTCGGGTGCGTCGAGCAGGATGCGGACCCTGTCAGCCTCGCGGCTTGAGTCGAACGGTCGGCATCGCCGGTGCCGGCAGCGGGGCTCCCTCGTAGTTGTGCCCCGAACCGGGATGCCCCTCGTGGGCCGAGGGGAAGTAGGCCTTCTCTGCGACGGGGCCCATGCCGGGTCCCGGCCCCAAGCCGAGCGCCTCGGCCTGCCATGCCGCGCGGAAGGCGACGATGTCCTCGTGGCTGCGGCCGACGAAGTTCCACCACATGACGATCTGCTCCTGAAACGGCTCTCCGCCGAGAATGATCAGCCGCGCATCGCCGTCGATGGCCTCGATCGTGAGCTCGGCGACCCCCGGCGCAACATAGGCGAGCTCGGTCGCCATCGCGGCGGCACCCTGAACGGTGACGGCGCCGGTATCCACGAGCACGCCGTGCTCGTCCCGCGGGTCAACGATGAGGGAAACGCCGGTGCCGGCCGGCAGGTCGAGCTGTGCCCCCACGATTCGGCTGAAGCTCGTGACACCGGCGCTGCTGCCGTTCAGTTCTCCGGCGAAGACCTGTAGCAGGGCTCCCTCGAGCCGGGTGCGAACCGCCACGTGGCGCTCGAAGAAGGGGCTTATTCCCCGCGCATTTTCGGGCAGGGCGAGCCAGAGCTGCACCCCGTGCAGCTCTGTGGTCTCGGGGGTGGAGACCTCGGAGTGGCTGATGCCTCTGCCCGCGGTCATGATGTTCAGCTCTCCCGGGCGAATCCGCGCCAGGCTGCCGACGCTGTCGCGGTGAATGATCTCGCCCGAGAACAGCCAGCTCACCGTCTGCAGTCCGGTGTGGGGATGCGGCGGCACCCGCATTCCCGTCTCAGGAGTCACCGGATTCGGCCCGTAGTGGTCGATGAAGCACCAGGCGCCGATCATGCTGCGCGCCCTGCTCGGCAGCGTTCGACGCACCAGCATTGCCCGCGGTCCGCCAAGCGGAACCTCGCGCGCTGAAAGGATGTCAACTGTGTTCACCAATCGAGCCTACGCACTGCTAGCCTGAGCGCCACCTCCAAAGATGGGAACAGCATGAACACCGACTCAACCATGGCGTACTCCAACGGTTCCAGCACCGTGAGCCTCATCCTCGCGGTCATTGCGGTCATCGCTCTGTGGGCCACGTTCACCAAGGCCGGCCGGCCCGGCTGGGGAGCGATCATCCCGTTCTACAACCTCTACCTGCTGGCGAAGATCGCCGGCCGTCCGGGCTGGTGGGTCATCCTTTTCTTTATCCCGATCGTGAACATCGTGATCACCCTCCTGATCTCCCTCGACGTGGCTCGGGCCTTCGGCAAGTCGACCGTGTTCGGCGTCGTCGGTCTCTGGCTGTTCTCCGTCATCGGCTACCTGATCGTGGGATTCGGCAGCGCCAGGTACCAGGGCCAGCCCCGGCACTGACGCGGGCAAACCCGCCTCGGACCTCTCCCGGTCACGCCTACGGCGAACAACCCGATATTCGGTGCTCAGGCTCCGTAACATCTAACTATCGGGCGCCTTCATCGACCTGGTGACCGAAGGAGAAAAAGATGTTTGAGAGATTTACCGACCGAGCTCGCCGTGTCGTTGTCCTGGCCCAAGAAGAGGCCAAGATGCTCAACCACAACTACATCGGCACCGAGCACATCCTGCTGGGCCTCATCCACGAGGGCGAAGGAGTCGCCGCCAAGGCACTCGAGTCGCTGGGCATCTCGCTCGACGCCGTGCGCGAGCAGGTGCAAGACATTATCGGCCAGGGCCAGCAGCAGCCGACGGGTCACATCCCGTTCACGCCGCGCGCCAAGAAGGTCCTGGAGCTCTCGCTCCGCGAGGCCCTTCAGCTCGGCCACAACTACATCGGCACCGAGCACATCCTGCTCGGTCTCATCCGCGAGGGCGAGGGCGTAGCCGCCCAGGTCCTCGTCAAGCTGGGCGCCGACCTCAACCGCGTGCGCCAGCAGGTCATCCAGCTGCTCTCCGGCTACCAGGGCAAGGAGCAGGTCTCGGTCGGCGGAAACGAAGCCGCCCCCGACAAGGGCTCGCAGGTTCTCGACCAGTTCGGCCGCAACCTGACCCAGGCCGCCCGCGACGGCAAGCTCGACCCCGTTATCGGCCGCGAGAAGGAGATGGAGCGGGTCATGCAGATCCTGTCCCGCCGCTCCAAGAACAACCCCGTGCTGATCGGTGAGCCCGGCGTCGGCAAGACCGCCGTCGTCGAGGGCCTCGCCCAGGCGATCGTCAAGGGCGATGTGCCCGAGACGCTGAAAGACAAGCAGCTCTACTCGCTCGACCTCGGCTCGCTCATCGCCGGAAGCCGCTACCGCGGTGACTTCGAGGAGCGCCTGAAGAAGGTCACCAAGGAGATCCGCACCCGCGGCGACATCATCGTCTTCATCGACGAGATCCACACCCTCGTTGGTGCGGGCGCCGCCGAGGGCGCGATCGACGCCGCGAGCATCCTGAAGCCGCTACTCGCCCGTGGCGAGCTGCAGACCATCGGCGCGACCACGCTCGATGAGTACCGCAAGCACTTCGAGAAGGACGCCGCCCTCGAGCGCCGCTTCCAGCCCATTCAGGTTGCCGAGCCGAGCCTGCCCCACACGATCAACATCCTCAAGGGCCTGCGCGACAAGTACGAGGCGTTCCACAAGGTCTCGATCACGGATGGCGCCATCGTCGCGGCGGCGAACCTCGCCGACCGCTACGTCGCCGACCGCTTCCTGCCGGACAAGGCTATCGACCTGATCGACGAGGCCGGCGCACGCCTGCGCCTCTCGATCCTGTCGGCCCCGCCGGAGCTGCGCGAGTTCGACGAGCGCATCGCCGGCGTCCGCGGCCAGAAGGAAGCGGCCATCGAGGAGCAGGACTTCGAGAAGGCAGCCAGCCTTCGCGACGAGGAGAAGAACCTCCTCGGCGAGCGTCTGCGGCTCGAGAAGCAGTGGAAGTCGGGAGACGTCAAGACCAGTGGCATCGTCGATGAGGGACTCATCGCCGAGGTTCTGGCCCAGGCGACCGGCATCCCCGTCTTCAAGCTCACCGAAGAGGAGTCCTCGCGGCTCGTCTTCATGGAGCGTGCACTGCACCAGCGCGTCATCGGCCAGGAGCAGGCCATCGAGGCCCTCTCCCGCACGATCCGTCGCACGCGCGCCGGCCTCAAGGACCCCAAGCGCCCCAGCGGCTCGTTCATCTTCGCCGGCCCTACGGGTGTCGGCAAGACCGAGCTCGCCAAGGCACTTGCCGAGTTCCTGTTCGACGATGAGAACGCACTGATCTCGCTCGACATGAGCGAGTACGGCGAGAAGCACACCGTCTCCCGCCTGTTCGGTGCCCCTCCCGGATTCGTCGGCTTCGAAGAGGGCGGTCAGCTCACCGAGAAGGTCCGTCGCAAGCCGTTCAGCGTCGTGCTGTTCGACGAGATCGAGAAGGCTCACCCCGACATCTTCAACTCGCTCCTCCAGATTCTGGAAGAGGGACGCCTGACGGATGGCCAGGGTCGCGTCATCGACTTCAAGAACACCGTGATCATCATGACCACGAACCTCGGCACCAAGGGCATCTCCGGCGCACCGATCGGCTTCCAGAGCGACACGAACGTCGAGACGTCCTACGAGCGGATGAAGGCCAAGGTCACCGAGGAGCTCAAGAAGCACTTCAAGCCCGAGTTCCTGAACCGTGTCGATGACACGATCGTCTTCCCGCAGTTGAACAAGTCCGAGTTGCTGCAGATCGTCGACCTGTTCATCAAGCGACTGCGCGACCGCATGCTCGACCGCGACCTGTCGATCGAGCTCACGGTTGCCGCCAAGGAGCGCCTCATCGAGGTCGGCTTCGACCCCACCCTGGGAGCGCGTCCGCTGCGTCGTGCCATCCAGTTCGAGGTCGAGGACCGCCTGTCGGAGCGCATCCTGCACGGCGAGCTGAACGCGGGCGACCACGTGCACGTCGACTTCATCAACGACGAGTTCGTGTTCACCACGACCCGTCGAGAGGGTGCCCCCGAGGTTGCGGCGATCGGCGCGGGTGCCGCCTCGGCGTCCTCCGCCGAGGCCGCGGCGACCTCTGCCCCGACCGAGTAGCTCAGAACAACTGAAGACTAGGCCCCGCGTCGGGCCTCGGAATAGTCATTCCGAGGCCCGACGGGGGCCTATTCTCGTTAACGCTCTTATTCGTCTTTCCTCGAGGGACCCGCACCATGGACGTACTGAACTGGCTCTTCAACGCACAGATCGCCATCGGCGACCAGCACATCCTCTGGCGTGAGGTGCTCGGCAACGTGTTCGGCCTCGCCAGCGCCCTGGGCGGCATGCGACGCAAGATCTGGGCCTGGCCCGTGGGCATCGTCGGCAACGTGATGCTCTTCACCGTCTTCCTCGGTGCCGTCTTCGGCACGCCGAACCCCGTCAACCTGCTCGGCCAGGCCGGCCGCCAGGTGATGTTCATCGCGGTCTCGATCTATGGCTGGGTGCGCTGGAAGCAGGCGCAGAATTCCGACGGTGTCGCCGTCGACCCGCGCTGGGCGTCGAACAAGGAGCGCGTCTTCCTCGTCGTCGCCCTCGTGGGCGGCACCGCCATCCTCACGCCTATCTTCACCGCCCTCGGCTCCTACTCGCCGCAGTGGGCCGACGCGTGGATCTTCATGGGCTCCCTTCTTGCCACCTACGGCATGGCCAAGGGCTGGGTCGAGTTCTGGCTGGTCTGGATCGCGGTCGACATCGTCGGCGTGCCCCTGCTGGTCAGCGCCGGCTACTACGCCTCGGCATTCATGTATGTCTTCTACGGGGGCTTCACGCTCGTCGGCTTCATCGTGTGGGCGCGCGTGCGCCGGGCAGAGAACCTGGCCGCGGCGGCGGGCACGGTCCTCGTTCCGTAGGCTCTGCAATACGCTGGTGAGCATGCACAACGCCGCTGCCTCAGAGCCCTCGTCCGCGAACGTCGACGCCGCTTTCACGGTGCGACGCGCACGCACCGGCGACGTGCCGTGGATCCAGGAACTCGTCGAGCCCCTGGTGCAGCGCCGCATCCTGCTGGGAAAAGACCTCGTCGTCTTCTACGAGGCCGTGCAGGAGTTCTACGTCGCGGTCGACGCGAGTGGCAAGCGCATCGGCTGCGGGGCACTGCACGTCTTCTGGGAGGACCTGGGCGAGGTGCGCACCCTGGCCGTTGCCGACGAGTGGCTCGGCAGGGGCGTCGGCCGCGCGCTGATCGAGACCATAGAGACGGATGCGCGCGAGCTCGGCCTCAGCCGCCTCTTCTGCCTGACCTTCGAGGTCGCGTTCTTCGAGCGCAACGGCTATCTGGCATCGCCGCTCGGCCTCGTCGCCCCCGATGTCTATGCGGAGCTCGTGCGCTCACCGGATGAGGGGGTCGCGGAGTTCCTCGATCTCACCAGGGTCAAGCCCAACACCCTCGGCAACACCCGAATGCTCAAGCACCTCTAGCCAGGCAGGGATATCGTGGCCGTCACCCCCTATCAAGTCTGCGTCTGCTACGTGCTGCGCACCGGCGCCAGCGGTCAGCGCCAGGTGTTGCTGGGCACGAAGAAGACCGGTCTCGGCCGGGGCAACATCGTCGGCCTCGGCGGCAAGATCGAGCCGGGCGAGAACGCGCTGGAGGCGATCGTGCGCGAGGTGGCGGAGGAGTCCGGCCTCCT
>CANFBG010000161.1 GCA_947444785.1 Microbacteriaceae bacterium | reverse complement strand
GTCTCAGCTCGGCCGGCCGAAGGAGGCCTCGAACGCCAAGGCACTGGAACTCCTCGGCTGGATGCCCCGGCCCAACCGGGAGGCCATCGAGGCCACGATCGAGAGCCTCGACCGCCTGGGCCTGCTGAAGAAATAACCCGCGTCACCCGCACCCACAACACAAGAGACAGGCACAGTCGATGACGTTCGACGGTTTTCCCGCGGAGGGCTTCGCCTTCTATAAAGACTTGCGCACGAACAACACGAGGGAGTGGTGGCCCGGCAACAAGGACCGGTACGAGCGGTTCGTCCGGGAGCCGCTCGAGGCCCTCGCCGCCGAGCTCGAGCCGGAGTTCGGCCCCATCAAGACCTTCCGACCGTTCCGCGATGTGCGCTTCAGCCGCGACAAGACGCCGTACCAAGACCATGCGAGCCTGGCGCTGAACCCGACCGACGGCCAGGGCACGCTGTACTTCCAGTTCTCCGATCGCGGCATCTTCCTGGCCGGGGGCTACTGGCGCCCAGCGAAAGACCAGCTCGATCGGTTCCGCGCGCTCGTCGACGATTCCAAGGCCGTCGAAGATCTCGACATCCTGATCGAGGATCTCGCCGCCAACGGCCTCCCCCTCGGCGACCCGCAGGCGCTGAAGACGGCGCCGCGCGGCTGGTCGAAGGAGCATCCGCGCATCGAGCTGATCAGGCGCACCAGCCTGACTGTCGGCCAAGAGCTCGCCCCGGCGCCCTGGATGTCGACCCCCGAGTGCCTCGAGCGCATCACGCTGGGCTGGCGCCAGGTGAAGCGCTGGGGCGACTGGCTGAACGCCAACGTCGGCGCATCCACGATTCCCGTGACGGATGCGCGCGGCACCGCCCGCAGAGGCGGCACCCGCTAGCAAAGGCGGCGGGCCAGTGGGCCAGCGGTCTGCGGGCGGCGGTCTGCGCCCGCGAGGACGCGCTAGATCCCGAGCAGCTGTAGCGAGACCTCGACCAGGAGGGCGACCGCGATGAGCGCGAAGACGGTGGCCGAGACGCGGTCGAGGATGATGCGGGTGCGCGGGTTGCCGAGCACACGGTCGCGCATGGCCCCGGCGAGCAGGCCGAAGCAGAGGTCGACGGCCACGCCGAGCACCTGGGCGATCAGGCCGAGCATCAGCAGCTGCACGATGGGGTTGGCGGTGACTGCGCCGAGGAACTGCGGCAGGAACGCCGTGAAGAAGATCAGGATCTTGGGGTTCGACAGGGCAACCCAGGCGCCTCGACGGAAGTAGCTCTCGGTCTTGACCTTGCCCGTCGCGGGGTCGGGCAGCATCACCGCGGGCTCGCGATTGCTGGCCTGCCAGGTGATGAGCGCGAGATACAGCAGGTACAGCCCGCCCGCGATCCTGATCACGGTGACGGCGACGGGCGCGGTGGCCAGGATCGCGCCGATGCCCACGGCGATCATCACGACATAGACGCTGACGCCCGCCGTGATGCCGAGGGCTGCCCTGACCGCGGCCTTTCGCCCGCCGTTCAGGCCGCTGGCGACCATGAATGCCATATCGGGCCCCGGGGCGAGCAGCAGCACCAGCACGGTCGCAAGAAATGCGGGCAGCACGCTGAGGTCGATCCACACCGGATTTTGGGGCACGAGGACGAAGATACACGGCTGTTGCCGGGAGTCCTCGCCCGTGTACGGTTCGGGTTGAACGAGAAGGAAATGGAGACAACTGTGAGCGAGGGAACCAAGTCTGATCCGTGGGTCCTGGTGACCGCGCCCGGAACATCCGAATACACCATGTACCGGGAGGCGGACGAGCTCGTCTGCCAAGTGGGATCCACCAAACTGACGTACCAGGCCAGGGCGATCGAGGACCTTGCGGCCTGGCTTGCGACCAAGGACGGCTGGGTTCCGCTTGGGGCCAGCGATGAGTCGAAGCCGCCGGCAGCCGACACGGTCGAGGCGTGGGGACGCTCGACCGACAATCCCGTGGGTGGCTGGTATGGCCTGCGTCGTGGCTACCGCGGCCGCTTCGGCATGTATCTGCCACCCCTCCTCGAACACCTCGGACTGATCGAGCTGACCCATGAACCCCGCAACAACAGCGCTCGAAAGGCGTGAGACCTCACCGGACTGAAGCGGTGATTGCCCGATCAGCAGAAACGATGATAGCTTTCGCGGTGTAATGACGCCGGGCCGGGAGGTGGCCCGGCGTCATTGCACTCGGGGCAAAGCGGGCTAGCTCGGGTACGTGCGCTCGCGGGCGGCAGGGGACGCCAGCGCCGAGAGGATGAGCAGGGCGAGCACGACGTAGAGGGCGTTCAGGATGCCGAAGGCCTGGCCGAGCAGGCCGAGCACCGGCGGGCCGACCAGAAAGGCCATGTAGCCGACGATGGCCACGGCGCTGACGCGAGCGGCCGCATTCCTGGTGTCATCCGCGGCGGCCGACATGCCCACCGGGAAGCCGAGCGAGGCGCCGAAGCCCCAGAGCACGGTGCCGAGAATGACGATCCAGAGCTGGTCGCCGACGATGAACATCGTGAGCCCGACGATGCCGACGACCGCGGTCGCGCGGAGTACCGGCACCCGGCCGAAGCGGTCGAGCAGTGGGCCGCCGAGCACCCGCGCCACGGTCATCGCCGCGACGAAGATGCCGAAGACGAGCGCGCCCGTCGTGTTGCTCTGGCCATGGCCGTCGACCGTCGCGATCGCCAGCCAGTCGTTCGCACTGCCCTCGGCGAAGGCCATCCCGAGCATGACGACGCCGATCAGCAGCAGGCGCATGTCTGCCCAGACCGAGAGGGCGCCGGCCAGACGGATGCGCAGACGTGGCCGGTCGGCCGGTGCTGCGGCGGCGCTGGCCGGTGCGGCGGCGCTGGTCGCGGCCTTCGCGGGAAGCTCGAGCGACTCGGGGATGAAGCGCACGGCGACGAGACTCGTGATGAACAGGATCACGGCGACGCTTCCCAAGTGGGCGAAGACCGGGATCCCCAGGCCGGATGCGGCTGCGCCGAGGCCTGCGCCGAGCACCGCGCCTACGCTGAAGAAGGCGTGCATGAGGGGCATCAGGGTTTTGCCGATGGCACGCTCCGCGGCGGCGCCCTCCACGTTCATGATGACGTCGACGGCTCCGTTGCCGAGGCCGAAGAGCGCCAGCCCGATGGCGGCCAGGGCGACCGAGGGCAGAAGGCTGCCGCCGGTGCCGATGAGCAGCATGCCGAGGGCGATCGTCGAGACGCAGGTGATGATGCCGGTGCGCGGGCCGACCCGGGCGAGCAGCAGCGGGGCCGCAACGAGGCCGACGATGGAGCCGATCGACATGCACAGGATCAGGATGCCAACGCTGGCCGTGCTGAGCTGGAGGGTGTCGCGCACGGCGGGCAGCCGGGAGACCCAGCTGGCGATGCTGACCCCGCTCAACACGAACGTGACGAAGACGGCGTTGCGCCAGCCGACGAGGGCCTTGGCAGAGTGCGGGACGGCGACGTGGCCGTCGATGGGTGCGGTCATGAGGGTCCTGAGATCGGGCGTGAAGGCATTATCGAATCGATTCGAGGGTGCTCGACTACGCTATCAACATGACCGCGAGCGATCAACACACGGGTAGGACGACCCTCGCCGATGTCGCCCGCCTCGCCGGGGTGTCGGTTTCGACGGCCTCGATCGCCTTCAGCGGCTCCGGCCCCATCTCGGATTCGACGCGCGAGCGGGTTCGCGCCGCCGCCGCCGAGCTGGGCTACGACGGCCCAGACCCGCGGGCACGGTCCCTGCGCCAGGGCCGCAGCGGCGTCATCGGCATTGTGCTCGAGAGCCGGCTGCGCTACGCCTTCCGCGACCCGGTCACGTCGATCACCCTGGACGGAATCGCCGAGGGCCTCGGCGCCGAAAGCAACGGACTGCTGCTGTTGACCGACTCGGGCTCGGGCGACGCCACGATCGAGACCGCCGCCGTGGATGCCGTGGTGCTCCTCAGCTGCTCCCGCCGCTTCGACCGGTCGATCGAGGTGCTGCGCCGCCGCGGAATCCCCGTCGTCTCGATCGAAGGGCCGCCCCGCCCCGAACTCGTGGAGATCACGGTTGACAACCGGGCCGCGTCGACGACCGCCGCCGAGTACCTGCGCGGCCTCGGTCACGAGCGGGTGGCCGTTGTCGCCCTGCCCACAGTGATCGAGGTCGAGCCCGGCTTCATCACCGACGACACCCCCATCGGCATCCAGGTGACCCGCGAGCGGCTCGACGGTGTTCGCGGGGTCTACCCGGATGCCCCGGCCCATTCGACCCTGCACAACACCCCCGAGGATGGTCGGCTCGCGACCCTGCAAATTCTCGCGGGCCCCGCCGCCCAGCGGCCAACGGCGATCATCGCCCAGGCCGATCTCCTCGCGGTCGGTGCGATCCGCGCCATCGAGGAGTTGGGCCTCCGCGTTCCGGAGGACGTGAGCGTCGTCGGGTTCGACGGCATCCGCATCGACGGCCTCGAGTACGACCTCACGACTATGGCGCAGCCGGCCGGTGCCAAGGGTCGGGCCGCGGGTCGTGTCGTCGCGGAGCTGCTCGCGGCGTCCCCCGGCACCCCGCCGACCCCGGCGCATCCGCTCGCCTTCACCTGCACCCTGCACGTCGGCACGACGACGGCCCCGCCGCCCCGCTGACCTCGGGTGTACATCCGGAGCGGGCGAGGCAGGGGCTCAGGCCAGCCAGCGGGTGCCGCGGGCCCGGAGTGTCAGTGTGGCGCAGCGCACCCCCACGAAGCCGAAGCCGAACGCCAGCCAGAGCCACACCAGGCCCGCGACCCCGGCGGGACTCGTGAGTGCCACCGCGCCCAGCATCGGCAGGTAGACCACGAGGTTCACCAGCCCCGCAAGGGCGAGGTACCGGGCGTCCCCCGCGCCGATCAGCACGCCGTCGAGCACGAAGACGACCCCGGCCAGGGGCAGCCCCGCAGCCATCACCAGAAGGGTCGCGGCGAGGGCGGACTGCACGTCGGCGTTGGACGAGAAGACGGGGCCGAGCACGGGCGAGACGGCCGCCAGCACGAGCCCGAGCACCCCGCCGGAGAGCAGCCCGAGCTGCACCAGGCGCCGCGTGATCGCCGAGACGCGCGGCACGTCTTCGGCCCCCAGCCCGTGGCCGATCATCGCCTGCCCCGCGATCGCCAGGGCGTCGAGCATGAAGGCCATCGTCGTGAAGATCGTCGCGGCGATCTGGAACGTCGCGAGCTGCGTCACCCCGAGCCCGGAGGCCACGAACACCGTGCCGAGCAGCGCCGCTCGAAGGCTCGCCGTGCGCAGCAGCAGCCAGCCGCCGCTGAGGGCAGCCCCGCCGACGCCCGCGAGTCCGGGACGGAGGGAGACCCGAGACGCCCGGGAGGCCTGAACGGCGATCACCAGGTACACCGCCGCCATGCCCCACTGCGCACAGACCGTGCCCCACGCCGAGCCCGCGATGCCCCAACCGAGGCCGTAGATGAAGAAGAAGTTCAGCAGGGCGTTCGCCGCGAAGCCGCAGACCGCGACGACGAGCGGCGTGCGGGTGTCCTGCAGCCCGCGGAACAGCCCGGTCGCCGCGATCACCAGCAGCATCGCGGGAATGCCGGCGAGGGAAATCGAAAGGTAGGTGTGCGCCTGGGCGGCGACGGCGGCATCCGTGGTGAAGAGGCGGATCAGCGGATCGATGAAGACCAGCCCGGCCGCGGCCACCGCCAGGCCGAGCACGAGGGCCAGCCAGAGCCCGTCGATTCCCGCCCTGATGGCACCGGGTTTGTCGCCCGCCCCGAGTCGCCGGGCGACCGCCGGGGT
Source organism: Microbacteriaceae bacterium (assembly GCA_947444785.1). Classification (GTDB taxonomy): domain Bacteria; phylum Actinomycetota; class Actinomycetes; order Actinomycetales; family Microbacteriaceae; genus Agreia. The sequence goes on along the minus strand of CANFBG010000161.1, from coordinate 52 downwards.
GGTGGCGTAGGCGAGAAAGACGAGCAGGCCGATCGTCGTCTGAAGCAGCGCG
>CANFBG010000160.1 GCA_947444785.1 Microbacteriaceae bacterium | reverse complement strand
GGTACATGCCCACCGCCAAGACGACATCCGGCTGGTAGATATCGAACGCGTCGGCCTCGATCAGGGCCATCATCTCGCCGAGCGAGCGCACCATCTCGCCCCCCGACACTTGGATGCCGGTCTGGGAGCGCACGCGCTGCACGCCCACGACGTCGGCCTGCGGTAGCGGCTCCTCGAGCCACAGCACCCCCAGTTCTGCGAGTTCAGCGGCGACCCGCTGCACCGTCGCCAGCGGAAGCGCCGCATCGATGTCGCCCGACATCCGCCACATCTGATTCAGGTCGACCATGAGGTCGAACTCCGAGCCAACCGCCTCGCGGGCCGCGCGGACCGCGTTGATTCCGGCCCGCAGGTCGTGGCGGGCGATGCGGATCTTCATCGCCTTAAAGCCCAGAGACTTCGCCATCAGAGCCGATTCGGCGCGGGCCTCCGGGCCCAGCAGCGAGCCGCTGGACGCATAGGCGGGCAGCCGATCCCGGGCCCCGCCGAACAGAACACTGACCGGCAGTCCCGCAACCTGGCCGATGATGTCCCAGAGCGCTGCCTCGAGGGGCCAGTACCGCCCGCCATGGAAATTGATGGTCTCGATGCGGCGAACCTGGTTCAGGATCTGCATGGGGTCAGTGCCCAGGAACAGGTGCTCGTAGGCCTCGAACCCGTCCATCGTGTCGCCCGAGCCGACGCCCGTGATTCCTTCGTCGGTCTCGACCTCGACGAGGGTCGCGGGGAAACTCGTGCGGGGCGTCGGGTCCCAGGCGGCAAGAAACGGCGGGTCCAGCGGAAGCACGAGCCTGGTCAGCCGAATGGCGGTGATCTTCATTGGTGGATCAGTCTTTCGAGTGGGAAGCGGAGCCGACCGAGGCCGGCGTGTAGAACGGGTTGAACGGGGTGTTGCGAGCGGCGATCACGTCATCGGTCGACGGAAGTGAGGCCGCCCCGTTGGCCAGCGCCGTTCGCACCGACTCCCTGTTGTTGGCGAAGACCTGCTCGGCATCGTCGGCCGCCGGGTTGACCCAGACCGCGGCGATGACGACGTGGCTGTCGGCCTCGGCGCGGCTGATGACGCCCTCGGCCAGCGCGTCGGCGACACCCGCGGCGATCCCCGCCTGGGCCGGGCCCCAGATGAGCAGGCCGTGTTCGTCCCCCGCGGGGGCCGCCTTGGTCACGAACAGCGTGAGGGGTTTCACCGGGAGCGACGGTCGCAGCACGGTGACGAAGGGGACGTGTCCCTGGCTGGGGGTGGCGAGGGCCGTAGCCCAGGCCACCCCGGCCGGCCCCTCGCGGTGACCGAAAACCGTGTTGACGTGGGCAGCGTTCGCCCCATTGCCAATGAAGCTCTCGCCAATCTGAAGGGCCTCGAACATGTTAGATCAGGCCCTTCTCGGTGAGCCATGCCTTGGCGATGTCTGCGGGGGCTTCCCCGTCGACATCCGCCTTGGCGTTGAGCACCTGCATCTCCTCGGTGGTGAGCATGGGCGCGATCTCGGCCATGACGGCGGCGATGCCCGGGTACTTGTCGAGCGTCGTCTGCTTGAGCGTGAATGCGCCCTGGTAGACGGGGAAGAACGCCTTGTCGTCCGCCATGACCGTGAGGTTCAGCGCCTTGATTCGACCGTCGGTCTGGAAGACCTCGCCGAAGTTGCAGGTGTCGCCCTTGGCGGTGGTCGTGTAGATGACGCCGGTGTCCAGCATCGACACGTTGGAGTCCGGAACGGTGATGCCGTAGGCCTTCTTCAGCCCAGGCCAGCCGTCGTCGCGAGTCGAGAACTCGCTCTCGATGCAGAAGGTCTGCTCGGCGGCGGGCAGCTTGGCGATATCGCTGAGCGACGTGACGCCGAGCGACTTGGCCTTCTCCGACAGGATCGCGAAGGCATAGGTGTTGTTCAGCGGGGCCGGGTCAAGCCAGGCGATGCCCTTCTTGGCATCGGCGGCCTTGGTCGCGTCGAACTGGGCCTGGACGCCGACGACCGGCTTGGTGTTGCCGTTGTAGGTGATCCACGAGGTGCCCGAGTACTCCCAGTAGCCGAGGAATGCGTCGCTTTCCAGCGCGGTGCGCACGTTGGACGAGCCGACGACGGTCGTGTTCGCCTTGGTCGTGGCGCCGTGGGCGTTCAAGAGCTGGCTCGTGATGTTCGCGAGGATGTACTGCTCAGAGAAGTCCTTGCCTCCGACGTCTCCGGTGAGTCCGGTCAGCTCGGTGCCCTTGGCGGTTCCGCCGGCGGCAGCGCCGGTGCTGCCTCCAGACGCACAGCCGGTCAGGGCGATCGCGCCCAGAGCGACGATGCTCAGAAGCGAGGTTGCTGTTTTCTTGTTCACTGTTTTTCTCCTTGGGTGGGGTGATGTGTGACGGTTGAGTAAGGGGGAAAGACTCAGATGCCCTTGGGGCGCAGCAGGTCTTCGGCAAGACTGGCGATCCAGTCGATCATCAGGGCCATGCACGAGACGATGACGGCTCCGGTTATCAGCACGGGAAAGCGCTGCAGCTTGAGGCCGTTGACGATCATGTCGCCGAGGCCGCCCGCGTTGATGAACGTCGCGACGGTTGCGACCCCGACGCAGAAGACCAGCGATGTGCGAAGCCCCGCAAGGATGACCGGCACCGCCAGCGGCAGCTCGATGCGGCGGAGCACCTGGTTCGGAGTCATGCCCATCCCCCGGGCACTCTCGGTGACATTGGGGTCGATCTGGGCGAGGCCGATCATGGTGTTGCGCAGCACCGGGAGGAAGGAATAGGCGACGAGCGCGACCAGGGCGGTCTGGAATCCGATCTGCCAGATGATGGCGAGCAGGATGATGAAGCCGATCGCCGGCGTCGCCTGGCCGATATTCGCAATCGTCAGGATGGTGCCGCGCAGCACACGGCTGGTCGTGCGGCTTGCGACGATGCCGGTCGGAATCGCAAGGATCGTGACGAGGAACGCAGCGCTGAATGTCAGCGTCAGGTGTTCCTTGGTGCGGAGTCCGATGTACTCCCAGTTCAGGGTGCGCGCCATGATCGTGTCGATCGTGATGCTGCCGATCCACAGGGAGAGCGCGATCAGCACCGCCACGACGACGAGGGGCGTCGCGATGCGGCGAAGCGTCCAGAACCGGGGTCGGCCGGCCCCGGTGCCGATGGTTGCAGCGCCGGTCGCCGACGCATCAGCACTGACCGACTCGCGGTCGAGAACCGCCTGGAACGACATGGTCAGTGCCCCGCAATCGGCAGGGCCGACGATGAGGCGGATGCGGCCGACAGCGCGACATCCGCTCCGAGCACCGCTGAGATCTGGTCGATGCTGATGGATGCCAGCACGCGGCCGTCGGCCCCGGTCACGCCGATTGCGGCGGCGCCGGTGAGCACGAGGGAATCGAGGGCGTCCCTCAGGGTGTCCGTGCTGCTGACGGTGATCGGGCTGGCGGCGGCGGATGCGGGGCCGAGCTTTGCCTCCGAGACCGGGATCAGGGCGAGTCGCTTGATTGCCGCGCCGTGACCGATGAAGGAGGCGACGTAGTCGTTGGCCGGCGTCGCCAGGATGTTCGCGGGAGTATCGAACTGTTCGATCTTCGAGCGTTCGCTGAGCACCGCGATGCGGTCGCCGAGCCGGATGGCCTCCTCGAAGTCGTGCGTGACGAAGATGATGGTCTTGCCGATCGTCTCCTGCAACCGCAGGAACTCAAGCTGCAGCTTCTCGCGGGTGATGGGGTCGGTCGCGCCGAACGGCTCGTCCATTAGCATCACCGGCGGGTCTGCGGCCAGGGCCCGAGCAACTCCGACGCGCTGTTGCTGGCCGCCCGAGAGCTGCTTCGGGTAGCGACCGGCGAACGTCTTGGGGTCGAGCTGCACGATCGAGAGCAGTTCGTCGACCCGGCTGCTGATCTTCGCCTTGCTCCAGCCGAGGAGCTTGGGAACGACCGCGATGTTCTCGGCGATCGTCATGTGCGGGAAGAGCCCGATCTGCTGGATCACGTAGCCGATGTGGCGGCGCAGGTCGTGCGGGTTCAGCGACAGCACGTCTTTGCCGTCGATCTGGATCGAGCCCGAGGTCGGTTCGATGATGCGGTTGATCATCTTCATCGTGGTCGTCTTGCCGCAGCCGCTCGGGCCGACGAACATGACAAGCTCGCCGGGCTTGACGTCGATGGAGAAGTTCTCGACCGCCGGGGCAGCCTGGCCGGGGTAGTTCTTGGTCACGTCACGCAGCTCGATGTGAGCGCCGGCGGTGTTGCGCACGGTGGTGATCGTCGTGGTCGTCGTAATCGTTGTATCGGTCATGTCAGGCACGCAGCCCCTTCGAGGTGGTGAGTTTCGTCACGTAGTTGAAAAGGCCATCGACGATGAGGGCCAGCACGATGACGCAGAGGGTTCCGGTCAGTGCGAGGTTGAGGGCGTTGCGCGAACCGAGGGAGCTGAGGCCCTGGAAGATCATCTGGCCGAGCCCGGGACCGCCGACGTAGGCGCCGATGGCGGCGATGCCGATGGTCAGCTGGGCGGCGACCCGCACCCCGGTGAGGATCACGGGCCAGGCCATCGGCAGCTGCACGGTGAGCATCACGCGGCCGGGACTCATGCCCATGCCCATGGCGCTCTCCATGATCGCCGGGGAGACCTCGCGAAGGCCGACGACGGTGTTGCGGATGATCGGCAGCAGCGAGTACAGCGTCAGCCCGATGAGGGTCGGGGTCCAGCCGAGGCCGAAGATCGGGATCATCGCGGCGAGCAGCGCGAGGGACGGGATTGTCAGGATGACGGCGGCGGAGGTGACCGCCAGCGAACGCCCGATGGCGTTGTTCCAGACGAGAAGCCCGACGCCGACACCGATGACAGTGGCGAGCAGCAGTGAGATCGCGACGACCAACAGATGCTCTCCGGCCAGCGTGAGAATATCGTCGGCTCGTTGCGCCCAGAAGGCCAGAAGCCTGGCGGGATCGAATCCTGTCACGGCGTAAATCTCCTTACTCATCGTTGAGAGGCGGGTATTCGGCGTCATGCATCCCCGGCGGATCCCCGTCCGCCGCGCCGACCTGTCATGACCATAAGTGGGGTGTCACCATTTGCGCAACACTGGTTGCGCATATGACAACCATGGGTTTATGGTTGCGCTCATGACCGCTTCCGAAACCGCCGCCGCTCCCCGGCGAAACTCGGCCGGACTTCGCCGAGATCTGGAGCTTCTCGAGGTTCTCGGAGCGCCCGAGTCAGAGGACAACGGCGGCCTCGGCGTCGTTCGCCTCGCAGAGCTAGTGGGGCGCGACAAGGGCCAGATCTCCCGCACGCTGGCGACCCTGGCCGATGCCGGCCTCGTCACCAGAGACCCCCACACGCTGTCGTATCGTCTCGGCTACCAGCTCTACGCTCTCGCGGCCAGAACGCTCGAGTCCCGTCTGGTGCGGGAGGCGGCCCCCTACCTGCGCCGGGTGGTGACGGCGACGCACGAGACCGCGCACCTCTGTGTGCTGCGGGGCGAGAACGTACTCACTCTCACAAGCGAGCTCAGCGAATATGCCTTCCGCGGCATCGGCTGGGAGGGCGTCAGCGTGGCCGCCTGGCGCACATCCTCAGGTCGCGTTCTGGTCAGCGACTGGGGCGACGAAGACCTGCGCCGCTGGTACGACCTGCACGGCAAAGACCGCCTGGTTCTCGGCCAGACGGCCCCCGTGACCAACCCCCTGACGGCGAGACCTTCGCTGGACACCGGCCCCCGCCTGCCCGACCCGATCGTCATCGAGGGCACGCCCCTGATCACGGACTTCCCCAGCCTGCTGCGCGAGGTAAAGCGCATCCGGGCCCGGGGCTACGCCACAGTCGACGAGGAATTCGAGATGGGCGT
>CANFBG010000159.1 GCA_947444785.1 Microbacteriaceae bacterium | reverse complement strand
GTACACACCGGCCGACAATGATCGGCGCCTCGCCGGTGCATTCCTACACGCACCCGATGCGGTCATCGCCGATCTCGAGGACTCGGTTGCCTTCAGCGCCAAGGAGCAGGCGCGGGTGAATATCCGTGAATGGCTCCAGCGCGGCCAGGCAGGCGATGGTGAGCGCTGGGTACGGGTAAATGCAAATGTCGTCGGCCTTGACGACATCGCTGCCGTGTTCACGCCCGGCGTTTTCGGGTTCTGCCTGCCCAAGGTTTCCAGCGCTTCGGAACTGGTTCGGGTCGACGAGCTCCTTGACTCCCTCGAGGCCCGTTTTCACCTGCCGAGTCAATCCATTTGGCTGATGCCGTTGATCGAGTCGGCAGCCGCACTGGTCGCGTTGGATGAGATCGCCCGGGCTCCCAGAGTCTTGAAGCTGCAGTTGGGAGAACTGGATCTGGCCGCCGATCTGGGTATCCAACCCGACATCAACGAAACGGAACTCTCGCCGCTGCGGATGCAGGTCGTGGTGTCATCCGTCGCTGCCGGCATCGTGGCGCCGGTCGGAGCGGTGTCCAGCAATTTTACCGACGATGAGGCGTTTCGAGTGACGACCGAACGGCTGAAGAGGTCGGGATTCGTGGGACGGGCGGCCATCCATCCGAACCAACTGCCGTCGATTCATCGCACGTTCGCGGCGACCGCCGAAGAGGTGGCCATCGCCCGATCGAGGATTCAGCTTTACGAAAGTTCACTCGCGGCCGGCACCGGTGCGGTACGGAGCAGCGACGGGCACATGATCGATGAGGCCGTCGTCCGGTCGAGTCGACGCATTCTTGCTCAATTCGAATCTGAACGAGGACAGGAGAACCGATGACGCTCATTCCGAGTTGGCGGGGCCGCTTTTTCGAAGACTTCGCGGTCGGAGACGTGTACCAGCACGCACTCGGTCGAACGATCACGCAGACCGACAATGCCTGGTTCACGCTCCTTACCCAGAACACGGCGGCGGTGCATGTTGATCAGCACTATGCGGCGCAGACCGAGTACGGTCGCCCCTTGGTCAACTCGACCTTCACGTTGGCTCTCGTCACCGGTCAATCCGTCAGTGACATCTCCCAGAACGTGATGGCCAACCTCGGCTGGGACAGCGTGACGCTCCCCCATCCCGTCTTCGAGGGCGACACGATCTACTCGACGTCGGAGGTACTCGAGGTTCGAGAGTCGCGCAGCCGGGCAAACGTCGGAATCGTGACCGTTCGGACCACCGGCTACAACCAGGACGGTGTTCCCGTAATCCATTTCAAGCGCACAGTGATGGTGTACCGCCGGGGCCAGGCTCCCGAGATCCCGACAGTCGCGTTAAATCTCGATGAAAACGTTGACTCTCGTCGGTGAAGCGCCCAGTCTTGCATGACACCCAAACGGGGGGTTAAATACGCAATTCAGGGGGTCTCTGGGATCCGCGGCGTGTCTACATTGCCCTGCTCAGTGGTGACTCTGCCGGCGATGTGTCCGGCGGATTCCATCGAAAACTGGAGTGAAGAACATGCAAATCAGAAGCAGCAGAATCAGACAGAGTGCCCTCGCGGCCATGGCCATCGGGGCGCTGTTCCTGACGAGCGGCCTCGTGACGTCAGGGTCAAGCGGTGCATTTGCCGCGACGCAGTCGCCGGACGTTCAACGGTGGGTCGTGCCGCAGACCCAGCAGGGCGGCGACTACTGGACGGCTGACCGAATGATCAATGCGATCCCCGGGGACGTGCTTGTCGCCGACAACGTCGCATCCGCTGGTCAGGCCGCTGTAGCGGTCGGGCAGGAGAAGAAGGTCTCACAGCAGTCGCGCAGCACGAAGCCCACGCTGAATGCGACCCAGCAATCCCCCATCGACCATATCGGCAAGGTCTTCTTCACTCTTGGCGGTACCGACTATGTCTGCTCGGGCAATGCGATCTCCGCCACCAACAAGAACACCGTGGTGACAGCCGGCCACTGCGTGAACGAGGGCCCGGGCGCATTCGCCACCCGCTTCACGTTTGTGCCTGCCTACCAGAACGGCTCCGCGCCGTTCGGGCAGTGGAGCGCGACCGAGCTGTACGCCCCGAGCCAATGGGCATCCGGAGGCGACATCACTTACGACACGGGATTCGCCATCGTCTCCTCCCCCACCGGCACAAGCTTGAGCGACACGGTCGGCGCCTCGGCAGTGGCGTTCAGCCAGGCACGAGGACTCACGTACTCGGCCTACGGCTACCCGGCGGCGGCACCGTTCACCGGCAACACCCTGCAGTCCTGCTACGGCAAGGCAACGGATGACCCATACGCCCAGTCTGAATCGCAGGGAATTCCCTGCGACATGACCGGTGGATCATCCGGCGGCCCGTGGTTCATCGGCAGCGGTTCCAACGGCTACCAGAACTCCGTCAACAGCTTCGGCTACAGCAACGTCTCGAACACCATGTTCGGTCCTTACTGGGGTTCGGTCATCGGGAACACCTATGCCGCAGCCGCTGCCTGATCCGGCCGCTGATCCTGATCGAACGGGCGAATCCAACGACGAGGCCATCGCACACGCGAAGCTGACGGCCGACGAGTCGGCAGCTGACTGGAACGACGAGCGGATGCGCGCGGCACGGCCGCGAGAGATCCGCCTCAACCCGGATGGCAGTCGAGTTTCGGACTAAGCCACAAGGCAACGCCAGGCGTTCCAGCATGAAAGATGCTGGAGCCCCTGGCGTTGTTGCGCGTGGGCTCGGATCGGGTCGCCGCCTTCGCCCGGCTCAGCCCGGTACCCCAGAACGGGGCTGAAATGACGTAGGCTGATTGTTTGCCCTTCCGGGAATGACAATCCCGAGGCAATGCACGGCATACGCCGCGCCATCTTCAAAGTCTAGGAAGTTTCATTTTGAGTGCACTGCCTGAAACACCTCCCGCGCGCCGGGAGAACAAATCCAAACGCCGATTGGTTATTCCCGCCCCACGGGTTTTCTTCCCAGCGCTCGGCATCATCGTTGCCGTCGTCATCGTCGCCATCTTCTTTCCTATTCGCACCGGCCAGACGCTGGCCACGCTGCAGGGCTGGGTCGTTGTCGGCCTCGGCCCCTATTACATCGTTCTTGTCGCCGCATTCGTGGTCTTCGCCATCTGGATGGGCGTGAGCCGGTTCGGTGACATCAAGCTCGGAAAAGACGATGACAAGCCTGAGTTCGGGCTGATGTCCTGGTTCTCGATGCTGTTCGCCGCGGGGATGGGCATCGGTCTCGTGTTCTGGGGCATGTCGGAGCCGCTGACGTTCTTCACCACCCCCAAGCCCGGGGTGACCGGCAACCCGCAGGAGCTCGCTGCCGCGGCCATGAGCCAGACGTTCCTGCACTGGGGATTCCACGCCTGGGCCATCTACGCCGTCGTCGGACTCGCGCTCGCCTACTCGATCCACCGGAAGGGTCGTCCGGTATCCATTCGCTGGGCACTGGAACCGCTGCTCGGAGACCGGGTTCGCGGACGCCTCGGTGACGCGATCGACGTCGTCGCCATCGTCGGCACGCTCTTCGGCGTTGCCACGTCGCTCGGGCTCGGCGTCAAGCAGATCGCTGCCGGGCTCAGCCAGCTGGGCGTTGTCGGCGAGGTCAACAACACCCTGCTCGTCGTGCTGATCATCGTCATCACCGCGGTCGCCACGCTCTCGGTCGTGAGTGGCGTCGGCAAGGGAATCAAGTGGCTCTCGAACATCAACCTCGGCATGGCCGGGCTGCTGCTCGTCGCCGTACTGCTGCTGGGTCCCACGCTGTATCTGCTGCGGCTCCTCGTTCAGTCGCTCGGCGGCTACTTCCAGAACGTCATCGGCCTCACCTTTGACACCGGCGCGTACACCGGGCAGGCCGGGCTCGACTGGCAGGGCGCCTGGACCATCTTCTACTGGGGATGGTGGATCTCGTGGGCGCCGTTCGTCGGCGTCTTCATCGCCCGCATCTCCCGCGGCCGCACAGTTCGGGAGTTCGTGGCAGGCGTGCTGCTCGTTCCGACCCTGGTGACCTTCGTCTGGTTCGCCGTCATGGGCGGCAGCGTCATCAAGCAGGCCATGGAGGGGAACGGCGGGGCGCTGTTCGACCCCGCCGTGGGCATCGTGCCCGAGAACGTGCTCTTCAACTTCCTCAGCGGACTGCCGTTCGGGGCTGCGCTCTCGGTGATCGCCGTGATCGTGATCGCGATCTTCTTCATCACGTCGGCCGACTCGGGATCCCTCGTGATCGACATGCTCGCATCCGGTGGCGACACCAACCCGCCCAAGTGGAGCCGCATCCTGTGGGCAGGCCTTGGCGGAGTTGTGGCGATCGCCCTGCTTCTGGCGGGCGGACTGGCGGCGCTGCAGACCGGAGCGATTCTCACCGCCATTCCGGTGAGCGTCGTCATGATCGGGATGTGTATCGCGACCTACAAGGCGTTCCGCTCGGAGCACTCGATTCTTGTGAGTGCCGAGCGTCGCCAGCGCCGCGAGGAGATGGCCCGTCGCATCGGCAAGACCGTGACGGAGAACCTCGAGGAGAACTTCGATGACCACTTCGGCGACCAGGTGGATGCCCACGTGGAGGCCGCAATGACGGAGGAGAGCACGCGTCGCCGTCCGAGGAAATCGATCAACCCGAAGCGTTGATTTCAGGATGGGCCCGGATGGACGGCAAGGACGCCCCGGGCCTATCCTGAATCCGGCCGACACTGAGTACGGCCTCTCGATCCAAGGAGCGCCACGTGAGCAAGGTTTGTCTGATTACCGGTGCGTCCGACGGCATTGGTGCGGCATCCGCTCGCCAGCTCAGCACACTGGGGCACCGGGTGCTAGTCACCGGCCGCTCGAAGGAGAAGACCGAGGCGATCGCCAGGGAGATCGGCGCGAAGGCATTCGTTGCTGACTTCAGCAGGCTGGATGACGTCAGGCGGCTGGCCGAGGAGGTGCGTGTCGAACTCGACGGCGCCGGGCTCGATGTGCTGGCCAACAACGCGGGCGGCCTCTTCGGCGATCGGGCCAAGACGGTCGACGGCAATGAGAAGACCTTCCAGATCAACCACCTTGCGCCGTTCCTCTTGACCCACCTTCTTCTCGACGAGCTCAGGGCGAGTGCCAGCATCGCCTCGGGCGGTCGGGCCAGCGTCATCAACACGTCGAGTATCGCCAATCGCCTGTTCGGGCATATCGACCTCGATGACCTGGACAACGATAAGAAGTTCAGCCCGAACAAGGCCTATGGCGACGCGAAGCTGGCAAACATCCTGTTCACGCGCGGGCTCCACGCCCGATTCCACGACCAGGGCATCTCGACGGTCGCCTTTCACCCGGGCAACGTCGCGACCAACTTCGCCTCCGACACCACGAGCAGCATGAGATTCCTGTATCAGACACCGCTGAAGCGACTCGGCCTCATCAGTGGCGAGAAGGGCGGGGCGAACCTGACGTTCTTCGTTGATGGAACGCCGGATGTCACGTGGCGCGCCGGTGCCTACTACGACCAGCAGAAATTGAGCACGAAGGTGAACCCGCAGGCCCTCGACGACGCGCTCGTCGACGGCCTCTGGGAGCGCAGCGCCGCCCTCGTCGGAATCAATTAGGCGATCGCGGTCATCTCGACAGTCAAAGTGCGCCTGATCCACCCTTGCTGAAATCGGGACAGTTATTCAGGAAGCCCGAACTAGAGTGAGCCGGGTGCCAGACTCCTCGAATGCCTCGTCAGATGCTCGTTCCGCGAACCCCGGCATGGTGCGGGTGCGCGGTGCCCGGGAGAACAACCTGCAGAACGTCGATGTGGACATGCCGCGGGACTCGATTGTCGCGTTCACGGGGGTGTCCGGGTCGGGCAAATCGTCGCTGG
>CANFBG010000158.1 GCA_947444785.1 Microbacteriaceae bacterium | reverse complement strand
GACGCCGCCCGAGATGATCACGTTGTCGAGGCGGCCGAAGACGCTGACGACGCCGTCGCGCACCTCGCCGGCGTCATTCGTGCGGTACCACCGGCGGGCGGAGCCGCGCCCATCGAGACTGCCCTCGACAGAGACGGGAAACTTCAGGCTGGTCAGGGCATCGTCGCCGAGGTAGCCCTCGGCCAGGACAGCACCGCTCAGCTCGACCTCGCCGTTGGTGACCCGAACCCGAACGTCCCCGATCGGGCGGCCGTCGTACACGCAGCCGCCGGAGGTCTCGCTCGAGCCGTAGGTGCGCTTGACCGTGAAGCCGAGTGCCATCGCCCGCTCGAAGAGGGCCGGCGCCAGGGCCTGTCCGCCGATCAGAATAGTGTCGAGCCGGGCGATGCTGCGGCGCACGTTGTCGTCATCCTCCGCGGCCTCGATGAGGCGGGACAGCTGGGCCGGCACGAGCGAGGTGAAGCGCAGCGGCGCATCCATCGTGTCGGCGAGGCTCGCGAACCCTGCGGCGGCGAAGTGCCCGGGCGGCATGATCACCGGACGGGTGTTCGCCGCGATCGAGCGCACGAGCACCTGGATGCCCGCGATGTAGTGGGTCGGCAGCGCGAGCAGCCACTGGCCCGCACCGCCCAGGGCATCGGCGGAGGCGGTCGCGCTGGCCAGCATGGCCTCGGCCGAGAGAGCCACCCGCTTGGGAGTGCCCGACGTGCCAGAGGTCTCGACGACGACCGCAATGCGTTCATCTACCTCGATCGGCAGTGCCGGGGCGATCGGCAGTGCCGGGCTTGCGTCTTCCCCGGCGGCCGGGGCGTCTCTGACAGGCCCCCCGGGCCGGGGCAGGATGGCGGGCCGGGGCAGGATGGCGGGCCCGCCGGCCAGGGCGATCCGAAGCGCCGCCAGCACGACGAGCGGGTCGGTGCTGTCGATTTCCCTGAGGGGACGGCTCACGGGCTGAACCCGTCCTAGAACTGGTAGGGGAAGGGCGACCAGTCGGGCTCGCGCTTCTCGAGGAACGAGTCGCGACCCTCCACGGCCTCATCGGTTCCGTAGGCGAGGCGAGTGGCCTCCCCGGCGAAGACCTGCTGGCCCATCAGCCCGTCATCGACGGCGTTGAAGGCGAATTTGAGCATCCGGATGGCCGTGGGCGACTTGGTCAGGATGGTGCGGGCCCAGTCGATGGCCTCCGCCTCGAGCTCGGCGTGCGGCACCACCGCGTTGACGGCGCCCATCTCATAGGCACGCTGCGCGCTGTACTCCCGGGCCAGGAAGAACACCTCGCGGGCGAACTTCTGGCCGATCTGGCGGGCGAAGTAGGCGCTGCCGTAGCCGGCGTCGAAGGAGCCGACGTCGGCATCCGTCTGCTTGAATTTCGCGTGCTCGGCGCTGGCGATCGACAGGTCGCAGACGACGTGCAGGGAGTGGCCGCCGCCCGCCGCCCAGCCCGGGACGACCGCGATGACGACCTTGGGCATGAAGCGGATCAGGCGCTGCACCTCGAGGATATGGAGGCGCCCGCTCGCCGCCTGGCCGAGCGGTGACAGGCCGCCGAGCCCGCCGGAGGTGTCGGGGGCGGTGCCATCCTGGTACTGGTAGCCGTCACGCCCGCGGATGCGCTGGTCGCCGCCGGAGCAGAAGGCCCAGCCGCCGTCCTTCGCGCTCGGGCCGTTGCCGGTGAGCAGCACGACGCCGAGCTTGGGGTTCTGGCGGGCATCGTCCAGGGCGCGGTAGAGCTCGTCGACGGTGTGGGGCCTGAAGGCGTTGCGAACCTCCGGGCGGTTGAACGCGATGCGGGCGATGCGCCCGTCGAGGGAGTGGTGATAGGTGATGTCGGTCAGGGCCTCGGCGCCCGGGGCCACGACCCAGACGGAAGCATCGAAGATCTCGGAGACGAACGCGGTATCAGCCATCCCCCCAGCATATTCGCGCTGCTGCACACTCCGTTTTCAGGCCATAGCCGCGCCCGACCGCCCGGGGGCGGTCGGCGGCGGCTATGGCCTGAAAACGGAGGGGGTGTGGGGGAGAATGGGGCATGCCCTCACGCCATGCCGCAGACTCCCCCGTGCCCGCCTTGACGCTTCCTCCGCTGGCAGAGCTGCTCGCGAGTGCCCACGTCGTCTCCCTGCCCCTGACCACGCGCTTCCGGGGCCTCGATGTGCGCGAGGCCCTCGTCATGCAGGGCCCGCACGGTTCGACCGAGTTCTCACCCTTTTCCGAGTACGGCGACGAGGAGGCCGCCGTCTGGCTGGCCGCCGCGATCGACTTCGGCTGGGACGCGCAGCCCGAGCCCCTCCGCACGAAGATCCCCGTGAACGCGACGATCCCCGCCGTGGCCGCCGCCGACGTCGCCCCGATTCTCGCCTCCTTCAACGGATGCCGCACCGCGAAGATCAAGGTCGCCGAGACCGGGCAGAGCATCGAGGATGACGTCGCCCGCGTCGCCGAGGTTCGCCGCCTGATGGGGCCCGAGGGGCGCATCCGCCTCGACGCCAACGGCGGCTGGAACGTCGACGAAGCCGAGCACGCCATCCGCCTGATGTCGGTCTACGACCTCGAGTACGTCGAGCAGCCGTGTGCGAGCGTGGCCGAACTCGCGGAGATCCGCGAGCGGGTGGCCTACATGGACATCCCGATCGCGGCCGATGAGAGCGTGCGAAAGGCGGCGGATCCCCTCGCCGTGGCCCGGGCCGAGGCCGTGGACCTCCTGGTCATCAAGGCCCAGCCGCTCGGCGGGATCCGTCTCGCCATCGAGCTCGTGGAGCAGTCGGGCCTGCCCGCGATCGTCTCCAGCGCCCTCGACACGTCCGTCGGCATCTCGATGGGAGCCTGGCTCGCGGCCACCCTCCCCGAGCTGTTCTACGACTGCGGCCTCGGCACGGCATCACTTCTGGCCGCCGACGTCACCGCCCGCCCGCTGAAGGCCGTCGATGGGTACATCCCCGTCGAGCGCGTCGAGTTGGATGCGGCCCTGCTCGCCCAGTACGCGGCCCCCGCAGACCGGGACGCCTGGTGGCGCGAGCGCCTCGCCCGCTGCTACGCGATCCTCGAGGCCCCCGCGGCCTAGCGCTCTGGCATCTGCGCCGAGATCGTCCAGAACCGCCCAAAACTTCGTGGGATGGCGGTTCTGCGCAGTCTCGGCGACGTCGGCGCGCCCGCATTGCGCCGAGATCGTCCAGAACCGCCGACCCCGTCGTGGGATGGCGGTTCTGGACGATCTCGGTGAGGTGCGTGCGGCGCGCACGGCTCGTGCGGCGCGAGGCCTACAGGCCTGAGTACGTGTGCAGGCCCTTGAAGAAGATGTTCACGATGCCGAAGTTGAAGAGCACGGCCGCGAAGCCGATGATCGCCAGCCAAGCCGAACGGGATCCGCGCCAGCCCTTGGTGGCCCGGGCGTGGATGTAGCCGGCGTAGATGGTCCAGATGATGAACGTCCAGACCTCCTTGGTGTCCCAGCCCCAGTAACGACCCCAGGCGCGCTCGGCCCAGACGGCGCCGGCCATCAGCGTGAAGGTCCAGAAGGCGAAGCCGACGATGTTGATGCGGTAGGCCAGGTTCTCGAGGCGCACCGAGTCGGGCAGGGTCGCCAGCAGCTTGAAGTTGAGGAACCGGGCGAGGCCCTTGGCGTCGGCGGTTCCGGTCTCGCGGCGATTCTGCAGCAGCTGCGCGACCGAGAGTGCGAAGCCGAGCGCGAAGAACGCGGTGCCGAGCGACGCCACGAACACGTGGATCACGAGCCACGCCGACTGCAGCGCCGGCGGCAGCGGGCTGACGGCGACGTAGTAGTTCACGGTCGAGATGCCGAGCAGCACCAGCACGAGGCCGGTGATGAACGTTCCCAAGAAGCGCAGGTCCTCGCGCAGGAGCACGATGAGGAAGACGGCGACGATCAAGAGGGTTCCCGTGATCGAGAACTCGTACATGTTGGCCCACGGCACCCGGCTCGCCGCGATGCCCCGGAGGACAACGCCGACGAGCTGAAGCACGAACGCGAGCACGGTCATGGTGACGCCGAGCCGCAGCGCGAGCGAACGCTCGCCCGAGCCCGAACTCGAGCCCGACGAAGCGGATGCCCCGCCCCGGCCCTTGCCCGCGCCCTTGGCGCCGGTAGTGGCCGCCGTGCTGGTCGCGGCTGCAGTCGAGGTGGGCCGTTCGGCCAGCGCGGTCGCGGAACCCCGACCGGTCGAGGCGCTCGCACCGACGAGCTGCTGGTCGCCGGATGCTCCCGGACCTGACGCCGCCAGGGCCTCGTTCTTCACCGTCGACGACCGCTTGGCCAGGTCGAGGGCGAAGCCGATGAAGGCCAACGCATACACGGCCATTGCCGAGTAGATGAGGATGATTGAGTACTGCTCAAGCGCTTGAGTCACGGTGTCGATTCTACGTGTTTCAGGTGTTTTTGCCAGCTGAGGAGGCCCCAGCGGCATTCGTGGAGGAGTCTCCCAGCGTGGCCGTCGCGCCGGACGATGAGAGGGTCGCCATGGCCGCCGCGTGACGCGTCGCCAGGTCGGTGACGGCATCCGCCAGCTTGGGGTCGTCGCCGCGCGCGAGGCCGGCGTATTCGAGCACGATTGAGCCGTCGTCCTTCTCCGTGGCCTTGACCCAGAGGCGTCGGCGCGGGATGAACAGCGAGGTCAGCAGGCCACCCATGACGGCGATCGCGAAGAACAGCACCCACCCGCTCGTGGGGTCGTGGTGCACGTCCAGGGAGGCGAACCGCTTGAGGTTGTCGAACGTCACGCTGCCGAGGCCATTCGGCAGCTGGGCGGTCTCCCCCGGCTTCAGCTCGATCGACGGCAGGTCGGTGTTGATACCCGTGAGCTTGGTCATCGAGTCGACGTTCAGCGAGTAGACCGACGTGGGGATTCCCGTGTCCAGGCCCAGGCTGCCCTGGTAGACGTTCAGCGACAGCACGGGGTACTGGGCATCCGGATAGGTCGAGATCGACATGCCGCTCGAGGTCTTGTCCTGGGTCGGGTAGAAGAAGCCGATCAGGCCGAGCTGGGAGGCCAGGCCGTCGGTGACCTTGACGACGCCGAGCGACGTGAGGTTCGCATCCTGCGGGAGGAAGGGCACGGAGTCGGTGAAGACGACATTGCCGGTCGGGTCCTTGACCGTGATGGTCGGCGCGTAGCCATTGCCGAGGAGGTATACCTCGGAGTTGCCGATGTTCAGCGGCGAGTTGACCTTGATCGCGCTTTGCTTGGCGACGCCGTCCTGGGTGGTCGACACGGAGGCCCTGTAGTCCAGCGGCATGCCGAAGCTCTTCGTCGCCTGCGTGTCATACGTCGCATCGAATTTGTCGAGCTTGATCGTAAAGGGCGCGAGGGCGCTGTCCGAGAAGAACCGGCCCGGGTTGAAGGAGTCGTAGGCGAGCAGGGTGTTGACGAAGGTCTGACCCTCGACGACGACCCGCTGGCCCGCATAGCCGAAGCCGCCGCCGACGCCGACGGTCACCAGGATGCCGACGAGTCCGATGTGGAACACTAAGTTGCCGGTCTCCCGCGCGTAGCCGCGCTCGGCCGAGACCGACGTCGAGTCGGCGTCGGTGAACGTGGCGACCCGGTAGCCCGACTTCTTCAGCAGCTTGCGGGCACTCTCGATGATCGTGGCGGAGTTCGCCGGCCGGTCGGAGGCATCCGACGCATCGGGCGTATCCGACTCGCCGCGCGCATCCGACGCGCCGGGCGCGCCGATCGTGGTCGTCGTGAAGCCGCCGAGGCGGGCCAGTCGGGCCGGCGTCTTGGGCGGCGGGGTGCGCAGCGCGTCGAGGTGGTGCTTGGTGCGCGGGATCACGCATCCGATCAGGGAGATGAACAGCAGCAGGTAGATCGCCGAGAACCAGACCGACGTGTAGACGCTGAACAGCTGGAACGCGTCGAGGATCGG
>CANFBG010000157.1 GCA_947444785.1 Microbacteriaceae bacterium | reverse complement strand
GTCACGAAGGCGGGATTCACGGTGCCCATCTCGGCGAACACGGGAACGCCGCGGGCCGCAGCACGGTCACGGAGCGCCATGCCGCCGCGCTGGCTGCCGGTGAACGCGATCGTCGTGATCGCGGGCGAATCCACGAGCTGCAGGCCGGCATCGAAGCCGGTGACGAGGTCATAGGTTCCGGCGGGCGCACCGGCCGCAAGCAGAGCTTCTCGGGCGATACCTGCGACCCGCACACTGAGGCGCGGGTGCGCGGGGTGGGCTTTCACGATCACGGGGCAGCCCGCAGAAAGCGCCGAGGCGACGTCGTGGCCGAAGACTCCGAAGCCGAACGGGAAGTTGCTGGCGCCGAAGACCGCGACGGGGCCGACGGGGATGTTCCAGCGGGCGAGCGAGATGGTGTCGCTGACGGTGTCGGAGCTGGCGTCGAGGTAGCTGCCCTCGACGGCGACGCTGGCGTAGAAGAGGATGCTGCGGGCTGCTCCCGCGAGCTCGCCGCGGAGCCGGGGCAGGCCGAGGCCGGTCTCTTCGTCGCCGAGAACCGCGAGGTCTTCCTGGTGCGCGAGCAGCGCATCCGCCACGGCCTGAAGCCAGCCCTGACGAACGACCGGGGCAGTCGCCGCAAGCACGGGTGCCGCCTCTACGGCGAAATTCAACAGCCGCTCGACCTCTAGGGAAGGAGTGTGATCGACGCCGCCCCGCTCCGCCCCGGTGTACGGGTCGAAGCTGGAGTCGACCGCGGTCAGCTCAGATGTGCTCATGCGGAGACGGTCTCGAGCGACGCGGCCTGGGCGGCGGCATCCACCTGCGTGATGACGTCGCGAAGAACGGTGAGGCCGTCGGCGAGCAGTGCCGCGTCGATGACCAGCGGGGGAAGCAGGCGAATGACGTTGCCGAAGGTTCCACAGACCAGAACGAGCAGGCCCTGGGCGTGACACTTCGCCGCAATCTCCTTGGCGAGCTCGGCGCGGGGGGCGAGCGTTCCCCGGTCGGCGAACTCGACGGCCAGCATGGCGCCCCGGCCGCGAACATCGGCCACGATGCTCGTGTCGGTCAGCAACGGCTCCAGAATTGCGCGGGCGGCGGCCTCGATCTGGCGGGCATTCTCGACGAGTGTGCCATCCGCAAATGCCTCGAATACCCCGAGGGCGGCGGCGCAGGCGAGGGGGTTTCCGGCGTAGGTGCCGCCGAGGCCGCCGGCGTGCACGGCGTTCATCAGCTCGACGCGGCCGGTGACCGCGCTGAGCGGCAGTCCGCCGGCGAGGGCCTTGGCCGTGACGGTGATGTCGCCGACGACCTGCTCGTTGTTGCTCGCGAAGAGGGTGCCGGTGCGGCCCATGCCGGCCTGGATCTCATCCAGCACGAAGACGATGCCGTGCCGCGTTGCGATCTCGCGAAGCCCGGGCAGGAACCCGGGTGAGGGAACGATGAAGCCGCCCTCGCCCTGGATGGGCTCGATCACCATGGCGGCAAAGGTCTCTGGGCCTTCGGCGATGAGGATGCGCTCGACTGCGGCGAGCGCCTCGGCGGTCGCGTTCGCGGCACCGGTCGGCCAGCGGAGCGGGGCCGCAAAGGGAGCGCGGTGCACCTCGGCCGGGAAGGGACCGAAGTTGAGCTTGTAGGGGTTCTCCTTGGCGGTCATCGCCATGGTCAGCAGCGAGCGGCCGTGGTAGGCATCGTCGAAGACGAGAACCTTCTGCCGGCCGGTGGCAGAGCGGGCGATCTTGATGGCGTTCTCGATCGCCTCGGCGCCCGTGGAGAAGAGGGCAGTGCGCTTCTCGAAGTCGCCGGGCGTGTGCTCATTGAGCCAGCGGCAGACCTCGGTGAAGGAGTCGTATTCGGTGACCATGAAGCAGGTGTGGGTGAATCTGGCGAGCTGGTCGCCGACGTGCGCCTGCACCTTGGGGTTGCTGGCGCCCACGCTGGTGACGGCGATGCCGGAGGCGAAGTCGACGATGCGGTTTCCGTCGACGTCCTGGAGGATCGCGCCCTCGGCCCGGCCGATGAACACCGGCAGCGTGATGCCGAATCCGCTCGTCACATGCTTCAGCCGTTCGGCATGCAGTGCAATGGAGCGGGGCCCCGGAATCGCGGTGGCCAGCAGTCGGGATTGGGGAACGGATGCCAGTGTCATGCGCTCAAATTAGCAACGCGCCGCTCACCCCGGCATCAGATATATCGACCAAACGGGCTTCGGTTTTGGTTAGAATATCCAGCAATCGCCAGCCCGGCTGGAGAATGGATGCGCCGCCGTGATAAGCCTCACCCAGCTCTGCGAGAAAATGGGCGACGCACTGCGCCCGATCAACGGCGATGCGGTCGCCAGGGTGTCGCTCACGGGCGTGCACATTTCAGAGTTGGACGACCCGACGCCCTACCTCGAGGGCGGGGAACTGCTGCTCACGACGGGCATCCCGCTGGCCGGTGAGCCTGAGAGCGTGCGCGAGTACGTTACTCGGCTTGCGGCCCGGGGCGTCATCGCCCTCGGCCTGGGTCTCGGTGCCGGCACCGACGACGTGCCGGGTGAACTCGATGCCGCCTGCGCCGACGCCGGGCTGATTCTGCTCGTCGTTCCCGAGGGCATCCCCTTCATGCACATCTCCCGCGCCTACTGGGATCTGGTGGGCAAGACCGAGCAGGCCGATCTCGCGGCGAGCCTCAGCCTGCAGACCTCGCTGACCCAGGCGGCGACTCGGCCTGAGGCGGTTGCCGCGGTCGTGAAGGTACTGAGCAAGGCGCTGGGCGGCTGGGCCGTCTACCTCCCCGCAGATGGCTCGGCCGAGACCTATTGGCCCCCTGCCGAGAGCCGCATTCTGCCCGAGCTGCGCGAGGAGACCGCGCGCCTCGGCCTGGCCGGCACCCACTCGGCGGCCACGTTTCCCCTGCAGGGAATGGATGTGATCGAGTACTCGATCATCGCCAACCGCCGTACCGCAGGCTTCCTTGCCGTGTGCGCCGGCCGGCCCCTGCGGAAGGCCGACCGGCAGCTGATGCTCACGGGTTGCATGCTGCTCGCCGTCACGGCCCAGCGCGAATGGCAGCTGACCCGCGCGAACTCGATTCTGAGCAGCACGGCCACGACCCTGGTCTTGAGCGGCTTCGTCGATGCGGCTCGACTGGTGGCCGCGGACCTCACCGGCTCCCCGCTGGCCGAACGGGTGCAGCTGCTCGCCGTTCGGGGCGAGAACCTCGAGGCACTCTCGAACGCCGAGCTCGCGGAGCAGGTCTCGGCCCTGCTGGCGGGCGAGCCGGTCGCGTGGCTCGGCGACAGCATCCGCCGGTCTCGCCTTCGTTCGATGGATGGCGGCCTCTGCTACCTGATTCTGGAGTCGCCGGCCGGCTCGGGTCGCGAGGACGCCGTCGCGGTAGCGGCGGCAGCGACGGCGGGGTCGGGGGCGGCTGCGGCTGCGGCTGCGGCTGTCACCGTGTCTCGGCGACCCGGCAGGCCTGCCCGGTTCGCGGCGGCGCTCGGTCGGCCTATGCCGCTGAGCCAGGTCGCGGGAAGCCTCGGCGACCTGCGGCGGGCGTGCGAACTCGCGCCGACCGGGCACCTCGCAACAGGTGCGAGCCTGCTCGATCCCCGGACGGCGGAGTGGGTCGCGCAGCTCACGGACTACCGGCGGGCGGACCTCGTGGGCACGGTCAAAAGCTACATCCGCCATCAGGGGCAGTGGGAGGTCGCCGCGCGCGAGTTGGGGCTTCATCGCAACTCCCTGCGGCACCGCATCGGCATCGTGACGAAGCTCATCAACGCCGACCTCGACGACCCCGACGTGTCGGCGAATCTGTGGCTGGCGCTGCGCAGCGTCGACTCTTCCAGCGCTGGCTAGGAGGCGTCGACCAGGGGGCTACCGACTCTGGCGAGCCAGTCCCGAACGGCGGCACCGTGTTCGCCGAGCGCCGGCGGTGCCGCGGTTCGCGGGGCGAGCGGCGGCGACCACGTGATCGGGTTGCGAATCTGGGTGCCCACTGTCGCTCCCGTCGCATCCTGCAGGTCGATCGTGGGTTCGAGCCCGAGCGACGCGGCGAGCTCGAGCCCGTCGGCGATCGTGCCGACCTGGCCCGCCGGCACGCCCACCGCGGTGAAGGCGGCCTGCCATGACTCGGCGGATGCTGTCGCCAGCCTCTCCTCCAGCATCGCGACGAGCTCCCGGCGGTTCGCCACGCGGGCGCGGTTGGTCGTGAACCGCTCGTCGGCACGGTGCTCATCAAGTGAGAGCACGCCGAGGATCGCCCGGAACTGGCCATCGTTGCCGCAGGCCACAGCGAGCGGCCCGTCGGCACAATCGAGCAGCTCGTAGGGGGCGATCGACGGATGCGCGTTGCCCATGCGCCCGGGGACGACGCCCGCGCCGAGATACGCCTGGCCCTGGTTCGCGAGCGCGCCCTGCAGGCTGGAGAGCAGGTTGACCTCAAGCCGGCGGCCTCGACCGGTCTCGTTGCGAGCGTGCACCGCGGCGAGAATGCCGATGGTGGCGTCTTTGGCCGTCAGGATGTCGACGAGTGCAACACCCACCTTGGTCGGCGATCCCGCGGCGTCGCCCGTGATGCTCATCAGGCCGCCGAGTGCCTGCACCATGAAGTCGTACCCGGGAAGCTCGGCCCCGCCCGCACTGCCGAAGCCCGAGATCGAGGCGTAGATGAGCCCCGGGTTGTCGCCGCTGAGGCGCTCATAGCCGAGCCCGAGCTTCTCCATGCCGCCGGGCTTGAAGTTCTCGACCACGATGTCGGCCTGCAGCGCGAGCTGAAGGGCAACCTCGCGGTCGGCCTCGTCACCGAGGTCGAGGCAGATCGACTCCTTGTTGCGGTTCACGCTCTCGAAGTAGGTCGAGCCCGTGCCCGAGAACGGCGGCCCCCACTGCCGGGTGTCGTCGCCCGCGCCTGGTCGCTCGACCTTAATGACCCGGGCTCCTAGATCCGCCAGCGTCATGGTCGAAAGCGGCCCGGCCAGGACGCGCGAGAAGTCGGCGACGATGAGGCCGTCAAGGGGCAGCGACTGCGGCACTGCGGCGATGTTCTTCGTCATGGGCGCTCCGTTCAAGGGTGATCGTCGACCCTCAAACTATGGGGACGTCTGCCTGCTCGACATTGTGCCGATAGACCAAATCATGGCCTAAACGACCAATTGGCCATGTCCAAGGTTTGGTCTCTGCCGCGACCTACCCGGTGACATGCCCCGCGACATTCCCACACGTGCGTGACTCTCTCGGCGCTGGCGCACAGAGTGCCGGGTCACTGCGGCAAGCCGGGCCTCGAAGCCCGAGGCGGCCGGGTCTGCGGCAGCCTCGTCGGTGAGTCGGTGAAAGGATGCGCCCGACAGTTGCGAGCTGTAACGGGTCAGCATCGCCAAGGACCGTCACCCGTCGAACCCGGAGCTTCAATGGGGGCGGCATGAGCTCGACCAGTCGCGCGGCACGATCGATGATCGCCTGCGCGGCCGGCACTCCCTGATCGACATCGTCGACAAGGGCGGTTTGGCGGTCCAGCGACGGGTATTGCGTGTCGTTGCGAAGACGGCGCATCCAGTCGAACTCGCGGAACTCCTGTTGGCGCGGGGGCTCGAGTTGCGCGAGGACCGCCTCGAGCAGAACCGCGTGCGCGCCCTCGCCCCGAGGCTTGAGCCCCTGATTCACGAGAACGGCCGCCATGGCCAGGCGGGCAGCGTCATACGCGAGGGTGAATGCCCCGGCCGAATCTATATCACGCAGAGTAATAGCCGAGCGGATGTGAACGCTCGCCTTCTCCAAATGGAGACGCGCCAGTTCCTGGTTGGCTGCAACGCGGGTGAGGCGCCCCTGGTCGATGAGACGGTCGACCTCAGCACGACCGCGATCCCAGCGGTCGATCATGCTGGCGCTCCCGCGTTCGCGAGCTCGAGCTCGACCAGCG
>CANFBG010000156.1 GCA_947444785.1 Microbacteriaceae bacterium | reverse complement strand
CTGATCACTCCGACCATTGATTACGGGTCATCGCTTGGAGCCATGAACTGCCGCTGGAATCGACGTTAACCGCTTCGGTGATCGCGGCTAAGGCCCCTCAAGGGGGCTTGACGAGATGAGCGTCTAAAGGGCTCGAAGATCTGTCGGGTCAAGAAAAATAACACCTGTTCGAGCGTGCTTTGGCTCGGCCCTATGCCGTGAGCAGTGGTGGCTCCGCTACTCCCGGCCGTCCTCAAGCGGGATGAGCATGGTCCGGAAATCACCGGCGGTGGCGTGGAGATCCCAGATGCGATCCGCGACGTCGTCGATGCCGTTGGCAAGCTGAAGCTGAGGGATGCCTCCCGGGATCACGAGCTGGCTGACCCGGATACCTTCAGCTCCGAGGGCGTCGTGCAGCATCTCCCCGTAGGCGCTCTCGGCCGGGAAAGCGATCGACGTGCCGGCAAAGCCCGCGCGGGCCTTCACCGAGGTTCCCCCGTTGATCAGGATGATGCTGCCGCTGCCTGCCTGCCGCATTGCCGGGAGCACCGTGCGCACCGCGTGAATGAGCCCCAGGGCCGAGAACTGCAGGGCCTCCAACGCCAACTCGGGCGTCAGCTCGAGCACCGGCTTGAGGTAGTCCCGAGACGGGAGCGGGCTGTATTGCAGCGCGGTGATGGGTCCGAGCGTGGCGGCGGCCTGCAGCAGGGCAGCCTCGAGTGATGCCGGTTCCCGAACGTCGGCGGCGAATCCACTCGAGGTGAAACCGGCAGCCGTAAGCTCCGCGGCCATTGTGTCCAGCTTTGCCTGGTCCCTCGAGATCAGAGCGATCAAGAAGCCCTCGCGCCCAAACCTGCGCGCAACCGCTGCACCGAGTCCGGGTCCAGCTCCGATAATGGCGATGACTGGCACGATGCTCTCCTTCGATTGATGGTGCTGTGGGCGACTATCTCGAGGAGCAGGAGGCTAGACGTTGAAGCGGAACTCCACGACGTCGCCATCCTGCATGACGTATTCCTTGCCCTCGATGCGGGCCTTGCCCTTGGCACGGGCCTCGGCGATCGAGCCGGTCTCCACGAGGTCGGCGAACGAGATGATCTCCGCCTTGATGAAGCCCTTCTGGAAGTCGGTGTGAATCACGCCGGCGGCCTGAGGAGCGGTCCAGCCCTTGTGAATAGTCCAGGCGCGCGCCTCTTTCGGGCCGGCAGTGAGGTAGGTCTGAAGCCCGAGAGTGTCGAAGCCGATGCGGGCGAGCTGGCTCAGGCCGCTCTCCTCCTGGCCGGTGCTGGCGAGCAGCTCGGCGGCTTCGTCGGGCTCGAGGTCGATCAGTTCGCTCTCGAGCTTGGCGTCGAGGAAGATCGCCTTCGCGGGCGCCACGAGTGCGGCAAGCTCAGCGAGCTTCTCTTTGCTGTTCAGGATCTCCTCGTCGACGTTGAACACGTAGATGAAGGGCTTGGCCGTCAAAAGGCCCAGCTCGCGGATCGGCTCCAGATCGATATTGGATGCCGACAACGGCTTTCCCGTGTCGAGGAACTCGCGCGCGGCCTTGGCCGTGGTGAGAACGGCGGGGTCGAGCTTCTTGCCCTTGACCTCTTTTTCGAAGCGGGCCTCGGCCTTCTCCAGCGTCTGGAGGTCGGCGAGCACGAGCTCGGTGTTGATGGTCTCCATGTCGCTGGCCGCGTCGACCTTGCCGTCGACGTGGATGACATCCGCATCGGCGAAGCCGCGAACGACCTGCGCGATGGCGTCTGCCTCACGGATGTTTGCGAGGAACTTGTTGCCGAGGCCCTCACCGACGCTGGCGCCCTTGACGATGCCCGCGATGTCGACGAACGACACCGGGGCAGGCAGCAGGCGCTCGCTGCCGAAGATTCCCGCGAGCACACTCAGGCGCTCATCGGGCAGGTTCACGACCCCGACGTTCGGCTCGATCGTCGCGAACGGGTAGTTCGCGGCGAGAACCTGATTCTTGGTCAGGGCGTTGAAGAGGGTGGACTTGCCGACATTGGGCAGACCGACGATTGCAATAGTTAGAGCCACAAGGGTCAATCGTAGCTTCGGTTGGCGGCGGGCGGGGCGCGGGGTGGGCCCGCGCGGGCATGAGAGCATCGAAGGGTGCCTGTGAACTTCACCGCCGTCGACTTCGAGACGGCCAACTCTTTCCGCGAATCCGCCTGCTCGATCGGCCTGGTAAAGGTCAGCGACGGGGTCGTCGTCGACCGCGCCTCGTGGCTCATCCGGCCCGGCGCAGGCTACGACGAGTTCCTGGAGTGGAACACGAAGATCCACGGCATATACGCCTCCGACGTGACGGATGCCCGCCAGTGGGCAGACCAGCTCGATGAGCTCGTGGCCTTCGTCGGGTCGGATCCCCTGGTCGCCCACAACGCCAGCTTCGACATGGCCGTGATCAAGGCCTCGAGTGCGGCGGCCCGGGTAGAGACCCCCGACTTCGCCTACGCGTGCAGCCTGCAGATCGCGCGCCGCACCTACGACCTGGACTCGTACCGCCTCCCCGTAGCGGCCGCGGCCGCGGGCTTCGACTCGTTCGCACACCACGATGCCCTCGCGGATGCCGAAGCCTGCGCCGCGATTGTCATCGACGCGGCCGCCCGCCACCAGGCGTCCTCCCTGGAGTCCCTGGCTAAGGCCGCCAGAGTCCCGATCACCCGTCTCTCGGCCCCCCGCGCACCCAAGCTAGCCCGCCCAGCCGCCGCGTCCCGCGCCGCCGTCCTCCCCTAGCGCCTTCTCCCCGCCGAACGCCGCCGACGATGTAGCTTGTGCGCGAATCCCCGGAGAATCGCGCACAAGCTACATCGTCGGCGGCCAAGGGGGTGGTGTTGTGGTCACGGGGCCTTCCAGCCTCGTGCCCGGAGCGATTGGCTCACCCGGTGAATGATCTCCTCAGGATCATTCTTCAGATGCTCATTCATGACCCGGTTTATCCGCCAACCCGCACGTGCCAGATTCTCGAGACGTTCAACGTCCCTGACGAACTGTTTGCGGTCAGTCCCGTGCTGCATTCCGTCGTACTCAACCAGCGTCTTGAACTCCTTGAAGACGAGGTCACCACGAGCGAGCCAATCGCCTTTCCCGTCAAAGATGTCGACGTTCAACTCCGGTTTCGGCAGCCCTGCCCGCTGAAGCAGTAGCCGCAACTCGGTCTCTTTGGGCGACTCGGCTCCGATCCGAATCAGAGCCAACGCCTCTGGCAGGACTGCCGTCCCGCGCCTGCCCGCCCGGCGCGCAGCGGCCTCCGAGATTTCACTGACCGAGGATTTGGGCGTCTGCCCACACAGGAGGGAATCCCCCGCGGCAATCAACTCATCGAGGGTGACCAACCCGGCCAGCTGGCTCCACGAATCCGCCGCGGATGCCACCGGCTTTCCTCGAAGCAGCACGATGTGAGCGGATGCTCGCAGCATCTGGTGACCGACAATTCCTCGCTCACGGACGGCCTGCGCCGGGGCGAGAACTGAAACGTGAATGCGCGGGTCATGGCGGCCTCCGGGCAAGGCCATGCCGTGGAGGGCTGCAGCCGTGTGATGAGAAAAGAAGTCACCCGGTCGCATCTTGACTGAGTAGGCATCGCATCGCGCCTCAAGCCCTGCGCCATCGCCGGGATCGCTGCGAACCCCTCGGAAGGGAATCACGAGGTCACTCGATCGCAACCTGCCTCGACTCACGCCAAGGGCTCCGGCGTCCCTCACCCCGAACGGCTGGCCGACCAGTGGTCGGGGCAGAGGAACTCGTCGGGCGCACACCTCCCCAGAGTGTCTGTTCGGCTCGCTCCGTGGGTAATTCGTCCCCAATACGCCCGGCCCGGGGCCCCAGACCCCCGCCACCCGGTGACCGCCCGGTGACGACGATGTAGTTGGTGCGCAAATTTCGAGAAACTCCAACACCAACTACATCGTCGCGTCCCGCAGTGGGGGGGCGGGGCGGGGCAGGGGGGCGGGGCAGGGGGCGGCGGGCGGGGCGGTGTCGGGGGGCGGTGCGAGGATTGCGGTATGGATGCTGTTGGGATGCTCGTGGTTGGGGTTTTGGTCGGGGTTGTCGTGGGGGGTGCGGCCGGAGCGGTCGTGAGCTGGGTGGTGCGCGGGGGGCGCGTGCCTGCCGCGAGCGCACCCGACACGGCGCCTTTGTTTGCGCTGCAGGGGCGAGCCGTTGCGGCCGAGGCCACCGCGATCGCACTGCGGGAGCAACTCATCGGTCAGGAGGAGCGACTGTCGGAGTATCGGCAGCGGCTCGGGGAGATCCAGGCGGCGGAGGCTGCGCGCCTCGCCGAGGACGGCAAGGTACTCATCGCCCTGAGCCCCGTCACGGAGAGCCTCGCACAGGTGCAGCGCAAGGTCAGCGAGATGGAGGAGCAGCGCCGGCAGCAGCATGGCGAGCTCAGCCAGCAGCTGAAGGCCGCCACCGAGTCCGAGGAGCGCCTGCGCACCACCGCCGAGTCACTCGCGGCCGCGCTCAGATCCAACAGCACCCGGGGCGTCTGGGGCGAGACCCAGCTGCGCAGCGTGGTCGAGGCCGCGGGGCTGATCGAGCGGGTCGACTTCGATGTTCAGTCCAGCGTCGTGAACGAGGCCGGCGCTGCGGGAAGGCCCGACATGGTCGTGCACCTGCCGGGCGGCAAGAACATCGCGGTCGACGCCAAGGTGCCGTTCGACGCCTATCTCGAGGCAAGCCAGATCCCGGCAACGGCGACCGGGGCCGAGGCCGCCCGGCGCACCGCCCTGATGCAGCGGCACGTCAAGGCCGTGCGCGATCACGTCACGGCTTTGGGTTCGAAGAGCTACTGGACCGGGCTCGACGGCTCCCCCGAGCTCGTCATCGCGTTCATTCCGAGCGAGTCCCTCGTTTCCTCCGCGATGGAGGCCGACCCCAGCATCATGGAGTTCGCGTTCAGCAAGCGCGTGGCGCTCGCGTCGCCGGTGACCCTCTGGTCGGTGCTGAAGACCGTGGCCTTCAGCTGGCAGCAGGACGTGCTGACCGAAGACGCCAAGGTGCTGTTCGATCTCAGCCGAGAGCTGTATTCACGCCTGGCAACGACAGCCACCCACGTCGAGAAGCTGGGCCGCTCGATCGAGCGCAGCGTCAAGGACTACAACGGCTTCGTCGGATCCCTAGAGCGCCAGGTATTCCCCACGGCCCGCAGGCTCAACGCGCTGGACGAGTCCAAGGTGATCGGGGTCATCCCGGCCATCGAGGAGCAGCGCCGCGAGCTGACCAGCTTCGAACTGGTCGCTGAGCTCGAGACGCCGCACCCCGGCAACTAAGCGAACGAGCGGATGCCTAGAGCCACTTCTCCACGAGGTGGTCGGCGATCACGCGGCGGATCGTGCCCGAGCGGCCACGCATGACGACGCTCTCCGTGACGATGATCGGGCCCTTCTTGCGCACGCCGGCTACGAGGCCGCCATCCGTCACACCGGTCGCCACGAACATCGTGTTGTCGCCGCGCACCAGCTCGTCGGCGCTGTAGACGTAGTCCATCTTGAGGCCGGCGTCGATGCCGCGCTGGCGCTCCTCGTCGTTGCCGGGCTTGAGCACGCCCTGGATGAAACCGCCCAGCGCCTTGATCGCGCAGGCCGTGACGATGCCCTCGGGGCTGCCGCCGATGCCGACACACATGTCGATGCGGGTCTCGTAGCGGGCGGCGTTGATGCCGCCGGCGACGTCTCCGTCGAGCAGCAGGCGGGTGCCGGCCCCGGCGTCGCGGATCTCCTGGATAAGGCCCACGTGGCGCGGGCGGTCGAGGATTGCGACGCGGATGTCGGCGACGGCCTTGCCCTTGGCCTTGGCCAGCGCGCGGATGTTGTCGCCGATCGGGCGGGAGATGTCGAGCACGCCGATGCCCTCGGGGCCGGCGACGAGCTTGTCCATGTAGAAGACGCTCGAGGCATCCAGCATGCTGCCGCGGTCGGCGACGGCAATG
>CANFBG010000155.1 GCA_947444785.1 Microbacteriaceae bacterium | reverse complement strand
GGCCGTCACGGGCGTTCTCGACCGTGGCCGAGCGACGGATCAGGGCGATGACCTCGTCGAGCGCGTCGAGCGCCTTGAGATAGCCGCGCAGGATGTGCATCCGCTCCTCGGCCTCACGCAGGCGGAACCGGGTGCGCCGGACGATGACGTCGATCTGGTGGGTTACCCACTCGGAGATGAAGCCGTCGATCGAGAGGGTGCGCGGGATGCCGTCGACGATGGCGAGCATGTTCGCGCCGAAGTTCTCCTGCAGCGACGTGTGCTTGTAGAGGTTGTTCAGCACGACCTTCGCGACGGCATCGCGCTTCAGCACGATGACGAGGCGCTGGCCGGTGCGGCCCGAGGTCTCGTCGCGAATATCCGCGATCCCGGCGAGCTTGCCGTCCTTGACGAGGTCGGCGATCTTGATGGCCAGGTTGTCGGGGTTGACCTGATACGGCAGTTCTGTGACGACGAGGCAGGTGCGACCCTGGAGCTCCTCGACGGAGACGACGGCACGCATCGTGATGGATCCGCGACCCGTGCGGTACGCGTCCTCGATGCCCTTGGTGCCGAGGATCTGGGCACCGGTCGGGAAATCGGGGCCCTTGATGCGCTGCATCAGGGCGTCCTGGAGCTCCTCGCGGCTGGCATCCGGGTTCTCGAGCGCCCAGACGGCGCCGGCGGCGACCTCGCGCAGGTTGTGCGGCGGAATGTTGGTGGCCATGCCCACGGCGATTCCGACGGAGCCGTTCACGAGCAGGTTCGGGAACCGGCTCGGCAGCACGACGGGCTCGAGGGTGCGGCCGTCGTAGTTGTCGGTGAAGTCGACGGTCTCTTCCTGAATGTCCCGAACCATCTCAAGCGCGAGCGGCGCCATCTTGGTCTCGGTATAGCGGGGGGCGGCCGCGCCGTCATTTCCGGCGGAGCCGAAGTTGCCCTGGCCGAGGGCCAGCGGATAGCGCAGGCTCCACGGCTGGATCAGTCGTACGAGCGCGTCATAAATCGACGTGTCGCCGTGCGGGTGGAACTGACCCATGACCTCGCCGACGACGCGCGCGCTCTTGGAGAATGCGCGGTCGGGGCGGTATCCGCCATCGAACATCGCATAGATCACCCGGCGGTGAACGGGCTTCAGGCCGTCGCGCACATCAGGCAGGGCCCGTCCCACGATGACGCTCATGGCGTAGTCGAGGTACGAGCGCTTCATCTCGAACTGCAGCTCTACCTGCTCGATGCGGTCCCGGGGACCCTCTTCTGTAACCGCGGAAACAGGCGTGGTGTCGTCAGTCATATTCCGTTATCCCTTAGATATCCAGGAAGCGAACGTCTTTGGCGTTCTTCTGGATGAAGTTGCGTCGCGATTCCACGTCTTCGCCCATGAGGGTGGAGAACGTCTCATCCGCCGCGGCGGCGTCGTCGAGGGTGATCTGGCGGAGCGTGCGGGTGTCGGGATCCATGGTGGTGTCCCACAGCTCGCGGTAGTCCATCTCGCCGAGGCCCTTGTAGCGCTGGATGCCGTTCTCCTTGGGGATGCGCTTGCCGGCTGCTGCCCCGTTGGCCAGGAGCGCGTCGCGCTCGGCATCGGTGTAGACGTACTCGTGGGGCGAGTTCGTCCACTTCAGGCGGTAGAGCGGCGGCATGGCGAGATACACGTAGCCGAGCTCGATCAGGGGACGCATGTAGCGAAAGACCAGGGTCAGCAGCAGGGTCGTGATGTGCTGGCCGTCGACATCGGCATCGGCCATCAGCACGATCTTGTGGTACCTGACCTTCTCGGGGTTGAATTCCTCCCCGATTCCCGCGCCGAACGCGGTGATCATGGCCTGCACCTCGTTGTTGCCGAGGGCACGGTCAAGACGGGCCTTCTCGACGTTCAGGATCTTGCCGCGAAGGGGCAGGATGGCCTGGGTCTCCGGGTTCCGGCCCTGGATTGCGGAGCCGCCGGCCGAGTCGCCCTCCACGATGAAGATCTCGCTCTTGGCGGGATCGCGGCTCGAGCAGTCTTTGAGCTTGCCGGGCATGCCGCCGCCCTCGAGCAGGCCCTTGCGCCGGGTCTGCTCGCGCGCCTTGCGCGCAGCCATCCGAGCAGCGGATGCCTGGATCGACTTCAGGATGATATTGCGGGCCTGGGTGGGGTTGCGGTCGAACCAGTCGGAAAGGCCGTTGTTCACGACACGCTGGACGAACGCCTTGGCCTCGGTGTTGCCGAGCTTGGTCTTCGTCTGGCCCTCGAACTGCGGCTCGGTCAGCTTGACGGAGATGACGGCCGTCAGGCCTTCGCGCACATCGTCGCCCGAGAGGTTCTCGTCCTTGTCCTTGAGAATCTTCTTCTCCCGGCCGTACTTGTTGACCAGGGTCGTGAGCGCTGCCCGGAAGCCCTCCTCGTGGGTGCCGCCCTCGTGCGTGTTGATCGTGTTGGCGTACGTGTGCACGCTCTCGGTGTAGCCCATGGTCCACTGCATCGCGAACTCGAGGGCCATCTGCCGGTTCGGGTCCTCCTGCTCGAAGAAGATGATCTCGTCGTGGATCACCTCGGCCTTCTTGGCGGCGTTGAGGTACTCGACGTAGTCGCGAAGCCCCTGCTGGTAGCAGTAGGTGACGACGACGTCTTCCTCCTGGCCGTCGATGCCGGTGCCACGGGCATCCGTCAGGGTTATGCTGAGGCCCTTGTTGAGGAATGCCATCTGCTGGAACCGGGCACGCAGGGTCTCGTAGTCGAAGATGACGCCTTCGAAGATCTCGGCGTTCGGCCAGAAGGTGATCGTTGTTCCGGTCTCTGTCGAGACCTCGTCCTTGGAAAGGGGTGCCACAGGCACGCCCGAGTGATACGTCTGGCGGTAGACATTGCCCTGGCGGCGAACCTCGACGTCGAGCTCGCTCGAGAGAGCGTTCACGACGGAGCTGCCGACGCCGTGCAGGCCACCGGAGACCGCATAACCGCCACCGCCGAACTTTCCGCCGGCGTGCAGGATGGTCAGGACGACCTCGACGGTCGACTTCTTCTCGACGGGGTGGATGTCGACGGGGATGCCACGACCGTTGTCGACGACCTTGACGCCGCCGTTCGCAAGCAGCTCGATCGTGATCGTGTCACAGTAGCCGGCGAGCGACTCATCGACCGCGTTGTCGACGATCTCGTAGACGAGGTGATGCAGCCCGCGGGGACCGGTGGAACCGATGTACATGCCGGGACGCTTGCGCACTGCCTCGAGGCCCTCAAGAACCTGGATTTGGTTTGCACCGTATTCGTTTTCGGGTTGTACCTTATCCGATTCAGACATATGGAAATGGACTCCTCAGTGCCTCTCCCAACGGCCGGGAGTATGACCCTTAAGGGTACCAAATGAACCATAGGAAAGTCTGGTCATATGACGTTCTGAGGACTTTATTTCCCCCCGTTGACCTCAGATGCCTTCTTATCCATAGGTATCGCGTGGACCACGCCCTGGAATTGATCTGGAGCCGCGTTTCCATGAGGGTGCATGGGGTGCCTGAAAGCGGATGCTCTCGATCCCCGCATCCGGAAAGGTCGTCGCAATGCGGTTCATGATCATGGTGCGCATCAGGCGAAGCTGCGTCGCCCATGCCGTCGAGTCGCACTGAACCGTGAGAACCGAGTCGGTGACCTCGAGGGGAAAACTGTGCTCGGCGGTCTCCGCGCCGGCGATCTGGGTCCATGCGAGAAGCAGGTCACTCTTGGCCAGCGACGTCGACCAACCGAGTTCGTTCGTCAGAGCACTCATCACGTCGCCCAGGCCCCGCGGATCACGACCTGTCCCGAAAGCCTGGTTGTCGGGGTCCTTTTCCGGTGGCCGGTGCCTCTTGGACGCACCGCGCTTGGAGTACACATCGCCGAATACGGTCTTGAACCGGAGGTAGACCGAACTGGACAGCGATTCAGCCATCGGACTCCCCCTCCTTCGGCACAATCGTGCCTCGGCTGATCCGCACGGTATTGGCGGCGAGGGCCGGGGGGACGTCCCCCTCGACCGCCGCGGTGATCAGCACCTGCTCGTAGTCCGCGACCGCAAGGGCCAATCGCTCCCGGCGGCCGGCGTCGAGCTCGGCAAAGACGTCGTCCAGGATCACGACCGGGTCACCGCCGGGGGACTCGACGCGCAGGAGCGCCGCGGCGGCGAGTTTCAGCGACAGCGCGTACGACCACGACTCGCCATGGCTGGCGTAGCCCTTGGCCGGCAGGCTGTTCAGTTCGAAGATGACATCGTCTCGATGGGGACCGACGAGGGAGAGTGCCCGGTCGAACTCCTGGCGACGCACCCGAACGAGCGCGTCCCGAAATTGACCCTCGACCTGCTCACGGTCCTGGAGTGAGACCCGATCGGTATCTGCGCCGGCCAATTCCTGTTCCGAGTCCAGCGCCCCGGGGTTCGCGGCCGTGATGCTGAGACTGCTGGACATCGTCGGCGAGTGGTCGGCGCCGGCGATGTCGAGGTAGCTCGATGCGACCAGTGGCTTGAGTCGTGCAACGAGGGCCAGGCGCTCGGCAATGATCTCGGACCCGAACGCGACCAGGCGCTCGTCCCAGATATCCAGAGTGCTGATGGATGCGCCGCGGAGGCCCTGCGCCCGGGCTGACTTCAGCAGCGTGTTTCGTTGTTTCACGACGCGGTCGTAGTCGGCCAAGACACCCGCGAGCCGGGGCGTGCGGGCGACGAGCAGCTGGTCGAGGAACCTGCGTCGCCCCGACGGTTCGCCTCGGATCAAGGCCAGATCTTCCGGGGCGAAGAGCACGCTGGAGAAATATCGCGGAAGTTCTCGGGGCTTGATGACCGAGCGGTTCACCTGGGCCCGGTTCGCTCCAACCCGGTTGATCTGCAGTTCCACCAGGATCTCGCGCTCGTTGTGCGTGAGTCTTGCCCGCACAATTGCGGCAGCCTCACCGGCCCTGATCAGCGCGTGGTCGACGGAAACGCGGTGCGAGCCGAGCGTACTGAGATAGCCCAGAGCCTCGATGAGGTTCGTCTTTCCCTGGCCGTTGAGTCCCACGAACAGGTTGGGACCAGGTTTCAGGGGGACTTCCGCAGTCTTGTAGTTGCGAAAGTCCACAAGGGACAGGTGGCTGACTAACACGGCTGTTGTCTGGGTGGGGCCGAAACCGACTAGGCGTCGGCCTTCTTCTGAACGGCGTGACCGCCGAACTGGTTGCGGAGGGCCGCGACAGCCTTCATCGCGGGCGAGTCATCCTGGCGGGAAACGAAACGCGCGAAGATGGATGCGCTGATCGTGGGTACGGGGACGGAATTGGCCAGTGCCTCTTCGATGGTCCAGCGACCCTCGCCGGAGTCATTGACGTATCCTTCGATGTTCTCGAACTCAGGGTCTGCCTCGAGGGCATCGACCATGAGCTCCAGCAGCCAGGAGCGAACGACCGTGCCACGCTGCCACGCCTTGAATGTGCCTGTGACGTCCTTGATGATGTCTTTTCGGGCATCGAGCAGCTCGTAGCCCTCGGCATACGCCTGCATCAATGCGTATTCGATGCCGTTGTGCACCATCTTGGCGTAGTGACCTGCTCCGACATCTCCGACGTGCACGAAGCCCTCGGCCCGCGGGCCTTCGGGCCGCAACGTGTCGAAGATCGGCATCAGGCGCTCGATATCGGATGCCGAACCGCCGACCATCAGGCCGTAGCCGTTGTCGACACCCCAGACGCCGCCCGACACACCGGCGTCGACGTAGCCGATACCCTTGGGCGCCAGCTGCGCGGCGTGCGCGAAATCATCGGTGAATCGGGAATTTCCACCGTCGATGATCAGGTCGCCGGCCTCGAGGACATCCGCGAGTTCAGTGACGACGGAGTCTGTGATCGCTCCGGCGGGCACCATCACCCAGATGACGCGGGGGGTAGGCAGGGCCGCCGCGAGGGCGGTGAGGTCTGCGACATCCGAGACGGCGGGGTTGCTGTCGAAGCCGGTGACCTCGTGGCCGCCGTTGCGCAGACGCGTGCGCATGTTGTTGCC
>CANFBG010000154.1 GCA_947444785.1 Microbacteriaceae bacterium | reverse complement strand
GGGGCCCTGATCGTAAACGAAGCGGCATTCATGGAGCGGGCAGAGATCATCCGCGAGAAGGGCACCAACAGGTCGCTCTTCCTGCGCGGCCAGGTCGACAAGTACACCTGGGTCGACATCGGCTCGAGCTTCCTGATGAGCGAGTACAGCGCCGCCGTGCTGGACTCGCAGCTGGAGGCCTTCGCCGAGATCCAGGGGCTGCGCTTCGGCATCTGGGACGCCTACGCCGCGGGTCTTGCCGAGTGGGCCGCCGAAGGCGGCATCCGCCTGATGGATGTTCCGGCCGACCGCGAACACACCGCGCACGTGTTCTTCCTGCAGATGGCAAGCCACGCCGACCAGGTCGCCCTGCTGGGGCATCTGCGCGAGCAGGGCGTCATCGGCACATTCCATTACATCCCGCTTGACTCCTCGCCTGCGGGTCGCCGCTTCGGCCGCACCTCCCGTGAGCTCACCGTCAGCAAGGCGTTCTCCGAGCGGCTCGTTCGCCTGCCGCTCTGGGCCGGCATGACGGATGCGCAGGTCGGGCGCGTCATCGACGCCGTGCGAGCGTTCCGCCCCGCTAGCGCCTGAACACGCGGGTGACGAGGAACGCGCGGCCCGCGAGGCCGGCGCGCACGAGGACGCGCACCGGGGCGTTGTACCAACCGCTGTAGCGACGGGACAGGAAGCGGTAGGCGCTCTGGTGATGGACGACGACCATGCGCGCGGAGTCGGTGTCGGTCGAATGTGCGCCGGAGTGCGCCACGACAGCCGAGGGTGCATAGCGGTTCAGCCAGCCGGCCCCGGTCAGGCGGGCTCCGAGATCGACGTCCTCGAAATACATGAAGTAGCCATCGTCGAAGCCCCCGATCGAGTCAAAGGCCTCCCGGCGCACCAGCAGGCACGAGCCGCTCAGCCACCCGGCATCGCGCTCACGGGGAGGCAGCTCCGTGTCGTTGCGGTAGCTGGCGGTGAACGGGTTGCCCCGCCAGATCCTGGCGAGCAGGGCATGACCTACGCCGTTGCCGAGCGAGGGGAGTGCCCGGGCAGAGGGATAGACCTCGCCGTCGGTCATCACGAGCGGCCCGACGGCGCCGACGCGGGCGTCGGCCTCGCCGACCCGAACGAGCTCGTCGATGGCGCCGGGCGTGATCTCGATATCCGGATTGCTGATCAGGATCCAGCGAATGTCCTCCGGCAGCGTCTTTATCGCGGCATTCATCGCGCCGCCGTACCCGAGATTCGTGGGCAGCGGCAGATAGAGGGCGCCGAACCGCTCCGCGAGCTCGGCCGAGGGCTCGCCCGCCTCCGGCTTGTTGTCCGCGACCACGGTCACCGCTTCGCCGGCGCCGGCTGCGGGCAGGGATGCGAGGAACCCCTCGAGCACGGCCTCGGAGCCGAAGCTCACCGTGACCACGCCGACCCGGCCCGGGGATGCGGGCGCGCTCATCGGCCGACCGTCCCTGCTGCAGTCGCGTAGGCGTCCGTATAGACGCGTGCGCACTCGGCCCAGGTGAACTGGCGGCTCCGGGCGAGGCCGTAGGCGGCGAGGGCCGCGCGCCGGCCGTCGTCGGCGAGCAGCTCGCGGAGTGCCACGGTGAGGGATTCGGCATCCGGTTCGGAGTACGCGACAGCCTCGCCGCCGACCTCCGGGATGGCCAGTCGGCGGGTCGTCAACACCGCAGTGCCGCTCGACATGGCCTCGAGCACCGGCAGGCCGAAGCCTTCGCCGAGGCTGGGGTAGACCACCAGTTCGGCGCCGCCGAGAAAGGCGGAGAGCAGCTCCAGCGGCAGATACCCTGCCTCGATCACGGAACGCTCGGCGAAGGGCAGCTCTGCGATCCGGTCGAGAGCGTCATTCGTTGCCGCATCCCAGCCGCGAGAGCCCGAGAGGACGAGGACGGGGGTCGCGGCCGCATCCTCGGCGCGCAGCGCGGCATGCGCCGCCAGCAGGGCGGGGATGTTCTTGCGGGGCTCCATCGTGCCGAGGAACGCCACGTAGGGCTGATCGATCGACAGCCCGATGCTCGAGCGAACCTCCCTCACCGCTGCCGGGGTCGGGGGGCTGAAGACGCCGGCATCGACGCCGAGGTAGGCGACGGCAATGGGCGATGCCAGTCGTGGCACGTACCGGGCGACCTCGTCTGCGGTTGCGCGGCTGACCGCTACCAGCCGGGTGGCTCGGTTCGCGGCCCAGCGGATCCAGCGCCGAAAGAAGACACCCTTCAGCGTGGAGTGTGCCTCGGGGGAGCTGAAGAAAGTGGCATCGTGCAGCGTTACGACGCTGACTGTCCTGGAGAGAAGGGGAAACGTGTAGTGGGGGGAGTGGATGACCCTGGCGCCCTGTCGCACGGCCAGCGCCGGCAGGCCGACCTGCTCCCAGAGCAGGCGAAGAGGCCGCACCGAGACGGATGGCGGGGCCACGATATAGCGGTGGCCGGGGGCCGCCGCCGAGAGGGCGGGAAGGTCCGCACGCTTGGCCACGACCATGATGAGGGTTCCGGTTGACTCGAGGCCGGCGAGCAGACCGATGATGAATCTCGCGACACCGCCCTTGGACGCCGGAATCGACGTGGCATCGAGGAGTATGCGGGACGCGGTCGTGTCCATGCTTTTTCTCCTGACGATTGTGGCGCGGTCAACCGGCCAATTCTCCCATGACCTCGCCGTTAGGATGTGCAAAGTATCCATATGGATTATCTGAAAGACAAAGGATGTGGACCGGAAATGGCCCGAAAGCCGAGTGGTCTGACCCTCATTCTGATCGCCACGGCGGTCGCAGGAGCGGCTGGCTATGGCATCCAGATTCTGGTTCCCGCAGCCGTCGGACCCGATGCCTTTGTCGTCTTTGCCGCATTCTGGTCAGCGCTGTACCTCGTGATCAGCGCCCTCTCGGGCGTGCAACAAGAGTTCACGCGGGCCACGCGGCCGGGTCTGTCCGTTGAGGCACAAGGTGACGGCTCTGCCCCGGCCCAAGTGCACCGGCACGTGGCCCGCACCTTCGCCGCCCTGGCCGCCGGGATGGTTTTCATCGTTGTTACAGCGACGGGGTACCTCTGGGTCCCGCTAGTGATTCCAGGCAGAAGCTTCGCACTCGCGATTCCGCTGGCGTTCGGCGCGGCATCGTATGTGCTCGTGGCCACCCTCTGCGGCACACTTTATGGCATCAAGCGCTTCGCCGCACTGGCTTGGCTGACCTCGGTTGACAGTGTTCTTCGCCTGATCGCGATCTCGATTTCGCTCCTCCTTGGGGCAGACATCATCGGCCTCGCCTGGGCGATCGCCGTCCCCTTCCCGTTGACGATCGTTCTCGTGTGGGGCTTCATTCGGCGAGGCCTCGTCGGGGCGAGCCGCGTCGACTCCGGGCTGCGCACCCTTGGTTGGAACTCGCTGCGTACCGTCATCGCGGGGGCGGCGACGGGCGTACTCATCAGCGGGTTCCCGTTCCTGGTGACGGTAACAAGTGTCGGCAGCGACAAGGTGCAATTGGCAACCTTGGTCCTGGCTGTGACTCTGACCCGCGCGCCGCTGATCATCCCGATGTTGGCACTGCAGAGCTATCTTGTCGTGCGCTTTCGCGACGCGGGGACTCGCTTCTGGCGTGAACTGGTTGCAGTCGTCCTTGGTGTCGCAGCTCTCGCCGCAGCATTGGGAGTCGTGGCCTGGCTGATCGGCCCATGGGTACTGGACGTGGTCTTCGGTGGCAAGTACGTCGTTGGCGGCGCGACCCTCGGTATCTTGGTTGCTTCCGCGGGCCTTACCGGAGCGCTCTGCGTCAGTGGCCCGGCAGTACTCGCCCTTGGTCGACACTTGAACTTCACAGCCGGCTGGGTAGCAGCCGCCGCGGTCACCGTCGCAGTCCTGCTTCTCCCTCTCGCCCTCGAGCCCAAGGCGCTCTTGGCACTCAGCCTCGGACCAGCCGCCGGCTTCCTCGTGCACGTAGTCGCTCTCTCGCGCATCCGCCGTGCGGCGCATCGGTCTGTCGACTGAGGCGGATTGCTACCTGGTCGTGGCCGCCTGTTCGAGTTCGCGGATGCGCAGGTCCTGAAGGGCGACATCCTCAGCCAGCACGCGGGCCTTGGTTTCCAGCTCGGTGAGTTCGCTCGAGTGCTGAATGCAGACGAAGAACAGGATGATGATGCTCACGAAGAACGCGAGGTTGGTGGGCACGGAGACGCCGACGACGGACGCTGCCCAGCCGAGCACCTGGGGGAATATGCCGATCACCAAACCCATCAGGCCGGCCAAGAGCCAGTAGACCGCGTGACGCTCGCGCAGGCGGCGACGGCGAAGCATCTCGATCACGATGACTAGAACGATCAGCGCGGAGATGATCCCGAATACGTAGTTTGCGATGCTCATAATAAGGCTCCGGATTCATGGGCTGAGACCCGCGGCCGAAGCAGCGCGATGAGCAGAGCCATGGTGGCGCGACCGAGATAGGTTGCCGCCTTGAAGGGATTGTGCGACGGTGTGCCGCCCGCCCGGGGTCGCATGGCCACGGCAATCTGAACAATACTGAGGCCGTTGCGTGCGGCAATCACGAGCGACTCGATGGTGTCGCCGAGGTACTCGGCGGGGTAGTGCTCGGCGAACAACTCGACGGCTTTGGGGCCGCTCGCCCTGAACCCCGAGGTCGTGTCGGAGAGCTTGACCTGCGCCACCCCTGAAATCACGGTCGAGAGCACGGTCATCGCCCACTTGCGCGGTCCTCGAACGGTGTAATCGCCCTCGCCGGCGAACCGGGCGCCGATCGCCAGATCGCATGTCTCCAGCGCGGCGAGCAATTCGGGAACGCCGCTGGGATCGTGCTGGCCGTCTGAATCGATCTGGACGACATTGTCGAAGCCGTGCAACTGGGCATAGCGAAAGCCGACACGCATGGCGCCGCCGACTCCGAGGTTGAATGGCAGCCGCACCACGATGGCGCCGGCGTTCCGAGCCTCGGCGATGGTCGCATCGCGCGATCCGTCGTCAACTACGAGGCACCTCACCCCCGGGAGCTTTGCGTATACCTCTCGTACGACATCGCCAACGGTTGCCTCTTCGTTGAGGGCGGGCATGACTATCAGCGTGCGATCGAGACTGGCGGACATGACTAAACCTTAGCTATCTGACGGGGTAGGGCGAGCGAGTGGAGCGCGCTGAATGTCAGGCGCTGCGCAGTGAGCCCTGATGTTCCAAGAACCACTGATACGTCGTGGCGAAACCCTCATCCAATGACGTCTCGGCCTTCCATCCGAGGTCGTTGATTCGACTGACGTCCAGAAGCTTGCGCGGAGTGCCGTCGGGCTTCGTTAGGTCCTGGGTCAGGGTACCCTCATAGCCGATGGTCGCCGCGATCCTCTCTGCGATCTCGCGGATAGGCGCATCCAGCCCGACGCCGACATTGATCGTGTCGGGTGAGTCGTAGTTCTCCAGCAGGAAGAGCGACGCGCGGGCAAGATCGTCGACGTAGAGGAATTCGCGGCGAGGGGTGCCGGTTCCCCAGATGACGACCTC
The DNA here is from genome assembly GCA_947444785.1 of Microbacteriaceae bacterium. Lineage (GTDB taxonomy): Bacteria > Actinomycetota > Actinomycetes > Actinomycetales > Microbacteriaceae > Agreia. The sequence continues at coordinate 521 of CANFBG010000154.1, read as the reverse complement.
GGGGCTTCCCGCGAGCTTGGCCTCGTGGAAGCGGCGGATCAGGCCGGGCAGCACGTGGGAGTTCTGCGGGTGGAAGTTGTCGCCGGGGCCGTAGAGGTTGGTCGGCATGGCCGAGATCCAGCGGCGGCCGTACTGGCGGCGAACGGCCTGCACCTGCATGATGCCGGCTATCTTGGCGATCGCGTAGGCATCATTGGTGGGCTCGAGGGCGCCAGTAAGAAGAGAGGACTCCTTGATGGGCTGCTCTGCGAATTTCGGGTAGATGCATGAGGAGCCGAGGAAGAGAAGGCGGTCTACGTCGGCGGCGTTTGCTGCATCCATAACGTTGACTTGAATCTGTAGGTTGTCGCTGAGGAACTCGGCGGGGTATGTCTCGTTGGCATGGATTCCGCCGACCCGGGCCGCGGCGTCGATCACGACATCAGGCTTGACGTCCTGGACGTAGCTGAATACGGCCTTGCGATCCCGCAGGTCGACCTCGCCGGAGGTTGCCCCGAAGAGGTTGGTGAATCCCTCGGCCT
>CANFBG010000153.1 GCA_947444785.1 Microbacteriaceae bacterium | reverse complement strand
ACGTCGAGCCAGGCAGTCCTGACTGTCTCCTCGACGACCGGTTCCGTTGCCCTCAACGCGACGGTTATCAACGCTCAGGACGGTACCCTCAGCCTGTCGGTTCCTGCCGCGGCGTCGGTTACCTTCAACCCGGCAACGCTCGTCAACAACTTCTCGACCTCGACGGGCAGCCTGCCCGACATCACGGTCAACGACGCGCGCGTTCACTCACGTCCGGGCTGGAACCTGTCGGCTTCGGTCGTCGACTTCTCGTACCTGACGAACTCGATCAGCAAGGCTCAGCTTGGTCTTGTTCCGACCATCAAGAGCGCGACCGCTGTCGCCACGACCGCTGGCGCAACGCTGGCTGCAGGAACGGCCACGTACCCGGCCGTTATCGCAACCGGTGCTGCAGCCAACACCGTTGGTAACACCGTCGTGAACGGTGCACTCACGTTCGTTGCACCGCAGGACAAGGTCGCCGGCACCTACGCCTCGACGATGACGCTCACGCTCGTCTCGAAGTAAGTACCCGCTACTGAATAAGAGGGGGACGGCATTCGTGCCGTCCCCCTTGTTCGTTCTCTCCCCCCTCTATTCTTAGCAAGCCCTGAACGAAAGAATGCTCGCATGGCCCCTCGTCGTAAAGTCCTCTTTCTTGCCGTTGCCGCCGTCGGTGTCGCGGCTATCGCTGTTGGAGTCTTCGTCACCGTCACGACAACGGCGGCGCAGCAGCCGAGTGTGCCCTCCGACGCCGCGCTCTACGTCTTCGATACCGATGGTGTACTGGGCAAAGACGGCCAACAGTTGACTTGGAATCAAGACGCCAGCGGGTCCTTGGATGCTGCGAATTTTCAGACGCCAACGGTGTGCCCAACAGGCTCAACCAACGTCGCATCCTTCGTCGCGACTTTCGGTAACGAGCGCACTCCCACGGCGTGGAGCATGTGGGAATTCTTGGGCTACGGCGTGTCCACAGCCGCTGGTGGAACCGGTTCCTCGTCCGTTGCCATCGCCCCGCTCACGCCAGACCGCATGGGCTCGGGCACGGGCCAGTCCATTCACAAATCCGGCGGTCTTTTCAGCCTGGGTGTCGCGTGTACAACCAACAACAATCTCACGGTGACCGCCGCCTACTATCGCACGATCCACGTTCAGGCCGGTGGGGCCTGGACCATTGATCCGCTGAATTAGTGCCCCCGGGGAGGCCCGGATCTTCCCCTCATCTACCCCTGGTTTACCCTGCGTACACATTCGTGATGACTGTGCGCCATACAGATTTGAGTCAATTCATTATGCTTTTCGTGCGTAAGAATACTTCCCCCTCCAGCCGTCGTCTGGCTCACGTTCTATCGCTGGTCGTCGCATCCGCGCTGGTGTCGGGATTCATGATGTCGGTTGCCGCGGCGCCCGCCCAGGCCGAGGATGCGCAGAGCTTCTCGGGTGCGCCCGCCGACGGTGAGCACTCGGATTCAACGCGCACTCGGTTTACTTTCGGTGGCGATCCCGGGCAGTCGATCACTGACTCCTACTACATCGAGAACACGGGATCACTGCCCCAGGACCTGACCGTATTTGCCACGGATGCCTACAACGCGGACGACGGCACGTTCTCCCTTCTCGATACCAACACTCCCGCGACGGGAGTGGGTGCTTGGGTCGCCATCGATGGGGCGCCCCGGCAGGTAATTACCCTCGAGCCGAACAGCTCCAAGGTCGTTCCGATCACGATCACTATTCCGGCAGACGCACGCCCGGGTGACCATGTCGGTGGCATCGTCGTCTCGGCAACCAGCAAAGACGGCCAGGTCAAGCTGGAGCGTCGAGTTGCGACCCGGCTTTATCTCCGCGTGACCGGTGAGCTTCAGCCGGCCCTGACCGTCGGCGGGCTTGCCGCTACGTATCAGCCTGACTTGAACCCCTTCAATGGCAAGGTTGTTCTCACATACACGGTCAAGAACACGGGCAATGTCGCTGTGGGGGCAAACATCGTCTCCCAGATCACGGGTCTTTTCGGGGTACCCCTGTCAGGCTTGGTGACATCGTCGATGCCCGAGCTGCTTCCCGACGGCACTCACGTCATGACGACCAGCGTGCCTGGGGTGTGGCAATGGGTTTGGGCTACAGCCTCGATCTCGCTGGCCGGCACGATAGACAAGAACGCCCCGAGCCCCGGAGCAATGCCGACGGCCACGCGCGAAGCCGTGCTGTGGGCCGTGCCCTGGGCACTGCTCGTCCTGCTCATGGCTGCGCTCTTTGTCTTCCTGTACATTCGCTTGTCCCGGGCCAGCAACGATCGACGCTCGCAGCAGTGGATGGAATACACCGAGGCAGAAGCTCTTTCCAAGGCGCGTGAGGACTCACTCCAATCGTGACAAACAGCCGCCGTCAGGTTGTGACGTTCGGTGCCTGCTTCATTCTCGTGGGCGCGAGCGTCCTGCTCCTGTCCCTAGTTCTTGCAGTTCTGAATCCCAGTTCATCGCGGGCAGCGGAAGAGATTCCATTGCCAACTCCAGTTGGTCTTGAGATGTCAGTACCCGTGATCGTGGTGCCCCCGCCGCCCACGGTATCGGCCATCGTCCCCGTGGGGGCGTCGGCTGATTTGGCTCAGGTCGACGTGGTCGTGTCGGGCTTGCTGCCGTATTCCCACTATGAGCTATACCTTCACTCAACCCCCGTTCTCGTCGCGAGTGGCTTCGCCGACAGCACGGGTACGTTCAAAGTGACGATTTCGTTGCCCAAAACGCTCGTTGCGGGAGCCCATTCGCTCGAGGTCAAGGGGACGGATGGGGGTGGTAGGGCGTACACCAAGACCGTCAGCCAGTTCGTCATCACGTCTGATCGCCTTCTCGCCGGCGCGGGTCCTGGGTCGTCTCTCCTGCCTACGACGTCTTCGTCGATGGGCAGCACCCCGACGGTGAACTCCTCGACCCAGACGACACAGACGAACCCCGCCGCTGCTGTGGCGGCCCTCGGAACGTCGCCCACTGATATCGGCGGCATTCTCTTCACCAGCGGTGTGGCCACAACGACGCAACCGTCTTTTTCGCCACAGGGCGGCGGAGCGGTATTGGCCTTCACCGTCAAGAATGTGTCGCATACGACGTTTGACTCCAGTCTTGATTTTTGGATCACCTCGCCCGTCGGGGACACGATCACACGACTCGACCAGATCAGCGTCGCGGGTCTGGCCTCGGGCGAGACTAGAACCATCAGTGCGTCGATGATTCACGTGGGGCAATGGCCGGTCTTAGTCGCTCATGTCACGATCACGCCTCCCGCGTCGGTGGAGAAGACGCAGCTGGTGCCACTAAGCCGTGATGGGATCGTGTTCACGTGGCCGCTCTTTGCACTGATCATTGCTGGCCTGATGGCGCTGGGCTATCTCCTGTGGCGCTACGTTCCGTTGATGAACCCGGCCAGCAGAGCTGCGCGACGAAATGACCCGACAATTCTTGCGGAGGCAGAACCCATTGTTCGTGACGAATCCCGAGACGTCGCCGGAGCAACAACCCCCGACGAGCCACGAATGATTGTTGCCGACCCGGTGGCCGTTGTGCCGGAGGCTGTAGTGCCGGTGGCTGTATTGCCAGAAGAACTGGTTGTGCCGACGTCCGTTCCTCCAGCCGTCAAGAAGCCGGCCCCCAGAACCCCTCGGAAACCACCGGCAGCGCCTGTGGTTCCGACCGAGGATCTCCCCATTATCGAGAAGCCAGCGCTCCGCAAGCCCATCGCTGACAAGCCTGCAGTTCCCAGGCCCGTGGCCGACAAGCCGGCTGTTCGGAAACCTGCTGTTCGCAAGCCAGCCGCTGACAAGCCTGTGGGCGGTGAGCCCGTGGCTGACAAGCCCAAGCCAAGGCCGAAGCCCAAGCCGAAGCCCCAACCCGAGAACAATGAAGGTGGGGACTCCTAATGTCTGACCGCAACACAGGCGGATCGTCCTTCGGGCGTGCCATCGCAAAATCGATCTCAGCTCAGGTGACGAAACTCACCACTTTCCTCTCGCCGGGAGAACGCGCCGAGCGGCGCAAATCCCGCCAAGCAGAGGTCATCGAACGCGCCAAGCGGATGCCACCCAAGGGCTGGAAGCCGGGCCAGGCGTACATTTTCGACCAGCAGGACGCAGAAGACTCCGCGACCGTTCTCGTTGCAGGTAACGGTGCTGGCGCTCGGGATGGGGCAGCCAGCAGCATCGCAGATCAGGCCGCACCCGACTCGAAGCGACCGCGCAAGCTGCCCAAGCCGCCCAAGCGCCCTCGCAACTACAATCCGCAGGGTCGTTACAACGGAACAGCTGCCAAGCGGCCCCCCATTGTGCTCACCCGTCGAGAGCTGATTACCCGCAACTCTCTTGCTGTGCTCAGCATGCTCATTCTGGGTCTTGTCATCAATGTCTTCTTTCTCGGCAACCTGCAGCATTCGGCCTCGCAGCAGCAACTGACCAACGCCTTCAGGGTGCAACTCAGCGATGCCACGGCACCCGTGAACGAGGGCGACTACCAGAAGGTATTGCTACCCGATGGGGCCCCGGTTGCCATCATTGACATTCCTGCCATCGGGGTTCATGAGGTTGTTGTTGAGGGCACGAATTCGGGCACGCTCAAGGCCGGCCCCGGTCACCGCCGCGACAGCGTTCTGCCGGGCCAGGCTGGAATCAGCATCATCTTTGGCCGAGCTGCGGCCTATGGGGGACCCTTCGCTCGCCTTCAGGAACTCGTTCCGGGAGACCAGTTCACTGTTATCACGGGTCAGGGCGAGAGCACTTTCGAAGTTCTCGGGCTTCGTTACGCCGGTGATCCCGCTCCGCCCACCCTCAAAGCCGGCGCGGGGCGCGTGATTCTCGAGTCCGCTCGCGGTACGGCCTTCGTGCCCTCCGGTGTCGTGCGGGTCGACGCCCAGCTGACGAGCAAGGTCCTGCCCGCAGGCGTGCGGCAAACGACGTTTGCCTCGCTTCGCCCGGTCGACCGTGAATTGGCCACTGACACGTCGACCGTCTGGGCCTTGATCTTTGCCCTCCAGTTCCTCATACTCGTTGAGGTCGCCCTCGTCTGGGCGTACGTTCGCATGGGATTGCAGCGCACCTGGGTCGTCTTCGTTCCACTTTTTCTCCTCTCCGGGCTACTCGTTGCCGATCAGGTAACGAGCCTCCTGCCCAATCTGCTCTAAGTGCAAAAGGATTACGCAATGACTGACTTTGTTCCCATGGACATCACGAAGGTTCTGCCGATGCAGGAGGGACCCGGCGCCGACGTGACCGCTGATTCTGCCGACAAGTCCAAGCGTCGCCCTTTGCCGTGGCCTCCTCGCCGCTCCTACGCGCCAAAGATGCGGCGCGGCAACGACGTTCCCGTAGTCGAACGGGAACCGCTGGCCTCACTGGAGGGCAGCAATGTCTCGGCATGGTTCGGAACGCACCAGGTGCTGGATCGCGTCTCACTGACGATGCCCGCCGGCGTCATCACGTCGCTCATCGGGCCATCCGGCTGTGGCAAGTCGACGTTCCTGCGCATTCTGAACCGGATGCACGAGCTGGTTCCCTCGGCGAGCCTTGCCGGTGAGGTGCTGCTTGACGGGCAAGACATCTATGACCCGGAGCGCAAGCTCGTCGATGCCCGCAAGTCCATCGGTATGGTCTTTCAGAAGCCGAATCCGTTCCCCGCCATGTCGATCTACGACAACGTCATCGCCGGGCTGAAGCTCACTGGGATTCGTGCCGACAACGACCGCAAGGACTTCCTGGTCGAGTCGTCGCTTCAGAAGGCCGGGCTCTGGAAAGAGGTCAAGGACCGGCTGCGCTCACCGGGTGGTGGGCTCTCCGGCGGCCAGCAACAGCGTCTGTGCATCGCGCGCTCGCTCGCCGTGATGCCCCGGGTCCTGCTTATGGACGAGCCGTGCTCAGCGCTCGACCCGACCTCGACCCGCGTGATCGAGGAGACCATGCTGCAGCTCGTCGACGAGGTCACGATCGTGATCGTGACGCACAACATGCAGCAGGCGCAGCGCGTCTCGAGCCAGTGTGCATTCTT
>CANFBG010000152.1 GCA_947444785.1 Microbacteriaceae bacterium | reverse complement strand
GGCGCGGAGAAGCCGTTCACCGTCACCGTGGAACTGGGAGAAATCCCTGCAGATCACCCGAAAACTCCCTGAACTGATAAACTCGCGAGGTTGCCTCTGTGCAACGGAAGAAATCGGATCGCCGCCCAATACGGGGCGTCGCGAGACCTCCCGCTTGTATAGCGGGTTCCCGTCCACGTGGACGGAACAACACCTAAGGAGAAAACCCCCATATGGAGGGTCCAGAAATCAAATTCGCCGAAGCCGTTCTCGATAACGGCAAGTTCGGCACCCGCACGGTTCGCTTCGAGACAGGCCGCCTCGCGCAGCAGTCCCAGGGCGCCGTCGTCGCTTACCTCGACGAAGAGACCATGCTTCTCTCCGCCACCAGCATCGGAAAGCACCCGAAGGACAACTTCGACTTCTTCCCGCTGACCATCGATGTCGAAGAGCGCAGCTACGCCGCAGGCAAGATCCCCGGCTCGTTCTTCCGTCGCGAGGGACGCCCCTCGACCGAGGCCATCCTGGTCTGCCGCCTGATCGACCGCCCCCTGCGTCCGTCGTTCGTCAACGGTCTCCGCAACGAGGTACAGGTCGTCATCACGGTCCTGTCCATCGCCCCCGACGAGTTCTACGACACGCTGGCCATCAACGCGGCATCTGCGTCGAGCCAGATCTCGGGCATCCCGTTCGACGGCCCCATCGCCGGCGTGCGCCTTGCGCTCATCGGCGACCAGTGGGTCGCCTTCCCGAAGCACTCGCAGCTGGAAGACGCCGTCTTCGACCTGGTCGTCGCCGGCCGTCTTGTCGTTGACAAGAACGGTGTCGAGGACATCGCCATCATGATGGTCGAGGCCGAGGCCACCGAGAACAGCTGGAACCTGATCCAGGCCGGCGCAACGAAGCCCAACGAGGCCGTCGTCGCCCAGGGCCTCGAGGCCGCCAAGCCGTTCCTGAAGCAGCTCGTCGCCGCCCAGGCGTCGATCGCCGCCCAGGCCGCGAAGCCCGTTCGCGACTACCCGATCTTCCTGCCGTACACGCAGGCCGGGTATGACGCCGTCGCCGAGCTCAGCTACAACGAGCTCGTCGGTATCTACCAGATCGCCGACAAGATCGAGCGCCAGGATGCCGATGACGCACTGAAGGACCGCGTCAAGGCCGGGATTCAAGGCAAGGTCGACGCGGGCGAGCTCGGCTCAGACGTGCTCGGCATGGTCTCCGCCGCCTACAAGTCGGTCACCAAGGCCGTCGTGCGTACGCGTGTTCTGAAGGACGGCATCCGCATCGACGGTCGCGGTCTCTCCGACATCCGTCCGCTGGACGCCGAGGTGCAGGTCATCCCGCGCGTGCACGGCTCCGCCATCTTCCAGCGCGGCGAGACCCAGATCCTGGGCGTCACCACGCTGAACATGCTCAAGATGGAGCAGCAGATCGACTCCCTGAGCCCGATCAAGAAGAAGCGCTACCTGCACCACTACAACTTCCCGCCCTACTCGACCGGTGAGACCGGTCGCGTGGGTAGCCCGAAGCGTCGCGAGATCGGGCACGGCTTCCTGGCCGAGCGCGCCCTCGTTCCCGTGCTGCCCAGCCGCGAGGACTTCCCCTACGCGATCCGCCAGGTGTCCGAGGCTCTCGGCTCCAACGGTTCGACGTCGATGGGTTCCGTCTGCGCCTCGACCCTGAGCCTGCTGAACGCCGGTGTGCCGCTTCGCGCACCCGTCGCCGGTATCGCCATGGGCCTCGTCTCCGACACCGTTGACGGAGAGACGCGCTACGCCGCTCTCACCGACATCCTGGGTGCCGAGGACGCGCTGGGCGACATGGACTTCAAGGTTGCCGGAACGAGTGAGTTCATCACCGCCATCCAGCTCGACACCAAGCTCTCGGGCCTGCCGTCGAGTGTGCTGGACGGCGCGCTGAAGCAGGCCAAGGCGGCCCGCGACGCGATCCTGAACGTGATCAACTCGGCAATCGACGGCCCCGACGAGATGGCACCGACCGCGCCCCGCGTGATCAGCGTCCAGATCCCCGTCGACAAGATCGGCGAGCTGATCGGCCCGAAGGGCAAGACGATCAACGCCATCCAGGACGAGACCGGCGCCGACATCTCCATCGAGGAAGACGGCACCGTGTACATCGGCGCCGTTGACGGCCCGAGCGCGGAGGCCGCGCGTGCGCAGGTCAACGCGATCGCGAACCCGACCAACCCCGAGGTCGGCGAGCAGTTCCTCGGAACCGTCGTGAAGATCGCCACGTTCGGCGCATTCGTCTCCCTGCTCCCGGGCAAGGACGGACTGCTGCACATCTCGGAGGTCCGCAAGATCGCCGGTGGCAAGCGCGTCGAGAACGTCGAAGACGTGCTCGGAGTCGGCCAGAAGATCCTCGTGGAGATCACGAAGATCGACGACCGCGGCAAGCTCTCGCTCGCCCCGGTTCTCGCTGAGGGTGCCGAAGAGGCAGCCGCTGACGAGACCGTCGAGGTCTAGTCGCTCTGATTGGTCAAGCGGGTCCGCTCATTGTGAGCGGGCCCGCTTTTTCATGCCCGACGCTCGGCTAGAGGTTGTTTGTGCCGACGTTGTGAATGGCCCACTCGGGCTGCCGGAAGCCGAGGATGACCTCGGTCATCCGCATTGCGGCCACCGCAGACGGCACGTCGTGCATCCGCACTATGCGAGCGCCGAGCATGGCGCAGACCGTGGCCGCGACGATAGTGCCGTCCTGGCGGAGATTCTTCGGCCTGCCGAGTGACTCGCCGATGAAGTCTTTATTGGAAACGGCCGCGAGCAGCGGCAGGCCCAGCGCGGCGATCTCGTCGAGGCGACGCGTTATCTCGAGGGTGTGCTGGGTGTTCTTGTTGAGGTCGTGGCCCGGGTCTATCACGAGGCGGTCCTCGGGAATCCCGAGGCTCATGGCAAGCTCCACCCGGTCTGCCAGGAACGCCTTCACCTCGGTGACGACATCGCCGTACCGCGGGGCAGCGATGAGTTTCATTCGTGGCACCGCCAGGCTGTGGGTGATCACCAGCGTCGCATCGCTGTCGGCTACAACCTCCGCGATCGCGTGGTCATAGATTCCTGTGGTGTCGTTGATGACCGAGGCGCCGGCGGCGATCGCGGCGGCGGCCACCTCCGGCCGGAAGGTATCGACAGAGATCACGACGTCTGTTTCCCGGGCGACGGCGGCCACCACGGGGATCACGCGATCAAGCTCCTCCTCCAACGGCACCTCGGGCCCCGGGGCGAACTTGACCCCGCCGATGTCGACCCAGTCGGCTCCGTCGCCCGCGGCCTTCAAGGCGGCCGCAACGGCCGCGTCAAGCCCGAAGGTCCGGCCGGAGTCGAAGAAGGAGTCCGGCGTGCGATTGATGATGGCCATCACCGCGATCTGGCGGGAGAAATCGAACTGCCGGGCCCCGATGGTGCGGCGGGGGATACGAAGTGGGGGCAGGGCGTGTGACGCCCCTGCGGGCGGCTGAACTGTCATGGCACAATCATCGCCCACCCGTGGTGGTTCGAGAACCGGACTGGGTGCTTCGGGAGACTCGCCAATTTCGTTTCCGCAGCCTGGCGTAGTCTTGACAGCGATGAACGGTGCAGTCCCATTTCCCCTCGACCTCCCAGAACTCTCGATCACGGCATCGGGGGGATCCCTCGTCAGGCGAACAATCCTGCCGTGTGGCGTGCGAATCCTGAGCGAGCACATGCTGGGTGCGCAGAGCGCGACCGTGGGTTTCTGGGTAGCGGTGGGCTCCCGAGACGAGAAGCCACTCGTGCCGGTCAGTCGACGAAACACCGTGGGAAGCCCGGCAACCTTCGGTTCCACACACTTCCTGGAGCATCTTCTCTTCAAGGGAACGCCTCAACGCAGCGCACTCGACATCGCGGTGGCGTTCGATTCCGTCGGCGGCGAGCACAACGCCATGACGGGCAAGGAATACACCTGCTACTACGCCAAGGTCCGTGATCGCGACCTGCCGATGGCCGTCGACGTCATCGCAGACATGCTCACCTCGTCCCTCATCGATCCCGACGAATTCGAGACCGAGCGCGGCGTCATCCTCGAAGAGCTCGCGATGGCTGATGACGACCCGGCAGACGTCACGAGCGAGAGGTTCTTCGAGGCTGTTCTGGGCGATCATCCGCTGGGGAGGCCGGTTGGCGGCATCCCGCAGGCGATCCGTGACGTCTCGCGTGAGTCCGTCTGGGAGCACTATCGGCAGAATTATCGGCCCAACGACGTCGTCATCACGGTGGCCGGGGCCGTCGACCACGACGAGTTCGTCGCCGGGGTCAGTCGGGCCCTGGCCGGCGCGGGCTGGGACCTGGGCAGGGAAGCAGTCCCCGTCGACCGTCGACTCACCAACGAGGCGGCCATCCGGCAGGGAGCGCCGATCTCGGTCATCGAACGCGCCAACGAGCAGGCCACTTTCACGATCGGCACCACGGGCTTCACCGCCACGGATGAACGGCGCAGCGCCCTTGCCGTGCTGGGATCGGTATTCGGCGGCGGCATGAGCTCCAGGCTCTTCCAGGAGATCCGCGAGAAGCGCGGTCTGGCCTACTCCGTCTACTCGTTTTCTCCCAGCTACTCGGATGCGGGCCTGTTCGGCATGTACGCCGGCTGCACGCCGGCTCGCGTCGGCCAGGTCGCCGAACTCATGCTTGGCGAGCTGCGACACCTTGCCGCCGAGGGAATCAGTCTCGAGGAGCTCACCCGGGCCAACGGCCAGCTCGCCGGCTCGGCGGCCCTGGCGTTGGAGGACTCCGATACGCGCATGATGAGGCTCGGCAACTCCGAGATCACCCAGGGCGAGTTCGTCGATCTTGACGAGGCGCTTCGCCGTCTCGGCAAGGTCACCCAGGCCGATGTTCGCGATCTGGCCCAGATCCTTGCCTCCCGACCGCTTTCCGTTTCCGCCGTGGGGGCCGTTGCCCCCGATGTATTCAGCCAGATTGTCACCTCATGAGCCACACCCTTTTCCTTGTTCGTCACGGCGAGCAGCAGGACGCCGAATACGGCGTCGACGATGGACCGCTTTCCCCTCGCGGCCAGCGTCAGGCGCGACTCATCGCCGAGCGCCTCGGTGGCGTGCCGTTCGACAACGTCTGGAATTCACCGCTCCAGCGCGCCGTCGAGACGGCGTCCATCATGTCAGAGCACCTTCCGGCGCTCGACCCCCAGCCGACGGCGCTGCTGTTCGACTGCATTCCGACCGGATACTCGCCCGAGATGCCGGCATCGTTCAAGGCGTTCTTCAACTCGGTGACCGAGGATCAGGTCGATGCGGGCGAGGCGCAGATGGCGGATACGGTCGCGGAGTTCCTCAGCCCGACCAGGGAGGTCACCAATGACCTCCTCATCACCCACAACTTCGTCATCGGCTGGCTTGTTCGCGAGGCACTGAACGCGCCCAACTGGCGCTGGGTGGGGATCAACCAGGCGCACTGCGGGCTGACGATCATCAGCATGAAAACGGGCCGGCCGGCCGAGCTGGTCACGCACAACGACCTCGGCCATCTGCCGGTCGAGCTGCGCACCGGACTGCACGAACCCCAGCCCTTCTGATTGCTAGATTGGTCTCATGAGCACAAAGGTAGCCGTCGTCGGCGCAACCGGCAGGATGGGCCGACTGGTCGCGAAGATCGTTCGGGAAACCGAGGGGTTCGAGCTGGTCGCCGAGATCGGCTCCGCGGGCCCGCTCTCCGACATGCTCGGAGCCGATATCGCCGTCGACGTGACTATTCCGGGCGTCAGCCAGGGTGTTGTCGACTTTGCGGTGGCCAATGGCGTCGGAGTCCTGGTGGGCACCTCCGGGTGGTCGAGCGATCGAATTGCTCGGCTCGAGCGCACTCTCGCCGGCAACACAGTCTCCGGCGTCATCATCATCCCGAATTTCTCTGTCGGTTCGGTGCTGGCGACATGGTTCGCCGCGATGGCCGCCAAATTCTTTGATTCCATCGAAATAGTCGAGGCGCACCACTCGACGAAGATCGATTCGCCGTCGGGAACAGCCGTCCGAACAGCAGAGCTGATCTCCGTGGCCCGCGCGGC
>CANFBG010000151.1 GCA_947444785.1 Microbacteriaceae bacterium | reverse complement strand
CGGCATCGCCGCCATCCTGTTCGGCGGTCGCACCGTGCTGAGAAACCGGGCCCGCAAGGCCAAGCGCGGCTAGGCCAAGCGCGGCTAGGCCAAGCGAGGCTGGGGCAACACCGGCGTGGGCACGGCGCCCAGCAGTTCGGCCTTTCGAAGGTGGGCCTGTCGGCGCAGCGCATCGGCCACCGCGGCGACGCCGGGCTGAAGCAGGGCGTCCGGGCGCAGCACCATCCAATAGGGCAGTCGCTCGTTGAACTCCGTCGGCAGCAGCCGCACCAGATCGGGGTGCCGGTTGGCCATGAAGGCCGGCAGGAAGCCGATCCCGGCCCCGGCCCGCGTCGCCTCGACGTGCACGAAGACGTTGGTCGAGGAGAGCGAGTCGCGCATCGTGGGCACCAGCCGCCTCGGGGCGTCCAGCGCATCCACCAGCAGCATCGAGTCGACGAAATACACGAGCGGATGCGTCGTCAGCTCGTCATGGGTCTGCGGCGTCCCATGGGCGGCGAGATAGTCGGTCGACGCATACATCCCCAAGACGTAGTCGCCGAGTTTGAACGCCGAGGCGCGGTGCACCTGGGGCTCGCCGACCACCACCTCGATGTCCAGGCCCGAGCGGTATTGCATCACCCGCCGCGTCACCGTGATGATCTCGATGCTCAGCCGCGGGTGGCTCCGCTGCAGCTCGATCACCGCGGGGGCGGCGATATACGCGCTGAAGCCGTCGGTGGCGCTCATCCGGACCACGCCCGAGAAGTCCTGGTCGGGGTCGGTGCCCGCCTCGAGCTGGCCGAGCGCCGTCTCCACCTGCTGGGCGATCAGGATGGCCCGGCTGCCGAGCTCGGTGAGCTCCCACGCGCCCACCGACCTGACGAGCACCCGGCCGCCGAGGGCGTGCTCCAGGGCCGCTATCCGGCGGGACACGGTGGTGTGGTTCACGCCCAGGGCGGTCGCGGCAGAGCTGAAGCGGCCGGTGCGTGACACCGCCAGGAGAACGAGCAGGTCGTCGGGATTCGGGGTCATATCTGCAATTCTGCACTTATGTGGCGCGTAATTAGTCATTGTTGCAGGCCTGTCTGGGGGGAGAGACTCAGGGAGGCCGCCGTGACCCTCGGAGCTGGCCGTGTCAGTGCAGACACCGAAGGAGATTGAAATGTCAGGATCCCAGACCCTCGCGGGCACCACGCCCACGGGGTTGAAAAAGGTCGTAGCGGCCTCGATGGTGGGCACGGTCGTGGAGTGGTACGAGTTCTTCCTCTACGCAACCGCCGCATCCCTCGTCTTCGGCAAGTACTTCTTCCCGGCCACGGGATCGGAGCTCGACGGCATCCTCGCCGCCTTCCTCACCTACGCCGTCGGCTTCATCGCCCGCCCGCTCGGCGGAATCGTCTTCGGTCAGATCGGCGACCGGCTCGGCCGCAAGCACACGCTTCAGGTCACGATCGTGATGGTCGGTGTCGCCACGTTCCTGATGGGCTGCCTGCCCGGCTTCAACACCATCGGCTACTGGGCGCCGGCTCTTCTCGTGGCGCTGCGATTCATCCAGGGCCTCGCGCTCGGTGGCGAGTGGGGCGGGGCGGTGCTGCTCGTCGCCGAGCAGAGCCCCAATGCCAGTCGCGGCTTCTGGTCGAGCTGGCCCCAGGCGGCAGTGCCGGTCGGCAACCTTCTTGCGACCCTCGTGCTGCTGACCATGTCGTTCCTCTTGCCCCAGGACCAGTTCCTCAGCTGGGGCTGGCGCGTGGCATTCTGGCTCTCGGCGGTCATCGTCGTGATCGGCTACTACATCCGCACCCACGTCTCCGAGGCGCCGATCTTCCTCGAGGCCCGCGCCAAGATCGAGGCGGAGAAGGCGACGAACTACGGCGTGTTCGAGGTACTGAAACGCTACCCCCGCGGCGTTCTCGTTGCGATGGGCCTGCGCTTCGCCGAGAACATCATGTACTACACGATCGTCAGTTTCTCGATCGTGTATCTCTCGGTCGTGCACAAGTACCCCACGAGTGAGCTGCTGCTCGCCCTGCTGATCGCCCACATCGTGCACTTCCTGGTCATCCCCCAGGTCGGCCGGCTCTCTGACCGAATCGGCCGCAAGCCCGTCTACTTCGCCGGTGCCGTGCTGAGCGCCACCTGGGCCTTCTTCGCCTTCCCGATGTTTGACACCGAGAACCCCGCGATCATCGTCGTGGCGATCGCCATCGGGCTGTGCTTCCACTCGCTGATGTATGCGGGCCAGCCCGCGATCATGAGCGAGATGTTCCCGACCCGGATGCGCTATTCGGGCGTGTCCCTCGGCTATCAGGTGACGTCGATCGTCGCCGGCTCCCTCGCCCCGATCATCGCCATCGCGCTGCTGAAGGCGTATGGCTCGTGGATCCCGGTCGCGCTGTACCTCGTGTTCGCCTGCATCGTGACGCTCATCGCCGTCTTCGCGCTGAAGGAGACCAAGGGCGTGTCGCTCCGGGACGTCGATGCCGCCGACGTGGCGCGGTTCGACGGCGCTCCGGCCGGTGTCGATGTGGATGCCGAGAAGGTCGAGATCTCGAGGTGAACGACCCGGTGACCCCTGCGGGCCTGGAGCTTGGTGGCCGGCGGGCTCTTGTCACCGGGGGCGCGAGCGGCATCGGGGCGGCCTGCGTGCGGGCGCTTGCCGCCCAGGGCGCGCACGTCACCGTCGCAGACCTCGACGCCGCGGGGGCAGAGGCCCTCGCGGCCGAGGTCGGCGGCACGGCGTGGGTCGTCGACCTGCTTGACACTGCTCCATTGGAATCGCTCGCGCTCGACGTGGACATCCTCGTCAACAACGCGGGCATCCAGCGGGTCAGCCCGCTGGAAGAGTTCCCCCCGGCCGAGTTCCGGCGCATCGTGACGCTCATGCTGGAGGTGCCGTTCCTCTTGATCCGGGCGGCGATCCCCGGGATGTACGCCAATGGGTTCGGCCGAATCATCAACGTGTCCTCGGTTCACGGGCTCCGCGCATCCGCCTATAAGGGGGCCTATGTGGCGGCCAAGCACGGTCTCGAGGGGCTGTCCAAGGTGGCGGCGCTCGAGGGCGGTGCGCACGGCGTCACCAGCAACTGCGTCAGCCCGGGGTATGTGCGAACCCCCCTGGTCGAGAAGCAGATCGCGGCCCAGGCTGCCGCCCACGGCATTGCCGAGGCACAGGTGCTCGAGGGAATCATGCTGAACGAGAGCGCCATCAAGCGCCTGGTCGAGCCCGCCGAGGTCGGCGCGCTGGTGGCATTCCTGGCCTCGCCGAACGCCGCCATGGTGACCGGTTCGAGCTACACGATGGACGGCGGCTGGTCGGCGCACTAGCGGCCGCAGTGCTGCCGGGCCTGCCCGGAGAGTCGACACGGGCTTGACTTCGGGTGGGCTGTGATGTGCAATATATTGCATGCCCACCCCGGACCGTGCAATTCCCAACGCCCGCTCGCTACTTCGGGACGATGTCTACACGTCGATCCGCAACGCGATCGTGGCCGGCACCTTCCTGCCGGGGGAGAAGCTCAGCGACGTCGAGCTCGAGCGCTGGCTCGGCGTCAGCCGAACTCCTATTCGGGAGGCGCTGCAGCGACTCGCCCGCGGCGGCCTCGTCATCACCAGGCCCGGCCGCTCGACGACGGTTGCCCCGCTGGATTCCCGGGCCACGCTGCATGCCCAGTCGGTTGCCGGGGCGATGCACGAGCTGGCGCTCCGCGAAGGGGTGCCGCACTTCGGCGAGGCCGACATCGACGCCATGCGCGCTGCGAATGCCGCGTTCGCGGCGGCCCTGTCCCGGGGAGATGCGGAGGCCGCGCTCACCGCCGATGACGCCTTCCACGAGGTTGCCGTGAATGCCTCAGCCAACCCCTTCATCCGGGACGCGCTCGAGGCGACGACGCCGCTGCTTCGCCGGGTGGAGCGCATCCGCTTCTCCTCCCTGGCCGCCCGATCCTCTGTTTCCCAGCACGAGCGCATCATCCGTGCCGCCGCCGTGGGGGACGCCGACGCGGCCGCCCTCGCCGCCCGCGAGAACTGGCGCACCCTCGAGTACCTTCTGCTGTCCGACGCCCCTTCGATTGAAAGTGATGAATCATGAGCCTTGCCGACTTCGCCCGCTACCCGCTCACCTTCGGACCGAGCCCGATCCACGACCTGCCGCGCCTCTCCGCGCATCTGGGCGGCGCCAAGATCTGGGCCAAGCGCGAAGACGTCAACAGCGGCCTCGCGTTTGGCGGCAACAAGACGCGCAAGCTCGAATACCTCATTCCGGATGCGCTGGCCAAGGGTGCCGACACCCTCGTCTCCATCGGCGGCTACCAGTCGAACCACACCCGCCAGGTCGCGGCTGTCGCGGCCAAGCTCGGCCTGAAGGCCGTGCTCGTGCAGGAGAACTGGGTCGACTGGCCCGACAGCGTCAACGACCGTGTCGGCAACATCATGCTGTCGCGCATCATGGGAGCCGAGGTGCGGCTCGACCCGGCCGGCTTCGGCATCGGCGTGAAGAGCAGCTGGCAGCGGGCCATCGACGATGTGACGGCCGCCGGCGGCACGCCCTATGCGATCCCCGCGGGCGCATCCGATCACCCGCTCGGCGGCCTCGGCTTCGCCAACTGGGCCGAGGAGGTGCGCATGCAGGAGCGCGAGCTCGGGATCTTCTTCGACACCATCATCGTGTGCAGCGTGACCGGGTCGACGCACGCGGGAATGATCGCGGGCTTCGCCGGCGAGGAGAAGGGGCGCCGGGTGATCGGCATCGACGCCTCCGCGAAGATCGACGCGACCCGCGAGCAGGTGGCCCGCATCGCCCGAAACACGGCGGCGCTGATCGGCCTCGAGCGCGACCTGCGCGACGATGAGATAACGGTGCTGGAGGGCTGGGCGGGCGACCTGTACGGCATTCCCGTTGAGTCCACGCTCGACGCCATCCGCCTCACGGGGCGCCTCGAGGGCATGATCATCGATCCTGTCTACGAGGGAAAGTCCATGGCCGGGCTGATCGACCTCGTGACCTCGGGGGACATTCCCACGGGCAGCAATGTTCTCTATGCCCATCTGGGCGGCCAGCCGGCGATCAACGCCTACAGCGCGCTCTTTCGGGAGTAACACACGCCCCGGAAAGTTTGTCCTTACATACCGTCATGAAGCATGTATGCTCTTCCTCAGAACCTTTGACGAGAGAAAGTTGTACACGGGCGTATGACCGCGAACACCAGCACCGGGCCCTTCGATGTGATCACCATCGGCCGAGTCGGCATCGATATCTACCCGCTTCAGGATGGCGTCGGTCTTGAGCACGTCTCGACCTTCGGCAAGTACCTCGGCGGCAGTGCGACCAACGTGGCCATCGCCGCGGCGAAGCACGGGCTGAAGTCCGCGGTCATCACGCGCACGGGCGAGGACCCCTTCGGCCGGTTCGTGCACAACGAACTGGCCCGCTTGGGCGTCGACGACCGGTTCGTCAGCTCCGTGCCGACGCTGAACACCCCGGTTACGTTCTGCGAGATCTTCCCGCCGGACGACTTCCCTCTCTACTTCTACCGCCAGCCCATCGCTCCCGATCTCGTGATCGAGGCCGACGAGCTCGACATGGACGCTATCGCCAGCGCCCGGATCTTCTGGGCGACGGTCACGGGCCTCAGCCAGGAGCCCAGCCGCTCGGCGCACTTCGCCGCGTGGGAGGCCCGCGCCAAGCGGCCGCTCACCATCCTCGACCTCGACTATCGGCCGATGTTCTGGGAGAGCCCGGCAGACGCGTCGCGGGAGGTCGCCCGCGCACTCGCGCACGTGAGAATCGCCGTAGGAAACCGCGAGGAGTGCGAGATCGCCGTGGGGGAGACCGACCCGAATCGCGCGGCGGATGCGCTCCTTGAGCGCGGCGTCGAGCTCGCGATCGTCAAGCAGGGACCCAGGGGCGTGCTCGCCAAGACCCGGGACGGGTCGCTTGAGGTGCCGCCGTACGTCGTCGACGTCATCAACGGACTGGGTTCCGGCGACAGCTTCGGCGGTGCGCTCTGCCATGGCCTGCTCGAGGGCTGGCCGCTCGAGCGCATCCTGCGCTTCGCCAACATCGCCGGTGCCATCGTGGCG
>CANFBG010000150.1 GCA_947444785.1 Microbacteriaceae bacterium | reverse complement strand
TTCTGGGTCTTGAAGGCCACCTCGAGGTTCTTGATCTCGAGGAGCGGGCGGGCCGGGGTCAAATTCTCGCTCGTGCTCATCGCTGGGCCCTCGCCTTCGGGTCGAGTGCGTCGCGGATGAGCTCACCGAGGATGATGAACGCGAACACGGTAATAGAGAGTGCGAGCGAGGGGATGATCAGCGTCTGGGGGTGAGTCCGCAGATCGGCCTGGGCCTGGCTGATGTCATTGCCCCACGACATGAAGGTCGATGGCAGCCCCACGCCGAGGAACGACAGGGTCGCCTCTGCCACGATCGCGCCGGCCAGCGAGATCGTCGTGATGGCGATGACGGGCGCGATGGAGTTCGGCAGCACGTGGCGCATCAGGATACGGAAGCGGGTGAGCCCCACAGCGGTAGCCGCCATGACGAAGTCGGAGTTCTTCACACGCAGGATCTCCGACCTCAGCACCCGGGCCGTGGACGGCCACGCGAAGATGCCGATCGCCAGCGAGATCACCCAGACGCTGCGGTACGCCGAGAAGACCGACATGATGACGATCGCGGCGAGGATGTAGGGAATCGAGAAGAAGATGTCGCCGACGCGGGACAGGATCGAGTCGGTGACCCCGCCGTAGAAGCCGGCGAAAGCGCCGAACAGGATGCCGAGCACGGTCGTCAGGATGATGACGATGAAGCCGACCGATAGCGAGGTGGATGCGCCGTTGACGGTGCGGGAGAAGATGTCGCAGCCCTGCTTGGTGAATCCGAACGGATGCCCTGCGGTGGGCGCCCCATTGCTGTTGCCGAGGTCGCAGTTCTCGTTCGGCGGCACCTGGGTGAAGAGGGTGGGGAACAGCGCGACGAGCGCGATGAAGAGGATCATCACGAGCGAGATCCAGAACATCGGCCGCCGGCGAAGGTCTCGCCAGGCGTCGATCCACAGGTTGCTCGGCTTCTCGGCGATGCTCACCGAGTCGATTTCAACCAGGGGTGTGTCATCGAGGGCCGCGACGAAGTGGTCAGCGCTTCGCTCGGGAATCTTCTCGGGAACGATATCGATCGGAGCATTAGACATAGCGAATCCTTGGGTCCAGCAGGCCGTAGAGCAGGTCCACAAGCAGGTTGACGACGAGGTAGAGCAGCACCATGACGGTGACGAAGGAGACCACGGTGGGGCCCTGCCCACGCACGATGGCCTGATAAAGGGTGTTGCCGACGCCGGGGATGTTGAAGATGCCCTCGGTGACGGTGGCGCCGACGAGCAGCACCCCGAAGTCGGTGCCCAAGTAGGTCACGACGGGAATCAGCGAGTTGCGCAGGATGTGCACCGGGATGACGCGGTTGCGCCCCAGGCCCTTGCTGTACGCCGTGCGCACGAAGTCCATTCCCTGTGTCTCGATCACCGATGATCGAGTCAACCGAACGATGACGGCGAAGCTGATACTGGCCAGAACGAACGCCGGCAGGATCAGGTCGACCGTGGGAGCACCAGCGCCAACCGTGGTTCTGGCCCAGCCGAGCTCAATACCAAAGACGAACTGGGCGACGAAGGCGATGACGAAGACGGGGAGTGAGATCAGAATCAGGCTGACGACAAGAGCAGAAGCGTCAAAAAGCTTGCCCTTGCGCAGCCCCGAAACCAGACCGACACCGATGCCGAGGATCGACTGGATCAGAAGCGCCATGACGGCCAGTCGCGCGGTCACGGGGAACGTGCGGGCAAGGATAGCGGTCACCGGCTCGCCGGAGAATGCGACGCCGAGGTTTCCCTGGAAGATGCCGCTCATGTAATACCAGTACTGCACGATGAACGGCTGGTCCAGGTGGTACTGGGCTCGCAGCTGTGCGAGCAGGGAGGGGTTCGGCGTCTTGTCGCCGAAGAGAGCCAGCAATGGGTCTCCCGGCATTGCGAAGACCATGAAGTAGATGAGGAACGTGGTTCCCAGAAAGACGGGGATCGCCTGGAGGACCCGCCCGAGGATGTAACGGGGCATGGGCTAATTCCTCCCGGCCGTGTGCGCTGTCATTGCCAAGAGAAATACCTAACTGTGCCCTGAAAGGACTATAGACGTAATAGATTACCCCCGAAATGGTGGGGTGATCGACCGGCGCACAACGGGGACGAGGTTGCGTGATGGCGCAACCCCGCCCCCGGTGAACAGGGTGAAACTAGCCCTTGGTGATCTCGGAGTAGATCGGCACGGAGTTCCAGCCGAACTTCACGTTCTCCACACCCGTTCCGTAACCGCCGGTCACGTTGGAGTACCAGAGCGGGATGGCCGGCAGGTCCTGAAGCAGGATCTCCTGGGCCTTCTGGAAGGTCTCGTTGGCCTTGGCGATGTCGGTCTCCGAGGCGCCCTGCGTCAGCAGTGCGTCGAATGCCGGGTTCGAGTAACGGCCGTCGTTCGAGCCGGCTCCGGTCGCATACAGCGGGCCGAGGAAGTTGAACAGGCTGGGGTAGTCGGCCTGCCATCCGGTGCGGAACGCCGTGGTGATCGTCTGGTTGGTGATCAGCGTGCGGGCCTGGGCGAAGGTCGGGTAGGGAACGCCGGATGCATCGATTCCGAGCGTGTTCTTGACGCTGTTGGTGACCGCATCGACCCAGGGCTGGTGGTCGCCGTCCGCGTTGTAGGCGATCTGGAAGCTACCGGTCCACGGGGAGATTGCGTCGGCCTTGGCCCACTCTTCCTTGGCCTTGGTGGCATCGAAGGCCAGAACATCGGCTCCGGCGAGGGAGTTGGACCAGCCGTTGATCACGGGTGACGTGAAGTCGCTGGCCGGGGTGCGGGTGCCCTCGAAGATGACGTCGGTGATCTGCTGGCGGTTGATCGCGTGCGAGATCGCGGCGCGACGCAGCTTGCCCTCTTCGCCGCCGAAGTGCGCGAGGCGCTCCGGGATGGTGAAGGACTGGAAGATGGCTGCCGGCTGGTTTACCGCGCGGTCGCCCAGGTCAGCCTTGAAGGTGGCGAGGTTGGCCGAGGGGACGGCGTCGAGCACATCGAGGTTGCCACCCTGCAGGTCTGCATAGGCCGCTGTCGAGCTCGCGTAGAAGACGATCTTGAGTCCGCCGTTCTTCGGCGTGCGAGGACCCGTGTAGGTGCTGTTGGTCACGAGGTTGATCTCGACGTTGTGCTTCCAAGCGCCGGTCTCGGCGAGCTTGTAGGGGCCGTTGCCGATGGGGTTCTCGCCGAAGGCGGCGATGTCGGTCAGGGCCGCGGCGGGCAGCGGCATGAATGCCGAGTAGCCGAGGCGCAGGGGCCAGTCAGCCTCGGGCTGCTTCAGCTTGACCGTGATGGTCGTGGCGTCGGTGGCGACGAGTCCGGTGAGGGGGCTGTCGGCGTCGTAGCTGAAGCCTTCGATGTCATCGAAGAAGTAGCTGTTGAGCTGCTTAGTCGAGAGAAGGGCTCCATACTGCCATGCATCGACGAAGGACTTGGCCGTGACGGCCTCGCCGTTCGAGAACTTCTGGTCGGCCTTGAGCTTGATCGTGTAGTTCTGGGCGTCCGTCGTGGTGATGGAGTCGGCCACGTCGTTGCTTGCGGCGCCGGTGGCGTCGTAGGAGACGAGCCCAGCGAAGATGGAGTCGACGATCTTGCCGCCGCCGGTCTCGTTGGTGTTGGTCGGGATGAGCGGGTTCTGGGGCTCAGAGCCGTTCGTGGAAACGATGGCGGCGAGGTTGGCCGCGGCCCCTGTGGCCGCCGGGGTGCTCCCCGTTGCACAGCCGGACAACACGAGCGCGCCGGCCGCAGCCAGCGCAATCACACCTATAGTCACGCGTCTGATCTTCAATTTTTCCTCCTGTGCGGATGTCGCGGCCCACGGGGAGGAAGGCGCCCTTCAGGGCGCGTCTCGCCAGCGAGTTCACAACTTACTTACGAGAACCCTAAAAGGGGAAACGCGTGTCACCTAACTGAGGGTGAAACCGTTACACATTGGTAACAAACTGAGCGTGCAACTTGCCGAAACGCACAAATCATCCGTCTGAGACCGATTGCAACGCAAGAAACTCACAGTTTTGACCCAACCCCTTGACAGGCAGGGTTCGTGGTCAGACCGCCTTGATCGCCGTGGGAAAGTGGCAGGCCGCGGTGTGGTCGGTGCCCTCGCGCCAGTGCGCGACAGGCTCCGGTACGACGGTGCTGCACGTCTCTTTGCCCGCGTCATCCAGCAGGGCGAAGATCTGGCAGCGACCGCGGAAGCGGCATCCGCCCTGTTGCACGGTGGGGCTCGGCGGGTCGCCCTGCAGCAGGATGTGCTCGCGCGCGCGCTCCTTGGCCGGGTCGGGGATGGGTACGGCAGAGAGCAGCGCCTGGGTATAGGGATGCAGCGGGTGGTTGAAGATCTCCTCGACGCTGCCGGTCTCGACCGTACGGCCCAGGTACATCACCGAGACGCGGTCGGCGATGTGCCGGATCACCGAGAGGTCGTGCGAGACGAACAGGTACGAGAGGCCGAGCTTGTGCTTCAGCTCGGCGAGCAGGTTCAGGACGCCCGCCTGGATGGAGACGTCGAGCGCCGAGACCGGCTCGTCGAGCACGAGGAAGCGCGGGTTGACCGCGAGTGCACGGGCGATCGAGATGCGCTGGCGCTGGCCGCCGGAGAACTCGTGCGGGAAGCGGCCGGCTGTGGCCGGATCGAGTCCAACAAGGCTCATCAGTTCGGGAACCCTGCTCTGGATCTCGTCATTCGACCGGCCCACCGCCTGAAGCGGCTCGGCGATGATGTCGGCCACGGGCATCCGCGGGTCAAGGCTCGCCATCGGGTCTTGGAAGACCATCGAGACCTGCGCGCGCAAGGCCCGGCGACCACGTGCGCCGTTCTTGATGGCGCCGATCTGCTCGCCCAGCAGCTCGATCGTGCCGGCCTCGGGGGCACTGAGGTTCATGATCTCGTGGAGGGCAGTGCTCTTGCCCGAGCCCGACTCGCCGACGAGGCCCAGGGTCTCCCCCGTTCGAATCTCGAGGTCGACGCCGTCGACCGCCCAGACGGTGCCGACCCGGCGCTTGAAGACCGAGCCCTGGCTGAGCGGGAAGGTCTTCGTGAGGCCCTCTGTGCGGAGGACGACCGCGCGTTCCAGCCGAGGCACCCCGGCCGCCGCCGGTTCGCCCAGTACCGGCACGCTGAAGACGTCTTCCGGCCTGCTCTTGTTCGCGGCGATCTCCTCCGAGCGGATGCACGCCGCCAGATGGGCGCCGACGCCGACGAGTGCGACGGGGCGAGCCGCGGCCGACTCCACCGATGGCGCGGCCTCTGCCGGAAGCGCTGCGAGCACGGGCTCACTGGTGCGGCAGGCGTCGAGGACAAGCGGGCACCGGTCGGCGAACGGGCAGCCTCCGGAGTAGTCGAGCATCGACGGCGGTGCGCCCGGGATCGGCACGAGGGCCGTATCGGTTTGAATGTCGAGCCGGGGAACGGCGCCGATCAGGCCCAGCGTGTAGGGCATCCTGGGGCGTTCGAAGAGGTCGTCGACGGCGGCCTCCTCCACGATGCGGCCGGCATACATGACCGCGATGCGATCGGCGAAGCCCGCGATCACGCCGAGGTCGTGGCTGACGAAGATCAGGGCGGCGCCCGTCTCCCTCTGGGCCTTGCGCAGCACGGCGATGATCTGGGCCTGAATGGTGACATCCAGCGCCGTCGTCGGCTCATCGGCGAGAATCACGTCGGGGTCGTTCGCGATCGCCATCGCTATCATGGCGCGCTGGCGCATGCCGCCGGAGAACTGGTGAGGGAACGAATCGACTCGGCGCTCCGGTTCCGGGATCCCGACGAGGGCGAGGAGCTCGATCGCCCGGAGCCGCGCATCCGCTTTGGAGACCCTGCGGTGGGCGATGACCGTCTCGGCGATCTGCTGGCCGATCGTATAGACGGGGGTAAACGCCGAGAGCGGGTCTTGAAAGACCATGGCGATTTTGGCACCCCGCAGGGTCGAGAGTCTGCGGTCGCTGGCGCCGACCAGCTCGGTGCCGTCAAGCTTTATCGACCCGGTCACCACGGCATCCGCGGGCAGGAGGCCCATGATCGCCGTGGCGGTGATCGACTTGCCGGAGCCGGACTCGCCGACGATGCCAAGAACCTCGCCGCGCGCCAGCGTCAGGTCGATG
>CANFBG010000149.1 GCA_947444785.1 Microbacteriaceae bacterium | reverse complement strand
GCCGGGTCATCCGCTTCGGTTATCGCCCGCACCACGACGACGCGCGAGGCACCGGCCGCAACGACCTGCTCGACGTTCGACAGATCCACGCCGCCGATCGCAAACCACGGGCGGATGCTCGCAGCGCTGCGGACGGCATCCGCCGCGTAGCGCACCAGGTCGAGACCGACGGCCGCTCGCCCCGGCTTCGTCGGGGTCGCCCAGACCGGGCCGACGCAGAAGTAGTCGAGGCCGGGTGCGGTGATCGCCGCGCTGATCTGCTCGGGCGTGTGGCTGGAGAGGCCGATGACCGTCTCGTCGCCCACAAAACGGCGTGCCGACAGGGGCGGCAGGTCCTTCTGGCCGACGTGGAAGACGGGAGCATCGGAGAGTGCTGCGACGTCGGCCCGATCGTTGACCGCCCAGGCTTTGCCGTGCCGCTCGGCGACGTGCCGCAGCACCTGAAGCAACTCGAGTTCCTCGGCCGCCTCGATCGTCTTGTCTCTCAGCTGGATTATGTCTACGCCACCCGCGTAGGCGGCATCCAGGAACTCGGCCAGGTCGCCCCGGGACTTTCGGGCATCCGTGCAGAGGTAGAGGCGTGCGTCTTGGATCGTCATTTGAACTACCATAAAGGTCATCTGCGGGAGCCCGCGTCCACACCGTTTGGTTTGGCCGGGCTGAGAGGGCTGAACGGTGCACCTGGCACCGGCCGACCGTGTTGTTCATACAACGTCACCTGATCCGGTTCGTACCGGCGTAGGGAAGGAACCGAAAATCTTGAGTGAACCCACGCCGGCGGCCCAATCTGTGGACGTCGCCATTCTTGGCGCAGGAATAATCGGCCTCGGCATCGCCTGGGCTGTGGCTCAGACCGGGCGCAGCGTTGCGGTCATCGATGCCGCACCGGCAACCGGCGCAACAGAGGCCGCGGCCGGAATGCTTGCCCCCGTGAGCGAGCTGCACTACCAAGAGGAAGAACTGCTCGAGCTGATGCTGGAGTCCGCGTCGCTGTACCCGGCGTTCATCGAGTCGCTCGGCGGCTCGGATGCGGACACCGGGTACCAGCGCACGCGCACGCTCACGGTCGGAGCCGATGCGGCCGATCGCAAAGCCCTCGCCGATCTACGCGAGGTGCAGCGGTTGCACGGGCTCGACGTCGACGCCCTGACCATCCGGGAGGCGCGCGATCTCGAGCCGATGCTGAGCCCGCAGCTCTCGAGTGCGTCGAGCATCTCGCAGGATCACCAGGTCGACCCGCGTCGTCTGGCGGCCCGGCTCATGACCGCGTTGGCCGAGACGGCACGCCCATCACTGGGTACTTCCGACCCGTTCGTTGTGCAACACGCCCGCGCGCTGACCCATGACGACCCCGCCGACAATTCGTCCCGCGTGACCGGCGTCGTGCTGACCGACGGCAGACTCATCGTGGCCGGCGAGGTGATTGTTGCCAGCGGCCTGGCTGCCTCAGCGCTTTCGGGATTGCCCGATTCACTGCGGCTGCCCCTTCGTCCGGTCTACGGCGACATAATCCGGCTCAGGGTGCCCGAGCACCTTCAGCCCCTGATCACTGCAACCGTGCGGGGTGTGGTTCGCGGAGTGCCCGTCTACCTCGTGCCTCGCGACGATGGGACCGTCGTGATCGGCGCCACGGCGAGGGAGGACGGGGCGGCGGGGATCTCGGCCGGCGGCATCCACCAGCTGTTGCGCGATGCGCAGGTCATCGTGCCCGCCGTGGCCGAACTCGAGATCATCGAGGTGATGGCACGGGCTCGGCCGGGCACCCCCGACAACGCTCCGCTTCTCGGCAGGGTGCGCGGCGCGGGCAGTGAGACGGATGCGTCCATCCCCGGCCTGATCGTTGCCACCGGCTTCTTCCGGCACGGGGTGTTGCTGATGCCGGCGGCTGCGGCGATCTCTGTCGACCTGCTCGACGGCATCGAAGACCCCCGCTGGGCGCCATTCGCTCCCGACCGATTCTCCCCATCTCCTTCCGCAGTTCTCTCCTCGAACGAACCGATCGCAAAGGCAGCCGCGCTGTGACAAATACGACCCGACCCGCAATCGTTCTGAACGGGGTTGAGCGCGACCTAGAGCCCGGTGAGACGGTGACCGACCTGATCAGCCTGCTGACCGGCGCGGTCATCGAGGCGGATGGCCGAACCGCCGACGGGCGCCGCCTCGGTGTGGCCGTCGCGCTGAACGGCGCGGTCGTCTCCCGCAGCCTCTGGGCCGAGACCGTCTTGTCCGCCGGTGACGACATCGAGGTCGTCACGGCAGCCCAGGGAGGCTAGAAATGAATGAGTCAGTGAACGACGATCCGCTGGTTATCGACGGGGTCACCCTTGGCTCCCGGCTGATCATGGGTACCGGGGGAGCGCCGAGCCTTGACGGACTCGGGTCTGCGCTGCGCGCATCCGGCACCGAGCTGACGACCGTGGCGATGCGGCGGCACAACGCCTCGGCCGCGGGCTCGCTCTTCGACCTTCTCGTCGCGGAAGGGATTCGCGTGCTGCCGAACACCGCCGGTTGCTTCACCGCCCGCGAGGCGCTCTTGACCGCTGAGCTAGCGCGAGAGGCGTTGGAGACCGACTGGATCAAGCTCGAGGTGATCGCCGACGAAGACACACTGCTGCCCGACGCCGTCGAGCTCGTCGATGCCACCGAGCGACTGGTCGCCCGGGGGTTCAAGGTCTTCGCGTACACGAACGACGACCCGGTGCTGGCTCTTCGGCTGGAGAACCTGGGCGCGGTCGCGGTGATGCCCCTCGGGGCGCCGATCGGCACCGGGCTCGGCATCCTGAACCCCCACAACATCGAGCTGATCGTGTCGCGGGCCGGCGTGCCCGTGGTGCTCGACGCCGGCATCGGCACCGCGAGCGACGCTGCCCTCGCCATGGAGCTCGGCTGCGACGCTGTTCTCCTGGCTACCGCCGTGACCCGGGCACAGGACCCGACGCGGATGGCCGCAGCATTTCGCCACGCCGTCATCGCCGGGCGCCTCGCGTCGCAGGCGGGACGCATTCCCAAGCGCGAGCACGCCCTGGCCTCCTCGCCGATGGAGGGGCGGCCCGACCTGTGACGCAGCTTCCCCCGCTGGTATCCCCGGGCACCGCGCTGACCAGCGACGAGCTGTCGCGCTACTCCCGGCACATCATCATTCCGAGGATCGGGGAAATCGGTCAGCGCCGGCTGAAGAACGCCCGGGTGCTCGTGATCGGTGCGGGTGGGCTGGGCTCCCCGACGATCCTGTATCTGGCGGCGGCCGGGGTCGGAACCATCGGCATCGTCGATTTCGACACGGTCGATGTCAGCAACCTCCAGCGCCAGGTGATCCACGGCACGAACGATATCGGGCGCGCAAAGCTCGACTCTGCCCGCGACTCGGTGGCGGAGCTGAATCCGCTGGTTCACGTTGTGGACCACGACCTGCGGCTCGACGCCTCGAACGTTCTCGACCTCTTCGCCCAGTACGACCTGATCGTCGACGGCTCCGACAACTTCGCGACAAGGTACCTCGTGAACGACGCCGCGGCCTTGCTCGGCAAGCCTTACGTGTGGGGTTCGGTCTTTCGGTTCGACGGCCAGGTCAGCGTGTTCTGGCAGGGGTTCGGCCCCACCTACCGCGACCTGTTCCCGGAGGCACCTGACGCGGGATCGGCGCTCTCCTGCGGCGAGGGAGGCGTGTTCGGGATGCTCTGCGGGGCAGTCGGCGCGGTGATGGTCGCCGAGGCGGTCAAGCTGATCACCGGTGTGGGGGAGACGCTCATCGGCCGGGTGTTGCTCTACGACGCACTGACTGCGCGGTGGCGAGAGATGACGCTGAACCCGGACCCTGAGGCCCCCGCGATCACCGGGCTCATCGACTATGACGCGTTCTGCGGGGTTGCCCCGGCAGGCAGCTCGGTGGATGGCGCGCACGCCATCTCGCCCCGGGAACTTGAGGCGCTGCTTACCTCTCGCGCCCTGGGTGAGGTCGACTTCGACCTCATCGACGTGCGAGAGCCGGGCGAGCATGCCCTGGTGAATATTCCCGGGGCTCTTCTCGTTCCCCAGGGCGGGGTCTTTTCCGGCTCGGCGTTGGGCGAGCTGTCCCAGGAGCGCGATCTCGTGTTGCACTGCAAGGGGGGCGCCCGATCTGCGGGCGTCCTCGCGGAGCTGCAGCGGCTGGGCTATGAACGGGTTCGACACCTCGCCGGTGGCATCGACGCCTACACGGCCGAAGTTCAACCGGAGCAGCCGCGCTACTGAATGGATCGATCGCCCGGGCCGCTTCTGACCGGCTGATTAGGCTGGGTGTCATGACTGACCCAAAGATATTCGTCCAGTCCCGGTCTGATTCTCAGCGCACGTGGTTTGTCGGCGGTGGCCTGCTGCTGACGAGCGTCGTGTTCACTTCGACCCAGACGGGCCTACCGACCCTGTTCGGCGGCAGTGTCTTGACCACCGTCTTGTTCACAGCAGCGTTGCTGGTCTTCGCACTCGGCATCCGCGGGTCGGGAAGCGTGACTGCTCGACGGCCGCTCGGGTCGGCCGCGCTCGTTCTGCTCGCCGCCTGGCTGCTTCTCGGAGAGTCGCTGAGCGTCATCGTCACCAGTCAGGCGATCGACACCGTGCCGGACGTGGTGTTGGGCTTCGGCTACGTCGACCCATTCGTGCAATTCCTTCTGGCGCTCATTGCGGTCATGCAGATCGGTCGGATTCGCATCGTGCCGGCACCGTGGAACTGGTCCCCGGCATGGGTGCTGGCTGCAGTGGCGCTGTCATGGCTGGTCATTCAACTCGTGGGCGCCGTGGACGGCGCTCAGGGCAACCCCCTTCCCACCCTGTACATCCTGAGCGTGGACGGAATCGTTCGCACCGCGAGCACCGTCGTCCTGGGCGTTCTTGCGGTGGTTCTCGGGGATCGGACGCGACGCGCCGATGTCGATCCTGCTCCAAAAGTTTGAGATATTTTGGCTGAAAATTATATCTGTCTGTCGAGTTGGGCGACCGCTGTCGCGGGGATCACAGGGCCATTTCCGAGACAGGCGGTTTCACGGTCAAAGCACAGAACTCGGTCGGTCAACTGGGTGTCATTACACAGACAACACTGACAGCGTGCCGCTCATGACCCTCAACCCCGACACACTCGATGCCCTGAAAACCCGCCTACACAATCGACGCAGCGCCGTAGTCCTCGGTCTGGTCGGACTTGCCGGAGTTCATGTGATGGACCTCCCCGGCAAATGGGAAGACACCTTCTACCTGGCCGTCGCCTACATCGCCATCATCGCCGCCGCTGCACTCTTGATCGAACGACTGACAGTGCACGGATCGCGCTTCGACTACCTCGCCTCGGCCGCACTGTCGGTCGCCGTCCTACTCGGGTTCGTCGTGAACCGCACCCTGGGAATGCCCGGTGCCATGGACGACATCGGGAACTGGTTCGAGCCTCTCGGCCTGCTCTCACTGGGGATCGAGCTGTTCGCCGTCTGGCACTCCATCGCCGGCTTCCTGACCATTCGAAAGATCGAACGCTTCACCGAGGAACGATTCGTAGACAAGGTCACGACTTTCTCTCGCGACGCAACGACGCCGGTGCCCGCCGCGAGCTGACGATCTCATCCTTCGGCATTGGGATCCCCGTTCGGGGGACCCAATGTCGGAGGGTCAGTGTTGACTCTAGATATGGACATCAACGCTGAATCTATCGAAGCCGTCACGACGCAACTCGCGTCGATCACGGCCACCGATGGTGCGCTTTCAGTCCTGTGCGACACGGATGCCCTCACCCACGCCGCGGCCGTGGAGGCCCTCGGCCGCCTCGTCGATGGCCTCCGCGTCGCATCCGCCGCCGACCTCGCCGACCGCTCCCGCTCGGAGCTCGGTACCGGGTCACTGGCGACCCAGCAGGGCCAGCGCACCGCCGCGGGACTGCTCGCGTTCGCGACCCGCGTCTCCGAGGCCGAAGCCAAGCGCCGCATCACCCTCGGCCGCTCCACGGCCGCCCACGTCACGCTCAGCGGCGACCTGCGCCCCGCCGACTTTGGTTTGGTTGCTTCGGCGCTGACCTCCGGGCGGATCGGGGTCGATGCGGCCCGCGTGATCACGGCGTTTCTCCGCCCAGCACT
>CANFBG010000148.1 GCA_947444785.1 Microbacteriaceae bacterium | reverse complement strand
GCTGTTGTAGCTCAGGCTCGCGTCGGCCAGGGTACCGACCTGGGACACGGCGAGGCGGCGGGGAGTCGCCGACGCATCCGCGGCGTCGACGGTGAACGCGCCACTGCCGAGCGCTGCCCACCAGCGGCGGCCCAGTGCGGGGGAGCTGACGACCCCGACGACGGGAACGCCGTCGACGGCCAGCGCGATCAACGTCGCCCAGACGGGGACGCCGCGCAGATAGTTGGCGGTGCCGTCGATGGGGTCGATGATCCACTGTCGGCTGCCCTCGCCGATGCTCGAGCCGTACTCCTCGCCCAGGATGGCGTCGGCCGGGCGCTCTGTCGAGAGGATTTCCCGGATTGCCCGCTCGACCGCCTGGTCTGCATCGGTGACCGGCGTTCGGTCGGGCTTCGTCGATACGACGAGGTCGAGGCTCAGGAATCGTGCCCGGGAGATTGCATCTGCGGCATCGGCGATCCTCAGCGCCAGCGCCAGGTCCTCGGCATAGGTCTGGGCGGTGGGCAAGGCGTTCGGGGCGGTGGTCACGGGTACCAGCCTAGAACTTCACGCCCGGGCCGCCGGTCAGGTGTCCGCTACTGGTCGCGGTCGGCGTCGCGCTGTGCCAGCGTTGTGACGATCTTCTCCAGCGACTCCATGCGGGCCTGTCCGCTCTCGCCGAGCTCGCCCGCCTTGACCCGGTCAAGGATCTCCCAGTCGTGCGCCTGGCTGAGGGGAATCCCGCCGGGTGGGGGACCGTCCGGCACGAAGGCCAGGCTCGCGAACGACTTCAGCACGTTGGCCGGGTCGACGTGGCCGAGCCCGAACGAGCGAACGCCGGGTGTGTCGATGATCCAGCCGGCCTTGCCCGAAGCGTCGTGCAGGCGCAGGCCGAGGGTCGACGAGGATGTGTGTCGGCCTCGGCCCGTGTGGGTGTTCACGACTCCGATGGCGCGGTCTGTGCCGGGAACCAAGGCGTTGACCAGGGTGGACTTGCCCACGCCCGAGTGACCCACGGTGACCGTGGTGTGCCCGACGAGCAGGGCTTTCAGCTCATCGAGCGGGAAGTCGTCCTGCGAGCCTCGCACGACCGTCAGGTCGAGACAGGAGAACTCGGCGAGGAACTCGCTCGGGTCGGCGATATCGGTCTTCGTCACCATGATGATCGGCGTGATTCCGGCGTCGAACGCGGCCACGAGGTAGCGGTCCACAAGACGTGCCCGGGGCTCGGGGTTTGCCGCGGCGATGACAATGAGCATCTGGTCGGCATTGGCGACGATCACCCGCTCGACCGCGTCGGTATCGTCGGCGCTCCGCCGGAGCAGTGTGCTGCGCGGTGCGACTCGAACGACCCGAGAGAGAGTTCCCTCGTTGCCGGTAACGTCGCCGACGAGGTCCACCCAGTCACCGACGACGATCGCCGTCTTCCCGAGCTCGCGGGCACGCGACGTGGTGATCTCGCGCTCCTCGGCACTTCCCTCGTCCATCAGAACGGTGAATCGGCCCCGGTCCACGGTGAGGATGCGCCCGGGAACAGCATTGGCGTAGGCCGGCCGGGTCTTGGTGCGCGGCCTGTTCGCCTTGGGGTTCGGCCGCATCTTGATGCTGGACTCGTCGAACTCCTGGGCATCGAGTTCCGCATCGAGCTCGTCGTCCGCCCACCAGCTCATACGTTGCCGGTGCTGTTGGTGGCGAGGTTCTGCCAGAGCGTCGGGAACTCGGGCATCGTCTTGCCCGTCGTGGCGATGTCCTCGATCAGCACGCCGGGAACGGCGAGGCCGATAATCGCACCCGCATGAGCCATGCGGTGATCGGCATACGTCTTCCATACGCCGCCGTGCAGGGGCTGGGGCTCGATCCGCAGGCCGTCGGGAAGCTCGGTGACGTTGCCGCCGAGCCCGTTGATCTCCGCCGCGAGGGCCGCGAGGCGATCCGTCTCGTGATGACGGATGTGGCCGATTCCCGTGATCTCACTCGGCGAGTCCGCCAACGCGGCGAGGGCGACCAGGGCGGGGGCGAGCTCGCCCCCCGTGGAGAGGTCCAGAGTGACACCGTGGATCCCGGATCCTGATGTGACCGTCATCCGGTCTCCCTCGATCGTGACCACGGCGCCGAAGAGGGGAAGCAGGTGGGCCAGATCGGCCCCGACCTGGGTGGTCGACGCGGGCCAGCCGGGAATCGTGACCCGGCCACCCGTCACGAGGGCTGCAGCGAGAAACGGTGCCGCGTTGGACAGGTCGGGTTCGATGGCGACGACGGCCCCCATGATCCGTCCCGGATTCACGCGCCAGACGCCGACCTCGGGTGACTCGACGATGACGCCGCGAGCCGCGAGGGTTGCGATGGTCATCTCGATATGAGGAAGGCTTGGCAGCCGCTCGCCCTCGTGGCGGAGCGTCAGACCCTCGTCGAATCGGGCCGCCGACAGCAGCAGGCCCGACACGAACTGGCTTGAGGAAGACGCATCGATAGTGACCTCGCCGCCGCGGATGCGCCCGGTGCCGTGCACTGTGAACGGCATGGCGAGGCGCCCGTCGTCCGCGATGTCGACGCCGAGGGCCCGCAGGGAGGAGATGGTCGTGTTCATGGGTCGTCGCCGGGCGCCGGCGTCGCCGTCGAAGACGGTGGGGCCCAATGCGAGACCGGCGACGGGGGGCAGGAACCGCATGACCGTGCCGGCGAGACCGCAGTCGATCGTGGTGGAGCCGGTCAGCTCCTCGGCAGGCTCAACCTGCCAATCCGCCCCGAAGCCTCCCATGCCGGGCACGCTGGTGATGCGCGCTCCCAGGGAGCGGAGTGCCTCGACCATGAGGCGCGAATCGCGCGAGTGCAGGGGGGCGGTCAGGGTGGACGGCCCCTCGGCCAGGGCGGAGAGCACCAGCTCGCGATTGGTCAGGCTCTTGGAGCCGGGGAGTGGAACGACGGCCGACACCGGTGAATTCGCGGTCGGGGCGGGCCACGGGGCGTCCCCGTCGGAGTCTGTGGTGGCTCCCTGGTTCTCGTCTTCATAGGGCGAGAAGCGCGGGTCGAGCTGGCTGATGATTCCCATTGGCTCAAGATTACCGGTCGTGCGGGCCAATCTGGAATAAAGGAGCCCACATCCCCGGTTGTTGGGGGTATGACAGCAGTGACGTTCAAGCCGCAGAGAGCAGACCTTCGTTGGGCTGAATTGGCTCTAGCCGAAGTAGACTCTGCCCTGATGAGCAATTCTGACAGCACAATGCCCGAAGACTCAGTAGTCGAGCCCGCCCTTGATCCCAAGGCTCTCTTCGAAGAGCAGGCGATCCCATTTCTTGATCAGCTCTATGGTGCGGCCCTCCGGATGACCCGGAACCCCGCCGATGCCCAGGACCTGGTGCAGGAGACTTTCGTGAAGGCGTACTCCGCGTTCGCGCAGTTCACCCAGGGCACCAATCTCAAGGCGTGGCTCTACCGAATCCTGACCAATACGTTCATCAACACGTATCGGAAGAAGCAGCGAGACCCCTACAAGGGCAGCATCAGCGACCTTGAGGACTGGCAGCTGGGGGAGGCGGTCTCCGCGACGGCGATGTCCACCCGCAGCGCCGAGGCGGAGGCGATCGACCATCTCCCCGACAGTGCGGTCAAGCATGCCCTGCAGTCCATCCCGGAGGACTTCCGCTTGGCGGTCTACTTCGCAGACGTCGAGGGTTTCTCCTATCAGGAGATCGCCGACATCATGAAAACCCCCGTCGGAACCGTCATGAGCCGCCTACACCGCGGCCGTCGGCTGTTGCGCGGGCTTCTATCCGATTACGCCGCGGAGCGGGGCATTCGTGCCGCCTCCGCCACAGGAGTGACGAAATAATGACCGATTGTGGATGCGAGAAGGCAAAGACCGATCTCGAGGAGTTCCTGCACAACGAGCTGGATGCGACCGAGAGCGCGGACATCCGCGAGCACCTCGCCGGTTGCGCCGACTGTGAGAGCGAGCATCACGTCGGCCGGGTGCTGACGGATGCCGTTCAGCGCGCCTGCAAGGAGAAGGCCCCGGAGGACCTTCGAGACCACGTTCTGGCGTCGCTTCGAGCGATTCAGAGCACGACCTGATTTTTCGCCGGCATCAGCCGAAAAGGCCCGTTCCCTCGTGGGAACGGGCCTTTTTCGGCCTTGCGGGGCCGCCTCGCCCTAGGGCTGGAGCGCCCGCTCGATGATGTCGGCCTGCTCGATAGCGTGACGTTTCGCGCTTCCGGTTGCGGGAGCCGCGGCCGCCGGGCGGGAGACGACGCGAATGGTGCGGTTCTCCAGCCTCTTGTTGACCTCGACCGCGATGAACGGCCAGGCTCCCTGATTCTCCGGCTCGTCCTGAACCCACACGAGCTCCGCGTTCGGGTACTCCGCGATCACGGCGGAGATCTCCGCGATGGGCGCCGGGTAGAACTGCTCGAGCCTGACGAGGGCGATGGACTCGTTCGGCGACTTCTGAAGCTCGTTCAGGAGGTCGTAGTAGATCTTGCCCGAGTGCAGCAACACCCGCGTGACGGCGCCCTTGTCGGTGATCCGCGTGTCGTCGATCACCGGTGAGAAGTCACCGGTGGTCAGGTCCTCGACCTCGCTGGTCGCACCGCGGAGTCGCAGCATCGCCTTCGGGGTGAAGACGATCAGCGGGCGACGCGGCTGGGCGTACGCCTGGCGGCGAAGCAGGTGGAAATACGACGCGGGCGTCGACGGACGGGCAACCGTCATGTTGTTCTCCGCGCAGAGCTGCAGGTAGCGCTCGATTCGCGCGGACGAGTGGTCGGGGCCCTGTCCCTCATAGCCGTGCGGAAGCAGCAGTACGAGCGACGAGCGCTGGTTCCACTTCTGCTCGGCCGAGGAGATGAACTCGTCGATCACGGTCTGCGCGCCGTTGGCGAAGTCGCCGAACTGCGCCTCCCAGAGAACGAGGGCGTCGGGCCGCTCGACCGAGTAGCCGTACTCGTAGCCCAGGGCCGCGTACTCGCTGAGCAGGGAGTCATAGATCCAGAATCGGGCCTGGTTCTCGCTCAGGTTCGCCAGCGGCAGCCACTCCTGGCCGTTCACCCGGTCGTGCAGTACCGCATGGCGCTGCACGAAGGTGCCGCGTCGGGAGTCCTGACCGGCGAAGCGCACCGGGGTGCCCTCCATGAGGAGCGAGCCCAGGGCCAGCAGCTCGGCGAACGCCCAGTCGATGGAGCCCGATCGGCTCATCTCGACGCGCTTGTTCAGGAGCTGCTGAAGCTTCGGGTGCACGGTGAATCCCTCAGGCTGGTTGCCGAAGGAGTCGCCGATCTGGTGCACGACCGCCGTCGAGATCGCCGTGGCGAAGTGCTCGCCGTCGTCGCTCGTCGTGCCCGTCAGCATGCGGCGAGGAGCGGTGCTCTCGGAATCCGTGATGATCGGGATCGAGGAGGTCTGCGCCGCGTGGGTCTCGGCGAAGGCGCGCTCGAGACGGTCCTGGAAATCACGATGGGAGGCTTCGTACTCCTCCTGCGTGATATCGCCGCGCCCGACGAGGGACTCCGTGTAGAGGTTGCGAACGCTGCGCTTGGCCTCGATGAGGTTGTACATCAGCGGCTGGGTCATCGAGGGGTCGTCCCCCTCGTTGTGACCTCTGCGGCGGTAGCAGATCAGGTCGATGAACACGTCGCGGTGGAACTGCTGGCGATACTCGAACGCCAGCTGGGCCACGCGGACGACCGACTCCGGGTCATCCCCGTTGACGTGGAAGATCGGCGCCTGGATGGTCTTGGCGACGTCGGTGGAGTAGATCGACGAGCGGCTCTCCCCGGGAGGGGTCGTGAAGCCGACCTGGTTGTTGATGTTGATGTGGATCGTGCCGCCGGTTCGGTAGCCCCGAAGCTGGGACATCTGCAGCGTCTCGACCACGATGCCCTGGCCTGCGAGGGCGGCGTCGCCGTGGATCAGGATCGGCAGCGTCGTGAACGTGCCGATCGGCTTGCGGTCCTGCTTGGCGCGCACGATTCCTTCGAGCACGCCGTCAGCGGCCTCGAGGTGCGATGGGTTTGCGGCAAGGAAGACCGGGATCTCCTGGCCGTGCGGGCTGCGGAAGATTCCCTCGGTGCCGAGGTGGTACTTCACGTCGCCGGAGCCCTGAACCGTGCGGGGATCCTGGGTGCCCTCGAACTCGCGGAAGATATCGCCGTAGGTCTTGCCGGCGATGTTCGTCAGCACGTTGAGGCGACCGCGGTGGGCCATGCCGATCGCGGCCTCGTCGAGACCGTCGTCGGCGGCTCCCTGGAGAATGGCATC
>CANFBG010000147.1 GCA_947444785.1 Microbacteriaceae bacterium | reverse complement strand
TTCCTCTTCTGCTGGATCTGCGCGTGTTGCGGTCGTTTTGCGATTCGTCGGTTTCGAGCCTAGCCGGACGAAGGCCCGGATTCCGGCACCGCGCGTTCCGTCCACACGATCAGGCCGTCGGTGCCGGGGGCCAGCACAATGAGCCCCGCGGCATCCGTTCGAAGAGCGGCAGTGCCCGCATGCTCGAGCATGGCCAGCGCCGAATCGGTCGGATGCCCGTAGCCGTTGTCGACCCCGACGGAGACGAGGCCCGCGTCGGCCGCGACCAGGTCGTAGAGCACCGCACTCGCATCGGCCGAGCCGTGGTGGGCGACCTTCACGACGTCGACGCGGCCCAGCCGGGAGGCGGCCATCATGTCTTTCTGGGAGCGCTCGCCGAGATCGCCGAGAAAGAGCGCACTGATCTCGCCGGTCACCTGGAGCGTGACGCTCGCGTCATTTCCCCGGGCCTTGGTATCGGGCTGCGGCCAGAGCACCTGCCAGCCCAGCTCGCCCAGAACGCCGGAATCTCCTCGACGCGCCTGCTCGACGGTGGCTCCTCCCGCTGCCAGCCCCGCCAGCAGCCGATCCTCCCCCGCCTCCTGGGTCGGCCCGACCAGGGCGAGGCCGACGAGTCCCGTGACCGCGTCGAGCCCGCCCACATGGTCGAGGTCGTAGTGCGTGAGGACGAGAATATCGATGCGATCGATGCCGAGGCGGCCGAGGCACTCTGTGAGCAGCTCTGCGTCGGGCCCCACGTCGATCAGGGCGATCTGGCCCGCCGAGCGCACGACGACGGCATCGCCCTGGCCCACATCGCAGGCTGCGATCTGCCAGTTCGAGGGCAGGGCGAGCCGTTGGCCGAGAATGCCCCCGGCGAGAACGCCGCCGTATCCTGCGACAAGGGCCGTGGCGAGCAGGATGCACGCGATGCGGCGAGCGCCGGGAAACCGGCTGCCAAGGAGGATCCAGCCGAGTACTGCCACGGCAATGACGAGCATCAGGCAGCCGACGACGCCCGGCAGCCAGGGCAGGCGGGCTCCGGGGGCATAAGCGAAGAAGGCGGCGACCGCGGCGATCCAGGATGCCGGCAGCCAGGTGAGCCAGGCCCCCGCGAGCGCCGCCGGCGGGAAGATCGCCCCGAGCAGGCAGGCCGCGAGGCCCAGGATCGTGGCGAGGGGGGCCGCGGGAGCCGCGAGGATATTCGCGATGACGCTGTAGGGCGCGATCGTCGGGTTCAGCAGCACCAGCACGGGCTGACAGGCGATCTGGGCAGCGAGCGGGATGCTGATCACCATCGCAAGCCACGCGGGCATCCAGCGAGCCAGACGGGCCGCCAGCGGGCTTGCGAGCACCAACAGGCCGGCGGTGGCGAGCACGCTCAGGGCGAAGCCGAAGCTCCTGGCCAGCCACGGATCGAGCACGACGAGCACCATCACCGCGAGGCACAGGGTGGGCAGGCCACGGGCGGCCCGGGACGCCCCAAGGGAGAACAGCACGATCGCGGCCATCACCGCCGCACGGAGCACGCTCGGCTGCGGTGTGACGAGCACGACGAAGAGAACGAGGGCGATGAGACACGACACGATGCGCGGGCCTCGGCCGAGCCGCAGGATTCCGCCGAGCAGCATTATTCCGGCGATGACGAGGGCGCAGTTGGCTCCCGAGACCGCGGTCAGGTGACTCAGGCCGCTGCGCTTCATCTCATCGTCGAGCCCGGCATCCACGAGGGATTCGTCGCCGAGCGCGAGGCCGGGCACGAGCTGGGCGCCGTCCCCCGGCAGCGTCGCAGCCGTCTCTCGGAACTGCACGCGGAGCTCGTTCGCCCAGTCGAGGTAGAAGGGTGGCTCGGCGACCTCCTGCATCTCACCCCGCACGAAGAACAGCCACGCCGTGTCGGAGCCCTGATCCGTGGCGAGCAGTGACCCGCGCGCCACGAGCCGTGCGCCGATCTGGGGCAGGTCGCCCGCCCGGTCGGCGCCCGTGACGAACACCAGCACGGGCGACTCGGCCCCGTAGACGCGCGCACCCCCGGGCGAGGCCACCGTGAACGACGTTGCCAGCGCGGCGAATCGGATGTCGGGCACGGCCATGCCGGCACCGCCCACGACGAATGAGCGCGACGGGGTGGTTCGCGCCTGGCCTGAGACCGTCAGTTCGACGGTGACCTGGCGCTCACCCAGGCCGGCCAGCGCCACAGGCGCCCGAAGCGGCGTGGCGATGGCGACGGCCGCGCCGACCGCTAAGGCGACCGCCACCGCGACGCCCACGACCGCCAGCCTCCGCGTGGTTCGGGCATGTCGACCGCGTGGCCCGGTGACCCGCCGCACGATCACCAGCGCGAGCGTGACGAGCGCGAGGGCGAGCATGCCCAGAACGACCGGCATGGCGTCGGGGAAGCCCACTGCCAGTGCAGCCCCGGCCCAGGCGGTGACGGCGGGAAACACGAGACGGGTATCGTGCGGGGCCGCGCCTGACGCCGAGTTCAGCACCGTCTCGGCAAGCGGGGCGGGACCGCTGCCCGGCGTTTCCGTCATACCGTGACCAGATCTTTCAACCCGGCAAAGGTCGCCTCACCGATTCCCGTCACCCCGAGCAGGTCATCGGTCTGGGTGAATGGACCGTTGGCCTCCCGATAGTCCAGGATCTTCTGGGCCGTGGCAGGGCCCACCCGGGGAAGCGTCTCGAGGGCCGCCGCATCCGCCGTGTTGAGATTGACCAGGGCGCCGCTGCTGCCGGCACCGCCCCCACTGGAACCGCCCCCGGCGCCCCCGGACCCTGCCGGGGGCAGCTCGCCGATGGCGGGAACCCTCAGCTGTTCCCCGTCGGCCACGAGGCGCGCCAGATTCTGCTGCTCCCGGTCGGCGGCGTCGGTGAATCCCCCGGCGGCGGCGAGGGCGTCGACCACCCGGTCGCCCTGATGAAGCTCATACAGTCCCGGGCTCCGCACCGCGCCGAGGACGTGCACCAGAATGAGCGGACCTGTGGTGTGCCCTGCCACCGGTCCCCCGGCCCCGCCCGAGACCGACTGACCGCCCAGAGCCGCCGAACTGCTCGGTGCGGCCCCCGCCGGCAGGAGCTGCGTTGAGCCCCGGGGCGCCAGCGCCGAGACCAGCACCGCGATGACAAGCACGGCGATGACCAGCACGATCGCAGCCCCCATGCCGAAGCGCGGCCTGGCCCGGGGTTCGGAGCTGGTCTCTGGCCGGTGGACACGCATCCTCGGACGCTAGCCGGGCGGCCGTCGGCATACCGGGGAATCCCGGCCGTCGGGGAAACCAGAAGCGTCCCGGCCCTCCTGTGCAGGAGAGGCCGGGACGCTTCTCAGGCGATACCTGAGTTCCTAGGCGGTCGGCTTCGTCGTGATGCTCACGACGCGCGGAGCCCGCACCACGACGTTGACGATCTCGCGATCGCCGATGGAGCGGATCACGGCCTCGGACGCCCGGGCCAGGGCCTCGAGCTCGACACCCGCGATGGTCGGGGCCACTTCGAGGCGATCCCTGACCTTGCCGTCGACCTGCACGACCGCGACAACCGATTCCTCGGTCAAAAGCGTCGGGTCGGCCTTCCGCCAGCCATAGGCCGAGACGGATGCGGGATAGCCGAGGCGCTCCCACATGTCCTCCGCCGTATACGGCGTGAAGAGGCTGAGGCCGAGCGCCACGGTCTCTGCGGCCTCGCGGACGGCGGGGTCGGCGCCGCCGGGGCCCGAGTCGATCGCCTTGCGGGCCGCGTTGACGAGCTCCATGAGGCGGGCGACGACGACGTTGAACTTGAACGCCTCGACGAGTCCCGGGGCCTCGGCGAGGAAGCGGTGTGTGACGCGGCGAAGCGCCACGTCCCCGTCACGCCAGTTCACCTCGGGGGCGCTCGTGACGTCTCCCGAGAGGCGCCACGCGCGGGCCAGGAACTTGGCGGAGCCGGCCGGCGAGACATCCGCCCAGTCGATGTCGTCCTCCGGCGGGCCGGCGAAGGCCATCGTGAGGCGGATCGCGTCGACGCCGTGCTCGTCGAGCTGGTCGCTGAGCTTTATGACGTTGCCCTTGGACTTGCTCATCGCGGTGCCGTCCATCAGCACCATGCCCTGGTTCAAGAGCGCGCTGAACGGCTCGGTGAACGAGACGTAGCCGAGGTCGAAGAGCACCTTGGTGATGAAGCGCGCGTACAACAGGTGCAGGATCGCGTGGGTCACGCCGCCGACGTACTGGTCGACGGGGGCCCACTTGTCGACCTCCTTCGGGTCGAACGCCTGGGTGTCGTCGTTCGGGTTCAGGAAGCGCAGGAAATACCAGGAGCTGTCCACGAACGTGTCCATCGTGTCGGCATCCCGAAGCGCGGGCGTGCCATCGATCGGATTCGCGACGTTCACCCAGTCGGCCGCGCCGCCGAGCGGCGACGTTCCCTTCGGCGTCAGGTTCAGGCCCTCGGTCGGCGGCAGCAGCACAGGCAGCTGGTCTTCCGGAACCGGGATCTCCGTGCCGTCGGCGCCGTGGATGATGGGGATCGGGGTGCCCCAGTAGCGCTGGCGGGAGATGAGCCAGTCGCGCAGGCGGTAGTTCTTCGCTGCGCGGCCCTTTCCGTCGGCGGCCAGGATCTCGGTGATCTTCTTGATCGCGTTGACCTTGCTCAGGCCGTTCAGCGGGCCGGAGTTCATCAGGCGACCGTCGCCCGCGAGGGCCAGGCCCGTGACCGACGGGTCGATGGTGTCGATGTCCTCGTAGGACGCGAGCATCTCCTCGGTGATGATCGGGATCGCTCCGGTGACCGGGGCAGTGACGTCGACGACAATGCGTACCGGGAGGTCGAAGGCGCGGGCGAAGTCGAGGTCGCGCTGGTCGTGGGCGGGAACGGCCATGACGGCTCCCGTGCCGTAGTCGGCCAGAACGTAGTCGGCGGCCCAGATCGGCAGCAGCTCGCCGTTCACCGGGTTGACGGCGAAGCGGTCGAGGAACACGCCGGTCTTCGGGCGGTCGGTGGCCTGGCGCTCGGTCTCGGTGCTCTTCTGCACCTGCGTGAGGTATTCGCGGAAGGCGACCTGGACATCCGGTGTGGATGCCGCAGCCAACTCGATCGCGAGGTCGGAGTCGGGCGCGACCACCATGAAGGTGGCGCCGAACAGGGTGTCGGGGCGCGTAGTGAAGACCGTGACCGGCTCGTCGCGGCCCTGGATGGCGAAGTCGACATCGGCGCCGATGGAGCGGCCGATCCAGTTGCGCTGCATGCTGAGCACCTTGGACGGCCAGGCGCCCTCAAGCTGGTTGAGGTCGTCCAGCAGGCGGTCGGCGTAGTCGGTGATGCGGAAGTACCACTGGGTCAGCTTCTTCTTCACGACGATCGCGCCGCTGCGCTCGCTCGTGCCGTCGGAGAGGACCTGCTCGTTGGCGAGCACCGTCTGGTCTACCGGGTCCCAGTTGACCCAGCTCGACTTGCGATAGGCCAGGCCCTTCTCGTACATCTTCAGGAACAGCCACTGGTTCCACTTGTAGTACTCGGGGTCGCTCGTGTGCAGCACGCGGTCCCAGTCGAAGCTCGTGGCGTAGCGCCGCATGCTGGTCTTCTGCTGCTCGATGTTGTCGTACGTCCACTCGCGCGGGTCAAGGCCCCGCTTGATGGCGGCGTTCTCGGCGGGCAGGCCGAAGGAGTCCCAGCCGATCGGGTGCATGACGTTGAAGCCCTGCTGGCGCCAGTAGCGGGCGAGCACATCGCCCAGGGCATACGCCTCGGCGTGACCCATGTGCAGGTCGCCGGAGGGGTACGGGAACATGTCGAGAACGTACTTGCGCGGCCGGGTGTCGCCGGGCAGGTCGCTCTTGAACGGCTGCAGCTCATCCCAGATGGGCAGCCACTTGTCTTGGAGCTTCGTGAAGTCGTACGTCAGCGCCGGGTCCTGGCGGGGGTCGTAGGCGTCGTTCTTCTCGTCAGCGTTAGCCACGGGACTCTCATTCGTTGCGTGATGTTGTGGCGAGATGCCACGGGAGTATTCAGTCGCGCGGATCCCTTGGGGCTCAGTCGCTGCGGCTCGATACCCATCGTACTAAAGAGCCCGCTCGGCCGTTTTCCACGGGGATCGGGCAACCACGGTGCGTGAAACCGTATTAGCTTAGGAACAACGCGACCGGTGATGTCGCGGGTTCTCACCGATCCGGAGGCTTCGTGCCCCACGCGCCCGCGCTTTTCGCGTACATCAACGGCCTCCTCGTGCCAGAGCCGACGCCCGGCGTCAACGCCATGGCGGAACAACTCGTCGTCGCCGACTCCTGGCTCGTCTCCGACGGCAGCGTGCGGGCCCTCGATCTGCACCGGGAGCGATTCGCCCGATCCGCCGCGGCCCTCTCCGA
>CANFBG010000146.1 GCA_947444785.1 Microbacteriaceae bacterium | reverse complement strand
CGACTCGCAGTGGATCGCCTTCGAGGCCAAGGACGCCCTGAACGCCGTCGGCATCGGCGCCTGGTTCAACGTCGCGAACCTCGGCCAGATCTTCATGTGGCACATCGTGCTGCTGCCCCTGGCGGTCGGCGCCGTTGTCGTGCTGCACGTGCTGCTCGTTCGGATGAAGGGCGTCGTGCCGCCGCTGGACGCCGCCGAGACGGATGCCCAACTCCACATCGCGACGCACGCAGAGAGCGCATCATGACCCAGAACAAGCCATCGATGTCGTGGCGCGCGAAGGACGACATCGCCAGCCGCACATGGACCGGCAGGAAGCGCGAGTACGACCTCTTCAAGGAGCTGACCGTCGGTGTGATCGTCGTCGGCGTGCTCGTCGTCAGCCTCTCCGCCATCTTCAGCTCGCCGGATGAGCCCAGCGTCACACTCCAGCAGTGGTCCCAGCAGGCGCCGGCCGACTTCGTCACCACGACGGTGGCCGAGCTCGCGGGCACGAGCGATACCGCCGGCTACGGCCCGCCCTACAACACCACGGCGGATGCGACCCAGACGGTCGGCCCCATCGACCTGCAGTCCTTCTCCGGCGCGCGGCTGCCCATCGACACCGCCGCGGACTTCGTGACCGGGCCGCTTGCGAAGCTGCCGAATCCGCCCGCCGCCCTGGCGGTCTGGAACAACGCGACGCCCGAGGAGCAGACGGCCTGGGCCACGGCCTATTCGGATGCGATCGCCGCGGCCCCCGACGCTGACCCGGCCCAGGTGGCCGACGGCGACTACGGCCCCGTGCCCGCGCTGGCGAGCGCCCTGAAGGAGATGGCCAAGGCCGGCGCGCTGGACGGCGTGATCCAGAACGAGAGCGGTTTCTTCAACACCGACTACACCAAGAGCATCCTGTTTCTCGGCGACGGCCAGTACTTCGTCGGCCTCGCCAACGATGCGCACCTCACGGGCGACCAGTGGGGAATGATGAATGAGACCGGCAACTACCCGGGCCAGTCCTGGCTCTGGCTGTTCTCGTTCTGGTACCAGATTCCCGCGATCGGAGAGGCCCCCAACGCCGACGTGATCGTCGTCGGCCTGATGCTGCTGCTGACCCTGCTGCTGATGTTCGTGCCGTTCATCCCGGGCCTCCGCACGATCCCGCGCTGGATCCCGCTGCACCGCCTGGTCTGGAAGGACTACTACCGCAAGCGCTGACGCCTGCTCGTTTAGGGAGGAGATTTCGATGCCCAGGCCATCAAAGTCCTTCGTGTTGCGACTTACCAGCGCCAGGCCCCGAGACCGGCAGATCGCCGCGATCATGCCGTCTTCAACGCTGCGCGGATGCCCCGTCACCCTCCGCGACTCCTGCATCGCCGCATCAACACGGGCTGCCTGCTCGTCACAGGGCAGCACCCGGGCCGCAAAGGTCGTGAAGCTACGTT
Source organism: Microbacteriaceae bacterium (assembly GCA_947444785.1). GTDB lineage: Bacteria > Actinomycetota > Actinomycetes > Actinomycetales > Microbacteriaceae > Agreia. The sequence goes on along the minus strand of CANFBG010000146.1, from coordinate 4,914 downwards.
CCACCTCGACCAGCAACCCATCGCGTCGCCGCCCAGTGGGAAGTCGGCGCTCGCCCGTGAGGATTTCACCGACGCTGATCGAGGTGAGGGCGACAGGTCGAGGTACTGCCTGACCCTGCTGAGCCATGCGCGCTAAGGGAGGAGATCTCGGCCTTCATGGACCAGAGCGACGTATAGGCCGGAATCTCCTCCCTGAGCGTGGTCAGCCACGGTCTGCGCCGTCTCCTCCAGCACTCCGCGGAACGCGTGCGTGGCCGGATGCTGGGCTCCCGAGGTGCGAACCGACGTGAAGAGGGTTCGCCGGGGCCGCCCGGGCACCTCCAGCAGGCGGCAGGATGTCGCGTTGTTCGCCCACATGAGATCCGGCATCAGGGCGACGGCGTTGCCGGACTCGACCAGGCGCACCTGCGCCTGCAGATCGGCGGTCTGGTAGCGCACATCGGGCTCGAAGCCGGCCTGGCGACACAGCTGCTCGGCGAAGTGCCGGGACGCGGTTCCCGGCGGCTCCATCACCCAGGGCAGGTCCCGGGCATCCGCAATGCCGGACACGTCCCGGAGCTGTTTCGATAACGGCGGGCAGGCGAGCCTGATCGCATCCGTCGTCAGGGTCCTCCTGTCGAGGTCGGGGTACTCGGGCGCCGCGTGTGCCGGGTACTGCTCGGCCACGACCATGTCGAAGTCGCGGGCCCACGTGTCCCGCAGCGCCGTCTCGGGCTCGCGCTGCACCATCTCGATCCGCACCTCGGGGAAGAGATCGCGCATGCGGGTCAGGGCATCGGGCATCAGGGCGAGGGCGGCCGACTGGAAGACCGCGACCCGCACCACGCCCGTGACCGTGGTCAGGGACGCGCCGAGGTCGGCCTCGGCCTGCTCCAGGATGTCGAGGAGCCTCTTAGTGTGCGTGACCAGAATCTCCGCCTGCGGAGTGAGCAGCACCCGACGCCCCGACTTGCGGAGCAGTTCGACGCCGGTCTCCTGCTCAAGGATCGCGAGCTGCTGCGAGATGGAGGACGGGCTGAAGTTGGTGGCCGCGGCAACCTCGGCCAGCGTGCCGCGGATCTTCAGCTCGTGCAGCAGTCGCAGCCGTCGGACATCCAGCACGCCGCGCCCCATTCATCGGTTGAACTAATGATTACTGGTAAGTATTCATTGCTTTTCCTGATTGGTAAAGCGTCACAGACTGGCGTCATGACGAATCTATTGCGCTCCGGGGCCTTGACCGTCGAGACCGTCGCCCTCGTGCGGCGCTGGCTCACAGAGGCCGCTGGGTTCCCGGTCGACTCGTCGGCCCGGCAGCTCGCCGGAGTGCTGAAAGACCCGGCCGGGCTGGCGTTCACCGTGGGATTCGTCGACGGCGTCGTGCGCCCCGAAGACCTGCGGGTCGCCGCCGCCAACCTGGCAGCCCTCGCGCCCGGCGTTCCCGCTTTCCTGCCCTGGTATCTCCAGGCGGCCGTGCGGGTCGGCGGGGCGCTTGCCCCGGTTGCGCCCCGCATCGTGATTCCGATCAGTCGGCGGGTGCTTCGGGGCATGGTCGGCCACCTCATCATCGACGCGACCGATGACAAGCTGGGCGGCGCCATCGCGCGCATCCGCAGGCCGGACGTTCGCCTCAACGTGAACCTGCTGGGCGAGGCCGTTCTCGGCACGACGGAGGCGGCCCGGCGACTCGACGGCACCCGCCGACTGCTCGCGCGGCCCGATGTGGACTACGTGTCGATCAAGGTCTCGGCCACCGTCACACCCAGCTCCCCGTGGGCGTTCGAGGAGGCCGTCGCGCACGTCGTGGCGAACCTCACGCCCCTGTTCCGCCAGGCCGCATCGTTCCCCGTGCCCAAGTTCATCAACCTCGACATGGAGGAGTACAAGGACCTGGACCTCACGATCGCGGTCTTCACCCAGATTCTCGATCAGCCGGAGTTCGCCCAGCTCGAGGCCGGCATCGTGCTGCAGGCCTACCTGCCCGATGCCCTCACCGCGATGATGCGCCTGCAGGAGTTCTCAGCGGCCCGCCGAGCCCGGGGCGGCGCAGGCATCAAGGTGCGCCTCGTCAAGGGCGCCAACCTGCCGATGGAGCAGACCGAGGCCGCGCTCCACGACTGGCCCCTCGCGACCTGGCACACCAAGCAGCAGACCGACACGAACTACAAGCGGGTGCTGAACTACGCCCTGCAGCCAGACCGCATCGCCAACGTGCGCATCGGCGTCGCCGGCCACAACCTCTTCGACATCGCCCACGCATGGCTGCTCGCCGGCCAGCGCGGGGTCCAACCCGGCATCGAGTTCGAGATGCTGCTCGGCATGGCGCAGGGGCAGGCCGAGGCCGTCAAGCGTGACGTCGGCGGGCTGCTGCTGTACACGCCCGTGGTGCACCCGCAGGAGTTCGACGTGGCGATCGCGTACCTGATCCGGCGGCTGGAGGAGGGCGCCAGCCAGGAAAACTTCATGTCGGCCGTGTTCGAGCTGAACGAGAACGAGGCCCTCTTCGAGCGTGAGCGACAGCGCTTTCTCGCGTCGCTTGCCGATCTCGACGACACGGTCCCGCCGCCACACCGGGTGCAGGACCGCACGCGGCCAAACAAGCCCGACACCCGCACACGCTTCGAGAACGCCCCCGACACCGATCCGTCGGTGAGCGCGAACCGGGCGTGGGGCCGGGCCATCCTGGGCCGCGTCGCCGACTCGACGTCCGGGCACGCGGCGATCGAAGCGGCATCTGTATCGACCGAAACCGAGATCGACGAGATCCTCACCAGCATGATCGCCGCCTCCGGCGCGTGGGGCGCCCTTACCGGGGCGGAACGGGGAGTGATCCTCAACCGGGCCGGCGACGAGCTCGAGACAAGGCGGGCCGAACTGCTCGAGGTCATGGCGGCCGAGGCCGGCAAGACCCTCGACCAGGCCGACCCCGAGGTCTCTGAGGCGATCGACTTCGCCCGCTACTACGCCGTTCAGGCCGCAGCGCTGGACGACATCGACGGGGCGGTCTTCGTGCCGAGACGACTCACCCTGGTCACCCCGCCGTGGAATTTCCCGGTCGCCATTCCGGCAGGCTCGACCCTCGCAGCCCTCGCGGCCGGCTCAGGGGTCGTGATCAAGCCTGCCCGCCAGGCCCGATACTGCGGCGCGGTGATGGTCGAGGCGCTCTGGGCCGCGGGCGTGCCCCGCGACGCGTTGAGGCTCGTGCAGCTGACCGACAGCGCGCTCGGCGAGCACCTCGTGGCGCATCCGCTCGTCGACCAGGTCATTCTCACGGGCGGCTACGAGACGGCCGAGCTGTTCCGCTCGTTCCGCGCCGACCTGCCGCTCTTTGCCGAGACTTCGGGCAAGAACGCGATCATCGTCACGCCCAGCGCCGACCTCGACCTCGCGGTCAAAGACGTCGTCGCCTCAGCCTTCGGCCACGCGGGCCAGAAGTGCTCCGCGGCCTCCCTCGTCATTCTGGTCGGCTCCGTCGCCACCTCCCGCCGGTTCGCCAGCCAGCTGGTGGATGCCGTGACCTCGCTCACTGTCGGCTACCCCACGGACCCGGCAACCCAGATGGGCCCCCTGATCGAGCCCGCGAGGGGCAAGCTGTTGGACGGCCTCACCACCCTCGGCGCCGGCGAATCGTGGCTGGTCGAACCGAAGCAGCTCGATGACACCGGCACGCTCTGGAGCCCGGGCGTGCGCACCGGCGTGCGGGCCGGCTCCCGGTTTCACCTCACCGAGTTCTTCGGGCCCATCCTCGGCGTGATGACCGCCGCCACGCTGTCAGACGCCATCGCCCTGCAGAATCAGGTCGACTACGGCCTCACCTCGGGGCTGCACTCGCTGAACCCCGAGGAGATGGCCCTCTGGCTGGGCAGCATCCAGGCGGGAAACCTCTACGTCAACCGCGGCATCACCGGCGCGATCGTCCGGCGCCAGCCGTTCGGTGGCTGGAAGAAGTCGGCCGTCGGCACCGGACACAAGGCGGGCGGGCCGAACTACCTCCTGGGCCTCGGCGACCGGGCAAGCCGGGCGAGCGCGAGCGTTGCCGCCGTGACGGATGCCCGAGTGACGGGCCTGCTGGCGGCCGCCCGGGCATCCGTCTCTGACGACGACGCCGCGTACCTGCAGCGCTCGTTCTCGAGTGACGCCGCGGCCTGGTCGAGCGAGTTCGGCGTGGCCCGAGACGTCAGCGCCCTCGGGGCGGAGCGCAACATCTTCCGCTATCTGGGGAGACCGGTGACCGTGCGGCTGTCGACCGGTCAGGGCGTCGCCGCGCTCGTCAGGGTTGTCGGGGCCGGCCTGCTCGCCGGGGCATCGCTCGAGATTTCGTGCGCCATAACACTGCCGCCGGCCGTGCGGGCGGCGCTGGTCGGCGCCGGCGCATCCGTTCTCATCGAGGCGGATGCCGACTGGCTCGCCCGGGCCGCCGCCCTGCCGGCCGCGCGCATTCGCCTGATCGGCGGCGACGCGTCAGCCCTGGCCCACGCCACGAACGGGCGCCCCGACATCGCAGTGCACACGAACGCGGTCACCGAGTCGGGCCGACTGGAGCTGCTGCCCTTTCTTGCCGAGCAGGCGGTCAGCATCACGGCGCACCGCTTCGGCACGCCGAACCACCTGTCAGACGGCCTTATCTAAAGGATCAGGCGTCCCGAAGGTGCCGCACCAGCCGAACCGAGCGCCGAAACGCGCCTAGGGCGTTGTCGCCAACGCATCCAGCGTCTGCTGGATCGCGACGGCGGCGGCGGCCCGCGCCCACGCGATGAAGCCCTCGTCGTCGATCAGGATGTTGACTGGGGCGGCCTCGGTGTCGCGGTCGGCGCTCACCGCCATCCGCATCTCTTCATCGGCGAACGACAGGATGCCGAGTCCCTCGCCAGCAAGGACGACGTGCTGGGTCATCGCAAGATTCGCCACCGCGGCGATCAGGTGGCCGAGGGCTTT
>CANFBG010000145.1 GCA_947444785.1 Microbacteriaceae bacterium | reverse complement strand
GCGACGATGTCGCCGGGGCCCGCGGACTCGACCGGGAAGCGGGTCAGGGCCTTGGTCATCAGGAGCTCGGTCAGCTTGACGTTCTGAACGGTGCCGTCGTGACGCACCCAGGCGACCTGCTGGCCCTTCTTGATGTTGCCGTTGAAGATTCGCAGCAGGGCGAGGCGGCCGAGGAACGGCGACGCGTCGAGGTTGGTGACGTGCGCCTGCAGGGGGTGCTCGTCGTCGTACTGGGGGGCCGGCACGTGGGTCAGGATCGCCTGGAAGAGCGGCTCGAGGTCCATGTTGTCGGGCAGGGTGCCGTTCTCGGGCTTGTTGGTGCTGGCGGCGCCGTTACGGCCCGACGCGTAGACGACGGGAACGTCGAGGATGGCGTCGAGGTCGAGGTCGGGGACATCGTCGGCCATGTCGCTGGCGAGACCGAGGAGCAGGTCCTGGCTCTCGGCGACGACCTCGTCGATGCGCGCGTCGGGACGGTCGGTCTTGTTGACCAGGAGGATAACGGGCAGCTTGGCCTCGAGGGCCTTGCGCAGCACGAAGCGGGTCTGGGGCAGCGGGCCCTCACTGGCGTCAACCAGCAGAACGACGCCGTCGACCATGGACAGGCCGCGCTCGACCTCGCCACCGAAGTCGGCGTGGCCCGGGGTGTCGATCACGTTGATGGTGATCGGTCCGCCGTTGCCGAACTCGGCAGCGTGAATTCCGTTGTAGGAGACCGCCGTGTTCTTGGCGAGGATGGTGATGCCCTTTTCGCGCTCAAGGTCATTCGAGTCCATCATGCGGTCGTCGCCCTCGAAGTGGGCGTCGAAGGAGTTCGTCTGCTTGAGCATGGCGTCGACCAGGGTGGTCTTTCCGTGGTCAACGTGGGCGACGATGGCGACATTGCGAAGATCTGAGCGGGTGGCAAGAGCCATTAAGAGAAACCTCTGGTTCGGGTGAACCCGAATCGGACGGGCTCGTTTCAGCTGGGGAATGGTGGGCGTCGGCGCCCGGAATGGCTAAACACCGAGGGGTATGTGGGCCCCTGGAATGGCATCTAGCAACTCTTTAGTATATTCCATGCGCGGATTTCCGAATACCTCGTCTGTGCTGGCCGCCTCGACGATGCGTCCGCCCTGCATCACGCTGACGTTGTCGGCGATCACCCGGACCACGGCGAGGTCGTGGGTGATGAACAGATAGGTCAGGCTCAGCTCCTCCTGAAGCTCGGAGAGCAGGCGCAGGATCTGGGCCTGAACGAGCACGTCGAGAGCCGAAACAGCCTCGTCGAGGATAACCATGTCGGGCTTCAGCGAGAGCGCCCGGGCGATGGCGACGCGCTGGCGCTGGCCGCCCGAGAGTTCGTTCGGGTAGCGCCCGGCGAGTGTGCGGGGCAGCGAGACCTGGTCGAGCAGTTCGAAGACGCGAGCCCGCCGGCTCTTGCGATCACCGACCTTGTGCACATCCAGCGGCTCACCGATCGTGTTGCCGATGTTGCGCAGCGGATTCAGGGAGCCGTACGGATCCTGGAAGACGGGCTGCATCCGACGGCGCAGGTTCAGCAGCTCGCGACCCGCAAGCGGCGCCGTGTCGACGCCGTCGATGCGGATCTCCCCGCTCGTCGCATCCTCGAGGCGAAGCAGCATGCGCGCCACGGTGGACTTGCCCGAGCCGGACTCGCCCACCAGCGCCATCGTTGTGCCGCGGGCGATCGAGAAGTTGACACTGTCGACGGCCTTGAGGGTTTTCGCGTCCCCCTTGGCGCCGCGGATCTTGTAGATCTTGGTGAGGTCGCGGACCTCGATGGCGTTGCCGGCCGCCGGGGTGTGGGCGACCTGCTCGGCCCGAGCCGCCGCCGCGGAAACGAGGTCGATGCTCTCGGTGACGCCGGCGTCGGCAGCGCCCGCGTACAGCGGCGTGCCGGCTGCAGCCACGACCGACTGCCGACCCGACTGGATACGCCGGGAGGCGAGGCTCGGAGCCGCTGCCACGAGTCGCTGCGTGTAGGGGTGCAGCGGGTTCTGCAGGATCTCCCGGGATGGGCCCGACTCGACGACCCTGCCCTTGTACATCACGACGAGCTGTTCGGCGCGCTCCGCGGCGAGCCCCAGGTCGTGGGTGATGAAGAGCAGCGCCGTGCCGCTGTCGCGGGTCAGGGTCTCGAGGTGATCGAGGATCTTCCGCTGCACGGTGACGTCGAGCGCCGACGTCGGCTCGTCGGCGATCAGCAGCTTGGGGCTGGAGGAGAGCCCCATCCCGATCAGCACGCGCTGGCGCATTCCGCCGGAGAACTGGTGCGGGAACTGCTTCATCCGCTTGTCGGCGTCTTCGAGGCCGGCCTCTTTCAATACCTGGATGGCGCGCTTCTTGACCTCGGCGCGGCCCTTGGCGATGCCGTTGGCGCGAATCGCCTCCTCCACCTGGAAGCCGATGCTCCAGACCGGGTTGAGGTTCGCCATCGGGTCCTGGGGAACGAAGCCGATCTCCCGACCCCGAATGAACTGGATCTCCTTCTGCGACAGCTTCGACAGATCCTTGCCATCGAAAAGCACCTCACCGCCCGTGATCTTGCCACTGCCGGGAAGCAGGTTGATGATCGCGTGCGCCGTCGTGGACTTTCCGGAGCCGGACTCCCCCACGATCGCCAGCGTCTTTCCGGGCATCAGGGTGATGTCGACGCCCTTCAGCGCCTTGACCATTCCGTTCTGGGTCTTGAAGGCCACCTCGAGGTTCTTGATCTCGAGGAGCGGGCGGGCCGGGGTCAAATTCTCGCTCGTGCTCATCGCTGGGCCCTCGCCTTCGGGTCGAGTGCGTCGCGGATGAGCTCACCGATGATGATGAAGGCGAACACGGTAATAGAGAGTGCGAGCGAGGGGATGATCAACGTCTGCGGGTTAGTCCGGAGGTCTGACTGAGCCTGGCTGATGTCGTTGCCCCAGGACATGAACGTGGGCGGCAGCCCGACCCCAAGGAACGACAGGGAAGCCTCAGCAACAATGGCACCGGCCAGCGAAATCGTGGTGATGGCGATAACGGGTGCGATCGAGTTCGGCAGCACGTGGCGCATCAGGATGCGGAATCGCGTGAGGCCCACGGCCGTGGCAGCCATGACAAAGTCCGAGTTCTTGACCCTGAGTATCTCCGCTCGGAGAACTCGGGCGGTCGAGGGCCAGGCAAAGATTCCAATCGCCAGCGAAAGCACAAACACGTTTCGGTAGGCAAAGAGCACCGACATCACGACGATCGCGGCGAGGATGTACGGGATCGAAAAGAAGATGTCGCCAATGCGGGACAGTAGGGAATCAAGCCAACCGCCGTAGAAGCCTGCGAATGCGCCGAACAGGATGCCCAAGACAGTGGTCAGGAGGATGACGATGAAACCGACCGAGAGCGATGTCGAGGCACCATGCACGGTGCGCGAGAAGATATCGCAGCCCTGCTTCGTGAAGCCGAACGGATGCCCAGCCGCAGGTCCAGCGTTGCTGTTGTCGAGGCTGCAGTTCTGGTCGGGAAGCACCTGAGTGAACAGCGTCGGGAAGATCGCCACGACGGCAATGAAAAGGATGACCACCAGCGAGATCCAGAATGTGGGTCGGCGCCTGAGATCTCGCCACGCATCGATCCAGAGGTTGCTCGGCTTCTCTCCCACAGTCACAGAGTCGACGTCGACCAGCGGAGTGTCGTCGAGGGCTGCAACGAAATGGTCGGGGCTGCGCTCCGGGATCTTCTCGGGAACGGTATCGATCGGGGTATTAGACATAACGAATCCTTGGGTCCAGCAGGCCGTAGAGAAGGTCCACAAGCAGGTTGACGACGAGGTAGAGAAGCACCATTACCGTGACGAAGGAGACCACGGTGGGTCCCTGTCCCAGAACAATGGCCTTGTAGAGCGTGTTTCCGACACCGGGAATGTTGAAGATTCCCTCGGTGATGGTGGCACCCACGAGAAGCACACCGAAGTCCGTGCCGAGGTAGGTCACCACGGGGATCAGCGAGTTGCGAAGGATATGCACAGGGATCACGCGATTGCGGCCTAGGCCCTTGCTATACGCCGTGCGGACATAGTCCGTTGACTGCGCCTCGATCACAGATGACCGGGTGAGGCGCACGATGACGGCGAAGCTGACGCTGGCCAGCACAAACGCCGGAAGGATCAAGTCCTGTGTCGGCGCTCCCGAGCCCACGGTCGTTCGGGCCCAGCCAAGCTGGATGCCGAAGACGAACTGCGCGACGAACGCGATAACGAAGATCGGAACCGAGATCAGGATGAGGCTCACCACGAGGGCGGATGCGTCAAACAATTTGCCCTTACGGAGGCCTGAAACGAGGCCGACGGCAATGCCCGCAACCGACTGAATCACCAACGCCATGATGGCGAGTCGTGCCGTCACAGGGAATGTGCGGGCGAGGATGGCCGTCACCGGCTCACCCGAGAACGAGACGCCGAGGTTGCCCTGGAAGATGCCGGTCATGTAGTACCAGTACTGCACGAGGAACGGCTGGTCGAGGTGGTACTGGGCCCGCAACTGCGCTAGCAGTGCCGGATTCGGCGTCTTGTCGCCGAAGAGTGCCAGCAGCGGGTCGCCCGGCATGGCGAAGACCATGAAGTAAATGAGGAACGTTGTTCCCAAGAAGACGGGGATCGCCTGGAGGACCCGCCCGAGGATGTAACGGGGCATGGGCTAATTCCTCCCGGCCGTGTGCGCTGTCGTTGCCAAGAGAAATACCTAACTGTGCCCTGAAAGGACTATAGACGTAATAGATTACCCCCGAAATGGTGGGTGATCGACCGGCGCACAACGGGGACGAGGTTGCGTGATGGCGCAACCCCGCCCCCGGTGAACTGGGTGAACCTAGCCCTTGGTGATCTCCGAGTAGATCGGCACGGAGTTCCAGCCGAACTGCACGTTCTCAACGCCGGTTCCGTAACCACCGGTCACGTTCGAGTACCAGAGGGGGATGGCGGGAAGGTCCTGAAGCAGGATCTCCTGAGCCTTCTGGAACGTGTCGTTCGCCTTCGTGATGTCCGTCTCGGCGGCACCCTGCGTCATGAGCGCGTCAAACGCGGGGTTGGAGTAGCGGCCGTCGTTCGAGCCGGCACCGGTCGCATACAGCGGGCCAAGGAAGTTGAACAGGCTGGGGTAATCGGCCTGCCATCCCGTGCGGAACGCGGTCGTTATGGTCTGGTTGGTGATCAGCGTACGAGCCTGCGCGAAGGTCGGGTACGGAACGCCCGACGCATCGATGCCGAGCGTGTTCTTGATGCTGTTTGTGGTGGCATCAACCCAAGCCTGGTGGTCGCCATCAGCGTTGTAGGCAATCTGGAAGCTACCGGTCCACGGCGAGATCGCGTCTGCAGCAGCCCAGTCGGCCTTCGCCTTTGTCGCGTCGAACTTGAGCACATCTGCACCCGCAAGGGTGTTCGACCAACCGTTGATCACCGGGGAGGTGAAGTCACTGGCAGGCGTGCGGGTTCCCTCGAATATGACATCGGTGATCTGCTGGCGATTGATCGACTCAGAAATTGCGGCCCGACGAAGCTTGCCCTCAGCGCCACTGAAGTGCGCGAGGCGCTCCGGGATGGTGAACGACTGGAAGATGGCTGCCGGCTGGTTGATGGCACGGTCACCAAGATCGGTCTTGTAGGTAGCGAGGTTTGCCGACGGGATGGCGTCGAGCACGTCGAGGTTTCCGCCGAGCAGGTCTGCATAGGCCGCCGTAGTGGTGGCGTAGAAGACGACCTTTAGGCCTCCATTCTTCGGTGTTCGGGGACCCGTGTAGGTGCTGTTTGACACCAGGTCGATTTCGACGTTGTGCTTCCACGCGCCGGTCGTGGCCAGCTTGTAGGGGCCGTTGCCAATTGGGTTCTCGCCGAAGGCTTTAATATCGGTCAGGGCTGCGGCGGGCAGCGGCATGAAGGCCGAGTAGCCGAGGCGCAGGGGCCAGTCGGCCTCCGGCTGCTTCAGCTTGACAGTGATCGTGGAGGCATCCGTCGCCACGAGTCCGGTGAGGGGGCTGTCAGCGTCGTAGCTGAAGCCTTCGATGTCGTCGAAGAAGTAGCTGTTGAGCTGCTTGTTCGACAGCAGGGCCCCGTACTGCCAGGCATTGACGAATGATGAAGCCGTGACAGCCTCACCGTTGGAGAACGTCTGGTTGGCCTTGATCTTGATCGTGTAGTTCTGCGCGTCGGTCGTCGTGATCGAGTCAGCAACGTCGTTGCTCTCGGCACCCTTGGCGTCATAGGTGACAAGTCCCGCGAAAATAGAGTCGACGATCTTGCCGCCGCCGGTCTCGTTGGTGTTTGTCGGGATGAGCGGGTTCTGGGGCTCAGAGCCGTTCGTGGAAACGATGGCGGCGAGGTTGCCCGCAGCGCCCGTGGCTGCCGGGGTGCTCCCCGTCGCACAGCCG
>CANFBG010000144.1 GCA_947444785.1 Microbacteriaceae bacterium | reverse complement strand
TGGTTTTGAACCCGACGGCGTGGCTTCGTGCCGACTGCAGAGCCGCCTGAAACGCGCCCACGAACTCGGCCGGCGATGCACACCGCGCAGCAACCGTCTCGGCGAGTGTTTCGAGACGCACAATTTCACTGCTGGTGCCATTCGACGCGGCTGCAAGTGTCTCAGGCGATGAGATGCATGCGGAGCTGAACCCGGTATCGACGATCCAGTGCCTGATGTGGACCCCGGACAGCATCAATCGATCGAGCTCGACCGGTGAGCGCGCGTCGCGCCCCGATAAATACTCCTCAGGGGAGCTGAAAGCGGGAAGGCCAATCTGCGGTGCGGCCCAGCGGCGAACGGCGAAACCAAGCTGCGAGTCGAACATCGTCATGAATTCGGGGGTTGCCGACGGGGAGGCCTCGTTGAGCGTCTCTTCGAATGAAGCCCGAGACATGCGCGTCGTGAACGTGCCGTGCACGTGGTGATCGACCAGTTCCAGGCACGAGAGAGCGTCGATCAGCTCGGCGGGTACCTCGCTCTCGAGTCCCGCAAAGAAATTGATTTCGTTGTTCTGCATGGTGGGCAGGCTCCGCATCGGTTACTCCTCGGTTTCCTTCGTCACGGGGTCTTGCGTCAGGACCAGGCGAGTCGAAGGGCCTCAGCAAGCTCCACCGGAGACAGGGAAGCAAAGGCTTCGATCTCGTGGCGCCTTGCCGCAACCAGCCCGGTCGCTATCTGACTGCCGAGAAGTTCGACGGCGAACGCCGACTCGGCCAGCGCGTCGATGACCTTCTTCTGATCGAAGTCGAGTGGCTTCTGCGGCACGGCGTGCCCTGCAGGGTCGCCCGCAACCTCATCCCGCGCGCTCAATGAGTTTTCGATGCCGTGGAGCGCAGATCCCAGCATTGCCGCGGCAGCGAGATACATGTTCGCACTCGGGTCGACGACTTTGAGTTCGACATTGGCTCCATGGGGGTTGCCGCGTGTTCCCGCCATGAACCGAATTGCCGCCTCGCGGTTCTCCAGGCCCCAGCATGCCCACGCTCCAGACCATGCCCCGGGCTGAAGCCGATTGCCCGATACGGCAGAGCCGGCGTAAACCCCCAGAAGCTCTGGCAACGTCGCGAGTATCCCGGCAATGGCAGAACTCCCCTCAGCGGTCTGGCCATGCGGGCCATCACCCGTGCCGAAGATGTTCCGACCGGCCCTCGTCAAAGAGAGGTGCAGATGGGCGCCGTTTCCCGAGCCGCCGAACCGTGGCATGGGCGATAACGAAACAGTGAGGTTATGTCGTGCCGCGACCGTTCCGATCACGATTCGGGCGAGCACGGATTCATCTGCCATGGTCACGGGGTCGGCGGGCGGCAGCGAGACCTCGAATTGGTCTTCGCCGAATTCCGCATGAATCTGTTCGGGTGCGAGACCTGCCGCAGCAAGGGATTCCGCGAGATCAACGACGAAGCGCCGTTTCTCCGTCAGAGCGCGCATTCCGTAGGCCGCCCAGGGCATCGACGCGACGCCTCCACCGGTTGCCGGGGTGAGCGTGAACTCCAACTCCGTACCCATCGTCGGCAGAAGGCCTGCGGCGACCGAGCGAGCGACGACCCTCGCAAGCAGCGAACGAGGGCAGAGGTCAGTCTGATTGCCCTCTTGATCCGTGAGATTCACCGGGCCCCAGGCCATCCCCTCGCCGATGTCTCGAATCCGAGCCGCGTCGATTCTGAGACGCACATCGCCCGTCACGCCCAGCGTCTCGGTGAACGCAATCAGGTTGTCGACGCAGTAGACGACCATCAGGGGAGAGGTCCCCATTCCGACCTCATGAAAGGCACGCAGTCGAGCGATCGGAACGCTCTTGCCCCGGGAGACACCGCTGTAGTCCACGAGCGTGCCGACCACGACCCTTGTGCCTCTTTCGGATAGCTCCGAGGCAAGCCTGTCGAGGTCGCCGGGCTCCAAAGACATCGACAGCTCGCTCACGATGTGACTCCTCATAGTGACTTGACCCGCGCGGAAATGGTGGTTGATATGTTACACAGAACATTCATCAAATTCATTTGGTTGAAATGTTACGATGTGGGCCGACCCGTGGAAAGGCAACTATGTGCAGACTGTTCGCGTATGCGGCGCCCCAGAACGGCTCCGCCACCAGCCAGTTGGGCGATGCCGGCATGGCACGAATGATGGCCCTGGCCCAGTTGCATGCAGACGGGTGGGGCTGGTCGGCCGTCAACGGAGCCGAGGGCGCGCATCCGATCGTCTACAAGTCTGCAGCGCCCGCGGGCGACGGTGCCGCCTTCAGCGAAATCCTGAGTCAGGAGGCACCCGCCGCCATGGTGCACCTTCGGTGGGCCACACTCGGCCTGCCCGTAAAAGAATCCAACACGCATCCATTTCTGATGGACGGGCTCTCATTCGAGCACAACGGTTCCCTCAAACCGATCAGTCTGGTGAGGAGCCTGCTCAGTGACACCAGCCTGAATGGCCTGCAGGGCACGACTGACAGCGAGATGTATTTCGCGATGATCCGAGAGCGGTTTGCGGACGGCTGGTCGCTCGAGGACGCGACGGTACTCACAGCGCATCTCCTTCGCCGGCATTTCCCCACCAGCAGCCTCAACTCCGTGCTCCTGAGTTCCGAGACTCTCATCGTGGTTCACTCCAACGCCGCAAACCGCCTTGCCGGCGAAGACCTCGAAGAGGCCTCCCAATTCGAGCTGCCGGCCGAACACACCGAGGACTACTTCGCCCTGCGCTGGCACAGAAAGTCCGACGGAACCGTGCTTGTCGCGTCCAGCGGCCTGGCCGAAAGTCACTGGCAGGCGATTCCCGCGGAAACCGTCATGGTGGTCACACTGTCCGACTGTTCCGTGCGGATGATTCCGATCACGGAACTGGCGCTCAGGACCACAGAAACAGTGGGATGAGTTTCGCTGCCGAGTCGCAACCGGGCACTGTCTCCGCCCGGATTCGCGGCTCCATGCCTGCACTCAGCCCGAGCGAACGCAAAGTCGCTCGAAGCCTCCTCGCCAACTACCCCGTGGCCGGGCTGGAAACGGTGGCCGAGCTGGCGGCCAGATCAACCGTCAGCCCACCGACCGTCGTTCGTTTCGTTTCAAAACTCGGCTTCAGCGGTCACTCGGCCTTTCAGAAGGCGCTCATGCGGGAGGTTCACGAAAACCTCGGCTCGCCCTTGGAGCAGTACGAGAAGACAACGCACCAGCCCGCCCGGGATTTCCTGGGACAGCTCTCCTCGGCCTTCACGAAAGTCGTCACCGACACCTTCGATGAACTGCCGCAGGGGGAATTCGACGCCGCCGTCGAACTTCTGGCCGACGACCGCCGGCGCATTCACGTGCTCGGCGGTCGCTTCAGCCATGTCCTCGCCGACTATCTAGGCCTGCATCTCGAGCTCCTCAGGGGAGATGTCTCGCAGGTTCCCATCGACGAGGTCTCCCGGCTCAGCACGGTCGCGAGCAGCTCGAAAACCGATGTTCTGATCGCCTTCGACTTTCGCCGCTACGACCCCGACACGGTTCGCTTCGCGCAGCTCATGGCCGATCAACGCTGTTCCGTGATTCTGGTGACGGATGCATGGCTGTCTCCGGCGGCGAGCATCGCGTCCGTCGTACTGCCTGCCCGAGTCGAGTCGCCATCGCCATTCGACTCCCTCGTGGCGTCGCTGGCCGTCGTCGAAAGCCTGGTTGCCGCGGTCGCCGGGCGCTATGGGGAGGCCGGCCGCACGCGGCTCGAAACGATCGAGCGTCTGAGGTCGCGTCGGTCCTGAACCGGGGCGTGGTCCGACCATCTCTCACGGCACCGCCCCGTGCGGAAAGCGTTAGGAACCGGCCGCGGAGCGTTAGGAAATCGTTGGTTTCCACGATCTAGTGCGCGGGCAGGCGTTGACTCAATTTGTTGTTCCCGAGCGCGGCACACGTCCCGCCGGGCGGCTTAGAGGGTTCCGGATTGGATTTATCGTGTTGGACAGTGTCTTTCTTCTCGGCGTCGTCGCCGTGTTCGCCGTGATCGGCGTCGTTGCATGGGCGGTGCAGAAGCTGTGATCGTCTTCAACATCATCGCGGTCGTTCTGGCCTCAGGTGCCGTCGGCTATCTCGTTCTCGCCCTGGTGAAGCCGGAGTGGTTCTAGTGGATACCTGGTTCGGTATTCTCCAGGTCGTGACGCTGGTCGTCGTTCTCGTGGCGCTCTACCGGCCCCTCGGCGATTACATGGCACGCATCTACTCGAGCACCCGGGACCTCGCAGTCGAGCGCGGCTTCTACCGTCTCATCGGCGTAGATCCCCGGAGTGAACAGGGCTGGCAGTCCTACCTGCGCAGCGTGCTGGCGTTCTCCGCGATCGGCGTGCTCTTCGTCTACGCGATCCAGCGCGGCCAGGCGATCCTGCCCTACTCGCTCGGCTTGCCCGCGGTCCCCGAGGGCCTCTCCTTCAACACGGCGATCTCCTTCGTGACGAACACGAACTGGCAGTCGTACTCACCCGACGTCACAATGGGCTACACCGTGCAGATCGCCGGCCTCGCCGTGCAGAACTTCGTCTCTGCGGCTGTCGGCATCGCGGTCGCGATCGCTCTCGTTCGAGGCTTCGCACGTCGCCGCACCGGCACCATCGGCAACTTCTGGGTCGACCTGACCCGCGGCGTCATCCGGCTGCTTCTGCCGCTGTCGGTTCTGGCCGCCGTCGTGCTCATTGCCGGCGGTGTGATTCAGAACTTCACCGGCTTCACCGACGTGTCGACCCTGACCGGCGGGACCCAATCCATCCCCGGCGGCCCCGTGGCCTCCCAGGAGGCGATCAAGCTGCTCGGCACGAATGGCGGCGGCTTCTACAACGTGAACTCCGCGCACCCGTTCGAGAACCCCACCGCATGGACCAACCTGTTCGAGATCATCCTGATGCTCGCCATTCCATTCAGCCTGCCCCGAACCTTCGGCTCGATCATCGGCGACAGGCGGCAGGGCTACGCCATCCTCGCGACAATGGCGACCATCTTCGTCGTCTCCCTGACCGCGCTGACGCTCTTCGAACTGAACGGAGCCGGCTCGGCTCCTGCCCTTGCCGGCGGCGCGATGGAGGGCAAGGAGACGCGCTTTGGCATCATCGGCTCGACCCTCTTCGGCACGGCCAGCACGCTCACCTCCACCGGCGCGGTGAACTCCATGCACGACTCCTACACGGCCCTCGGCGGAATGATGCCGATGCTGAACATGATGCTGGGCGAGGTCGCCCCCGGCGGCACCGGTTCGGGCCTCTACGGCATGCTCATCCTTGCGGTGATCGCCGTATTCGTCGCGGGCCTCCTCGTCGGCCGCACGCCGGAGTACCTGGGCAAGAAGATCGGCCCGCGGGAGATCAAACTCGCGAGTCTTTATATCCTCGTCACCCCCACCCTCGTTCTCCTGGGAACAGCACTGAGCTTCGCGGTTCCCGCTATCAAGGCGGATGTCGTCGCCACGTCCCTGGGAAACCCTGGCCTCCACGGGTTCTCCGAGGTGCTGTACGCGTTCACCTCGGCCGCGAACAACAACGGCTCGGCATTCGCCGGCCTCACCGCGAACACCCCCTGGTTCAACACGGCCTTAGGCGTCGCAATGCTGCTCGGCCGCTTCCTGCCGATCGTCTTCGTGCTGGCCCTTGCGGGCTCGCTTGCCGCCCAGGACAAGGTTCCGGCCACCGCCGGAACGCTGCCGACGAACAGGCCGCAATTCGTCGGTCTCCTGCTCGGCGTCACGGTGATCATCACCGCACTCACGTACTTCCCGGTGCTCGCGCTGGGACCCCTAGCGGAAGGGCTGAACTAGCCATGACCAGCAGCACCCAGACCTCGATGACGGCCGACCGGCCCGAGAACAAGCCTGAGCACGATCACGCGCACCAGGCGCCGAAGGCGATCAGCGCCCGCCAACTCGTGGCAGCCCTTCCCGGCGCCTTCGTGAAGCTCGACCCCCGGCAGATGTGGCGGAACCCCGTCATGTTCATCGTCGAGGTCGGTGCGGTATTGACCACCGCACTCGCTATCGCCGAACCGTTCCTGGGCGGGCCCAGCACCTCGGGCGGCACGGCCGTGCCTGTGACGTTCACCGTCGGGATCGCGTTCTGGCTCTGGCTCACCGTCGTGTTCGCGAACCTGGCCGAATCCGTCGCCGAGGGTCGTGGCAAGGCGCAGGCCGACAGCCTGAGGCAGACCCGAACCAGCACAGCCGCCACCCGGGTGCTCGGGTACGACCCTGAGGGGGATGTCGGCGCCGAGCGCAGTGCCGTCGAGACGCTGTCCTCGGCCGAGCTCGGCCTGGGCGACACCGTCATCGTTCTCGCCGGAGAGCTCGTGCCGGGAGACGGAGACATCGTCTGGGGAATCGCGTCTATCGACGAATCTGCCATCACGGGGGAGTCCGCCCCGGTGATCCGCGAATCCGGCGGCGACCG
>CANFBG010000143.1 GCA_947444785.1 Microbacteriaceae bacterium | reverse complement strand
GGGCACGTTCTTCCGCAGCTGGATCCGCTTGGCCGCGGCCCGGGCCACCCGGCTCGTCGCGGTCAGCCGTGCAACCGCGGACGAGATCAGCTCATTCGTACCCCGAGTGGCCTCACCCATTGCCGTGGCCTATCTGGGCGTCGACCCTGTGGTGTTCAGCCCACCCGCCCCGGCGGCGGTTCGGGAGGTTCGCAAGAGCATCGGGCTCAGCATCGACCAGCCGTATGTGGCATTTCTCGGCACGATGGAGCCGCGCAAGAACATCCCGGCTCTGATCGCGGCCCATTCGACCCTGCGCGCCGAGAACCCCTCCGAAACGCCCGTGCTCGTGCTCTCGGGTGCCCGCGGCTGGGATGCCGCCGCCAACGATGCCCTTGACGAGATAGCAGCGCAGCCCGTTGCCGAGCGCTCTGTGATCGAGGCAGGCTACCTGCCGCTCGACCTGCTCTCGGCTTTCCTCGGCGGCGCGGAGCTCGTCGCCTACCCGAGCCTCGGCGAGGGCTTCGGTCTGCCGGTGCTTGAGGCCATGTCCAGCGGCACCGCCGTGCTGACCACCCGCCGGCTGGCCATCCCCGAGGTCGGCGGCGAGGCTGTCGCCTACTCCGAACCGGATGCCGCGTCCCTGACCACCGCTCTCCGCGAGCTGCTCGCCGACGATGGCCGCCGGGCTGCCCTCGCCGCCTACGGCCTCGCCAGGAGCCGCCAGTTCACCTGGGCCGAGTGCGCCCGGGTCTATGCAGACTCCTACGCGGCGGCAGCCGCGCCGGTCAGCCGATGAGCGCCGTCGGCGTCGTCACCGTGGGCGTCGTCACCGTGAGCTTCGGCTCCGAGGCCGTGCTCGAGGGGTTCCTCGCGTCGCTTCCGAGCGCCAGCGCCCACGAGCTGATCACCGTTGTGGCCGACAACAAGGCCTCGGCGGGTGCGCCGGCCGCCGCTTTGGCTAAACGATTCGGCGCGCTGTATCTCCCCCTGCCCGAGAACCGCGGCTACGGCGGCGCGATGAACGCGGCGATCCACAAACTTCCGGGCGACATCCGCTGGATTCTGATCAGCAACCCCGATATCGAGATCAGACCCGGCGCGATCGACGAGTTGGTACGAGTCGGAGATGCTGACGCCCGAGTCGCGGCCGTCGGTCCGCTTGTGATCACCGACGGCGAGGTCTACCCCTCTGCCCGGGCACTTCCCTCGCTCGGCAACGGAATCGGGCACGCCCTGCTCGCCAGGGTTTGGCGCACCAACCCCTTCACCGCCAGCTACCGCAACGACACCGAGCTGCCGCCACGGGAGCGCGACGCCGGCTGGCTGAGCGGCTCATGCCTGCTGGTGCGCCGCGAGGCCTTCGATGCCGTCGGCGGATTCGACGACGACTACTTCATGTATTTCGAAGACGTCGATCTGGGCGCCCGCCTCGGCGCGGCCGGCTGGCTGAACCGCTATGCCCCCTCGGCCGTGGTCGAACATTCGGGGGCGCACTCGACCGACAGCGACTCCTCGAGAATGGTCGTCGTTCACCACCAGAGCGCCTACCGCTTCCTGTCCCGGCGCTACAGCGGCTGGTACAACTTCCCGGTTCGCTTCGTCGTTCGCGTGGGTCTCGCGGGTCGCGCGTTTCTGATGACCCGCATCCTCAAGCGCTAGCGCGGTGCGTCAGGAGGCCGCGGGGCGAAAGGCGCGCACGGCGGCTATGACCCGCTCAACCTGCGCATCCGTCATGCCCGCCCACAGGGGCAAGCGAACAAGTCGCTCCGAGAAGGCTTTACTCACGCTCAGCTCCCGGGAAGTGCGCCCGTACCGCCGGCCAGCGGGCGAGGAGTCCAGCGGGATGTAGTGGAACGTACCCACGACGCCGGCGGCTCTCAGGTGCGCCAGCAGGGCGACCTGGTCGGCGTGGTTCGCCGTCTGGAGGAAAAACAGGTGGGCCGTATGCTCACGGTCGCTCGGGACATCCATCAGGCGGATGCCGGCATCGGCCGCCCACTCGGCCAGGCCCGCGGCGTAGGCATCCCAGATTCCAAAGCGCAGGGCCTGGATCTCGTCGAAGGAGGCCAGCTGAGAGTCGAGCACCGCCGCACTGTACTCGCTCATCAGGAAGCTCGAGCCGATGTCGACCCAGGTGTACTTGTCGACCTGGCCGCGCAGGAAGAGCGACCTGTTGGTGCCCTTCTCGCGGATGATCTCTGCCCGTTCCATGAATGACGCTTCGTTCACGATCAGGGCCCCGCCCTCGCCCGAGTGGATGTTCTTCGTGTCGTGAAAGCTCTGCGCGGCGAGAGTGCCGAAGCTGCCGAGCGGCCGGCCGGTGAAGCTGCCGCCGAGCCCGTGTGCGTTGTCCTCGATGACGGACAGGCCGTGGGCCGAGGCGATGGCGCCGATCGCGTCGAAGTCGACCGCGACGCCGCCGTAGTTCACCACGGAGATGGCGCGGGTCTTCGGCGTGATCGCCTCGGCGACCTGCTGGGCGTCGATGTTGCCATAGCGGAGGTCGACGTCGACGAAGACACAGGTGGCCCCGGTCAGGGCGATAGCTGTCGCCGCCGAGGGAAACGTGAAGCTGGGCAGGATGACCTCGTCGCCGGGACCCAGGTCGAGCAGGCGCCCCGCGAGCTCGAGGGCGTGCGTGCACGAGGAGGTGAGCAGGGCGCGGTCGGCGTGCGTGATGCCCTTGAGCTTCTCGGTCGCACTCTTGGTGAACTGGCCATCGCCGTGCGCATGGTCGGAGACCAGGACCCGCTCGAGGTTCGCCAGCTCGTGCGCCGACCGGAAGGG
Organism: Microbacteriaceae bacterium; assembly: GCA_947444785.1. Taxonomy (GTDB): domain Bacteria; phylum Actinomycetota; class Actinomycetes; order Actinomycetales; family Microbacteriaceae; genus Agreia. Next base: position 3,663 of record CANFBG010000143.1, on the reverse strand, counting down.
GCGCGAGAACACGATCGGGTCATTCTGGCCTGCGCCCACACCGGGAGACATCGTCATCGGACTAGTCCTCGTCGAGGAGGTTCGACAGGTAGACACCGTAGCCACTCTTCGTGAGAGGCGCGGCCAGTGCCCGCAGCTGCGCGTCGTCGATCCAGCCGGCGCGCCAGGCAATCTCCTCGATGCAGCCGATCTTGAAGCCCTGGCGGTCCTCGATCACCCGAACGAACTCGGTAGCCTGCAACATCGACTCGAATGTTCCGGTGTCGAGCCACGCGGTGCCCCGGTCCAGGACCGTCACGCGAAGATTGTTCGCCTGGAGGTAACGCTCGTTCACGGTCGAGATCTCGAGCTCGCCGCGCGGGCTGGGCTCGATGGTCTTGGCGATCCCAACGACGGAGTTGTCGTAGAAGTAGAGGCCGGGAACCGCGTAGTTGCTCTTGGGCTTCTCGGGCTTCTCCTCGATGGAGACGGCCACGTTGTTCTCATCGAACTCCACGACGCCATAGGCCTTGGGGTTTGCCACGTGGTACGCGAAGATCATCGCCCCGGTGAAGTCCTCTTCCTCCTTGCCGGGCAGGGCCGAGCCGAGCCCGGTGCCGTGGAAGATGTTGTCGCCGAGCACGAGGGCGACGCTCTTGTCGCCGATGAACTCCTCGCCGATGATGAACGCCTGCGCGAGACCGTCGGGAGAGGGCTGCACCGCGTACTCCAGCCGCATGCCCAGATCGCTGCCGTCGCCCAGCAGGTTGCGGAACTGGTCGTTGTACTCCGGCGTGGTGATGATCAGCACCTCGCGGATGCCCGCCATCATCAGCGTCGACAGGGGGTAGTAGATCATCGGCTTGTCGTAGATGGGCATGAGCTGCTTGGAGATGCCCTTGGTGATGGGCCAGAGCCTGGTTCCCGAGCCGCCGGCCAGAATGATTCCGCGCATGGGGTTATGCCTTTCCGGCGTCAGAGGCGAGGGAGGCGTAGAACGCCCGGGCGTCCTCCCACGTGGGCAGAAGGCCCGACGCGGCGGCCTCGGCCAGTGTCGGGGCCTCGACGTCCTTGGGCGAGAGCAGCGCCAGGCCGGCCTCGGGCGGGAAGACCAGACCGATGTCGGCGTCGAGCGGGCTGATGCCGTGCTCGCGCTCCGCCTTGAATGAATCGGAGACGAGGTAGGACACGGTGGCACCCTCGGTCAGCGCGACGAACGCGTGGCCAAGACCCTCGGCGATGTAGATGGAGCGGCGGTCCACGTCGTCCAGCAGTACGGAGTCCCACTGGCCGAACGTCGGGGAGCCGACGCGGATGTCGATGACGAAGTCGAGCACGGCGCCGTGGGTGGCGGTCACGTACTTGGCCTGACCTACCGGGATGTCAGCGAAATGGATGCCGCGAACGACGCCCTTCCTGGAGACGGACACGTTGGCCTGGCGCAGCGTCAGCGAGTGGCCAACGACCTCCTCGAGCCGGTCGAAGCGGTACCACTCCATGAACATGCCGCGATCATCCGAGTGAAGCTTTGGCGTGATCTCATAGGAGTCTGGGACTGACAGTTCGCGAATCTTCACCGTTGAAGTCTACCGGGAAGCCAGAATCGTCCCCGGTAGACTTAGCCGATCAAAGCCGCAAATCTCACCTGCACCGTCTAGAGGGGCCCACTTCACCGTGAAAATTCTGCTGACTGGAGCGAACGGCATGCTCGGCCACGACCTGAGCGATGTCCTCGCCGGGCGCGATGTGACCGCCCTGGGTCGCAAAGACCTCGACGTGACCGACATGGCCGCCGTTCGAAACGCCGTCGCAGGCCACGACGTCATCATCAACTGCGCCGCATACACGAAGGTCGACGACGCCGAGAGCAACGAGGATGCCGCTTTCGCCGTGAATGCGATCGGCGCCCGCAACCTGGCCATCGCCGCCCGCGAGGTCGGGGCAAAGCTCGTGCAGGTCTCGACCGACTACGTCTTCGGCGGCGACGCCAGCGAGCCCTATGCCGAAGACAGCCCCTACGCGCCCATCTCGGCGTATGGCCGCACCAAGGCGGCCGGCGAGCGCTTCGTGCTGGATGAGTATCCCGAGGGCAGCTACATCGTGCGCACCGCCTGGCTCTACGGCGAGCACGGCCCGAGCTTCCCCGCCACGATGCTGCGCCTCGGCCGCGAGCGCGATTCCGTCAGCGTCGTCACCGACCAGATCGGCCAGCCCACCTGGACCCATGATCTGGCCGCGCAGCTGGTCAAACTCATCGACTCGGATGCCCCCGTGGGCATCTACCACGGCACGAACGCGGGCGTCGCCTCCTGGTTCGAGTTCGCCAAGGCCACGTTCGCGGAGAGCGACCTCGACCCCGAGAAGGTACTGCCGACCGACAGCGCCTCCTTCCTGCGCCCGGCACCGCGACCCGACTTCTCCGTGCTCGGCCACCAGGCCTGGGCTGCGGCGGGACTCTCGCCCATGCGCGACTGGCACGAGGCCCTGCACGACGCGGTGGGCGCCGGGGTATTCGGAGCCAAATGACCACCCTCAGAGTCGTGGTCGACCAGATGGTGGCTTCCGTTCCCGGCGGTATCGGCCGCTACACCGAGGAACTGACCCGCGAGGTCATCGCGACGGCTCCCCGCAACTGTGACGTCGAGGGCATAATTTCGAAGGTTCCGGATGACCGATTCGCAGAGGTGCTCGCTTCCCTGCCCGGCCTCACGCGACTCGAGCGGGTGGCCCTGCCCCGTCGCGAGCTCGCGCTCGCCTGGCAGTTCGGCGCGCTGACCGGCTCGAGCCGGGGCATGGTGCACGCCACAAGCCTCCTGGCCCCGCTTCGCCGCATCGACCGCGCGAACACCGTCGGGCAGCAGGTCGCGGTGACCATCCACGACGTCGTGCCGTGGACGCATCCGGAGACCCTGACCCCGCGCGGAGTCGCCTGGCACAGGTCCATGGCCCGCCGCGCCCGGCGCTACGCCGACGCGATCGTCGTGCCGACCCATGCCGTCGCCAATCAACTGCGCGAGTTCATCGACTTCGGCGACCGGGTGCGCGTCATCGGCGGCGCCGTCAGCTCCTCGCTGGCGATCCCCGCCGATGCCGATGTTCGGGCGAAGGCCCTGGGTCTTCCCGCCGAGTACCTGCTCACCGTCGGCACGCTCGAGCCGAGAAAGGGCCTCAGCGCCCTGATCGCCGCCCTGGCCCGCCCGGGAGTCCCCGATATTCCCCTGCTGATCGCCGGGCCGAAAGGCTGGGGCGAGGTAGACGTCGACACCGTGGCGCGGGAGGCCGGCCTCGCCGAGGGGCGCGTGCGAACCCTGGGCTTCCTCTCGGACACCGACCTCGCGCTCGTGATGGACCGCGCGACAGCGTTCGTCTTCCCGAGCATCGCCGAGGGCTTCGGCCTTCCGGTGATCGAGGCGCTGCACTTCGGCACCCCGGTCATCCACTCCGACTCCCCGGCGCTCGTCGAGGTGGCCTCAGATGCCGGCATCACCGTCGCCCGGAACGACCCTGATGGCTATCCCGAGCGCCTGGCCGAGGCCATCACCCGCGTGCTGACCGACACCGAGCTGCGCGCGAACCTCGCAGTCCGCGGGCTCGACCGCTCCCGCGCCTTCAGCTGGCGCGACTCGGCCGAGAAGGTCTGGCAGCTGCACGCCGACATCTAGCGCCGCATCCGCAGGCCAGAAG
>CANFBG010000142.1 GCA_947444785.1 Microbacteriaceae bacterium | reverse complement strand
TGTCGCATGCACCACATGCTCCTGCACGACCACGGCGGACAGATCGTGCGCGAAGGAACCGAGTACTTCATGACCCGCGGGAACAAAACCCCGGGGCACCCGGCACCCGGGAGATTCCGACTCGAGAGCAAGAACGCGCTGTTCCGAAAGCTTGTGGGCGCGGGTCGGGGCCGACCGAGCTATCGGGGATAGCTCCGCCCCCGGTCACGGCGCGGCGCAGAGGCAGGTGTTACCGAGGGTGGGCCTTGGGGAACTAGTTGTTGCCCTTGGAGCAGGTGGCCGAATCTGCGGTTTGGCCGCTGACGTTCGACGGCAGAGCGACGTCGGTGGGCATCGGGGTCGCCGTGGGCGCTGCGGTGGAACCGCTGGAGTCCGTGGGCACGGGAGTCGTTGCCGTATCGGCGGGCGGGGTGGCGGGCGTGGTGGCCAGCGGGCTTGCCGTGGGCGCGGGCGTCGGTGCCACGGCACCCACGCCGACCGTTCCGGTCAGCTGAACCTGCTCGCCGGCTGCCAGTGCGGCATCCAGAGTCTTGACGGCACGGGCGTCGGGGACGACGCGATTGGGGTTCTCGGGGTCGGAGATCGCCGGATATTGCAGGAAAACGATCTTGCTGAGGCTGATGTTCTTCAGGGCCATGGCGATGGACACCGCCGCGATGGGGTTGCTGAGGGTGTCGGAGGGGGTGATGTTCTGCACCGCCGCGTTCGCGAGCGTGTACAGGGTGACGGGGTCGCTCAGGACGCCTGCGCTCGTGATCTTGCGGAGCAGGGCCGACAGGAAGACCTGCTGGTTGCTGATTCGGCCGAGGTCGCTGCCGTCGCCGACGCCGTGGCGGGTGCGCACGAAGGCGAGTGCATCGGTGCCGATGATGTTCTGGGTGCCGGCCGCCAGATGCAGGTTCGTGTAGATGTCATCGATCGGGGTGGCCAGGCAGACCTCGACCCCGCCAACGGCGTTCGAGAGGGCGATGACGCCGTCGAAGTTGATCATCGCGGCGTAGGCGATGTTCAGGCCGGTCAGTGCCTCAGCGGTGAGCACCACGCAGGGCAGCCCGCCCTCGGCGAGGGTCGTGTTGAACATGGCGGCGCTTCGGGCGGAGAAGTTTCCGCCGGTCGGGTCGGGGCACGCGGGCACTGGGATGACCAGGTCGCGGGGGATGCTGATGACGGTGGCGCTGCTGTGATCCTTGGGGATGTGCAGCACCATCGTGACGTCGTTGCTGCCCGTTCCCGAGCTCCCGGCGAGCTGATCCTTGTTCGCAAACTCGCCGCCCTGGCCGGTGCGGGTGTCGGTGCCGGTGAGGAGTACGTTGACCTCACCCTCCGCGGCGCCGATGCCGGGAGGCGCCAGCGTGCCGGCGGTCGAGGCAAGGTGAACACCCGCCTTGATGTGGCTTGCCGTCTCCGCAAGAGCAATGGCGACGACCGACGTCGAGCTCACCGCAGTGACCAACAGGGCAACGGCGGCGACTTTGAGGACGGCCCGGAAAGGATGCACGTGCCGGTGGGCGTGGCGCATCGGCTGGTGCGCTCCGACGCTCGCCGGGATCCTGCTCTTGTTCGGGGTCATCACGAAGCCAGTCCTTGTCTATCCGTCGCCGATAATAACGCACCAGCCGGCCGGCTTTCCCGAACGAAAGCTGTGGGAAGGATCTGAGTGGAATCGTGAAACGAGCCTGATTCGTTGCGGGGCCAATTCACCTGCCGTTCGCTTAGGAGTGCCACTATGCGGCCGATGACCAGACAGAAACGCAGAATCCGGCCGGTGCCCTGTTTGGTGCTCGCCTGCGTCCTGGGGGCAGCGGGCACAGCGGGCGTTGGCCTAGCAGTGGCGAACCTCGGTACCGCCAACCAGCTCAACGCGGACACGAGGCTCATCGAGGTGACTCCGTGATCAGGAGGGCGTCCGGCGGCCCTGTTTCGGCCCGGGCCGTGGTGCTCGCGATGCTGCTGGGGCTATCGCTGGCCGCGGGCGGTTCGGCCCTTCTGCTCTGGAGCACGGGAGAGCTTGCCAACGCGCAGAGTGCCCACACCGAGGCGGTGCGGGCGTCCGAGAACAGGCAGGCCGCCCGGGTGGACAAGGCCCTGAAAGTCGCGGCCGATCGGGCGAACTCCGACCGTTACGCGGCGCAGGTGGCCGCCGATGCTGCCGCCGACTCCGCCGCGGCGGCGTCGGGATTCTCCCGCGGTGGCGAGGGTGTCTACTACCAGCTCATCGATCGAGCCTGCACCGCATCGACCTGCGTTCACCTCGAAGTGATGGTGCGGGCAGCCTGCCCAGCGGGCGTGCATGTGGTGGGCCGATTGCTGCGCTCATCCGCTTCGATCGGAGCTGTCGAGGGGTCGACGGCCGCCCTGGCCGCTGGGGAGATCACCATCCTGGAGTTGGCCGTCCCGGGCGACCCAGACACCATCCAGATCACGGAGGCGCACTGCCTCGGCTGAATTCACCGAGGTCAACACGCCCGAATGCGAGCAAAATCCACCCCTGTCCCGGGGTGGAAACCAGGGTCTTGACACACCTTGATTCAATCGTTATCTAAAAAATGCGTTTTAAGTTGTGGCCGACAACTTTTCGGATCATTATCAATCGTTCCCACTCGACGATGAGGGGAATTTTCGAGGTTCGCCTCGGGATTCACAGTGAAATAGAAACAGGTTCTGAAGTGAAGAAGACTTCGATCATCTCTATCGCGGCTGTCGCAGCCGCGTCTGTCATGTTGCTGGCGGGCTGTTCCTCAGCTGCCACGACACCCTCCACTGCAGCCGCCGCCGCCAAGCGTGCCTGTGTCATCCTGCCCGACGCCACGTCGAGCACCCGTTGGGAAAACGGCGACCGCCCCGCACTGACGTCCGGCTTCGAGGCCGCCGGCTTCACCGCAGACGTTCAGAACGCTCAGGGCGACAAGAACAAGTACGCCACGATCGCCGACCAGCAGCTCACCAAGGGCTGCAACGTCATGATCCTCGTTGACTACAACGGAGCCGGCATCGCCGTCGCCGCCAAGGCCAAGAAGCAGGGCATCCCGGTCATCGCGTACGACCGCCCCATCTCCGGAGCCGACTACTACGTGTCCTTCGACAACGAGAAGGTCGGCGCCCTTGAGGGCCAGTCGATCCTCGATGGCCTCAAGGCCGCTGGCAAGGACGCGAAGACGGCCAAGGTCGTCTACGTAGGCGGAGACCCCTCGGACGGCAACGCCGCGATGTTCCACGACGGTGCTGACAAGGTCATGGCCGCCGCGGGAATCGTTCCCGTGTTCTCCACCCCCGGCACCTGGGACCCGCCCACCGCCGGCACCGCTTTCGAGCAGGCATACACGGCTCAGGCCGGCAACATCGACGCAGTCTGGGTCGCCAACGACTCCAACGCCGCCTCGGTGATCACGGTTCTGGACAAGAACGGCAAGACCCTCCCGGTCTCCGGCCAGGACGCCTCCATCGGTGGACTGCAGAACGTGCTCCTCGGCAAGCAGACCGCCACGGTCTACAAGCCGTTCAAGCTCGAGGCCACGGCCGCGACCGACCTCGCCATCAAGCTGCTGAACGGTGAGACCCCCATGGTCGACATGAAGCTCGCCGATGGCACGCCGTACGTTGCAGTGACGCCGATCCTCGTCGGCCCGGCCGACGTCGTCAAGGTCGTCACCGCCGGCGACGCCAAGGCAGCCGACATCTGCACCGCTGCCCTCGCGGCCGCGTGCGCGAAGTACGCCGTCAAGTAGTTCGACGACAGCAATAAAGCAGTAACGCACAAAGTACGCAACAGACGGGCTCTGCGCCGATAGTCACCAGACTTCGGCGCAGAGCCTTTCACTCTGGTTTCACAGTGTCTCCCCTTCAGCGGGAGTCGAGCGGCACACCGATGTGTCAAAGAAAGGTGAGGAATCCGCCATGGCTATTCCTGCAGATCAAGTCCCCGTGATCGAACTCAGCGGGGTAACGAAGAGCTTCGGCCCCGTTGATGTGCTGAAGGGGGTATCCCTCACCGCATATGCGGGCAAGGTCACCGCCCTCGTTGGCGACAACGGCGCCGGAAAGAGCACCCTGATCAAGGGCCTCGCGGGCGTTCAGCCCTACGACAACGGCGTCGTGAAATTCAACGGTGAGGTCGTCACCCTCCACAGCCCCCGCGATGCCTCGAGCCTGGGTATCGAGGTCGTCTACCAGGACCTCGCCCTCTGCGAGAACCTCGACATCGTGCAGAACATGTTCCTCGGTCGCGAGGAGATGGGCCTCGGCACCCTCGAGGAGGGAGTCATGGAGCGGGAAGCCGCAGAGACGCTGCAGTCCCTCTCTGTGCGCACCGTCAAGAGTGTTCGCCAGAAGGTCTCCTCCCTCTCCGGTGGGCAGCGCCAGACCGTGGCCATCGCCCGCAGTGTGCTGAAGAAGGCCAAGCTCGTCATTTTGGATGAGCCCACAGCCGCTCTCGGCGTCGCCCAGACCGAGCAGGTCCTGCACCTGGTGCGCCGACTCGCAGACTCCGGCGTCGCCGTCATCATCATCAGCCATAACCTGGTCGACGTCTTCCAGGTCGCGGACTACATCAGCGTTCTCTACCTCGGCCAGATGGTCGCGAATGTCGAGACCGCCGACACCAACAACTCCGACATCATCGGCTACATCACGGGTAGCAAGACTTTCGAGGGAGCAACGGCATGACCACCCCAATCGACACCAGCAGCCCGGCCGAGGCCGATAAGGCCCCAAACAGCGCCTCGCGCATCACAACCACGGCGACGTCGAATCTTGCCGTGACCATCATCGGTACTGGCCAGGAGGGTTCGGTTCGCGACCAGTTCGCGGGCTACTTCTCCCGGGTACGGGGCGGAGACATGGGAGCGCTGCCGGCCCTTGGCGGCTTCCTGGTTCTCAGCATCCTGTTCGCGAACCTGAACCCGTACTTCCTGACGACCCTCAACATGGCGAACCTGTTCCAGCAGGCCGGCACTCTGATGATGCTCTCGATGGCGTTGGTCTTCGTCATCCTGATCGCCGAGATCGACCTGTCGGCCGGTGTCACCTCGGGTGTCGCCGCGGGTGTGTTCGTTCTGCTCGTGAACACCTACAAGTTCGAGTGGGTGGCGGCTCTCGTCATCTCGTTCGTCGTGGGCGTCTCGATCGGAAGCCTGATCGGCTTCTTCGTCGCCAAGATCGGCGTTCCCTCGTTCGTGGTCACCCTGGGTCTGTTCCTCGGGCTCCAGGGACTGCAGCTGGTGCTGCTCGGCGAGGGCGGCCTGTACCGCGTCGAGACTCCGCAGATCCTCTCGATCATGAACGACAGCATGGAGCCGTGGGCCGGCTGGCTGATGCTCGTCATCGTCGTCGTCGTCGCCTTCGGCATGGGCATGTGGGACCGGGTGCGTCGCACCAAGGCCGGCGTCACCAACCGCCCGATGGCGCTGCTGTGGATCAGGGTCGGCGCGATCGCCGTGGGCCTCGGCGTCGTCGTCTACCTGCTGAACCTGAACCGCTCGGTCTCGGTCAAGGCGATCATGGGCGTTCCCTACGTGATCCCGATCTCGCTGGTCATCCTCTTCATCGGCACGTTCATCCTCGACCGCACGCGCTTCGGCCGCCACCTGTACGCCGTCGGCGGCAACCCGGAGGCAGCCCGTCGGGCCGGCATCAAGGTCACCCAGGTTCGGATCCTCGCCTTCATGGCGTGTTCCTTCCTCGCGGTCGTCTCGGGCATCTTCGACGCCAGCCGCATCGGATCGGTCGACTCGGGCAGCGGCAAGACCCTCGTGCTCAGCGGCGTTGCCGCAGCAGTCGTCGGTGGCGTCAGCCTCTTCGGCGGTCGTGGCCGGCTCTCCAACGCCGTCATCGGCGCCTTCGTGATCGCGGTCATCGACAACGGACTCGGCCTCTTGGGCCTGCCCTCCGGCGTCAACTATCTCGTCACCGGCGGCGTGCTCGTGTTGGCTGCCACGGTTGACGCGATCTCGCGCAAGCGTGCCGGCGGCGGACAGCTGCGAACCTAGAAATGAAGTTCACCGACGGATTCTGGAAGATTCGCCCGGGCGTCACGGCCCTCTATGCCCAGGAGGCATACGAGTTCACCGTGCTGGCCGGGCAGGAGCCCGACGGTGATGTGCTCCGAATAGATGCACCCAGCCAGGTGATCCTGGATCGCGGTGACACGCTCAACCGCGCGGTGCTGACAGTGTCCCTGTCGGCACCGCTCCCGGGCGTCATCCGCGTACGAATTGAGAAGAACACCGGCGGCGCGCGCCCTCCCATCGGCTTCGAGCTGGATGGCGCGGTGCGGGGCGCCGGCGTCGTGGCCGTCGACGAGACCGGCGGCACAGGCACGGTCACCGCCGGACCGCTGACGGCTCGCATCGGCCGAGGCGCACCGTGGAATCTGTTGTTCGAGGCGGCAGGCCAGACCCTTTCCGTGAGCGGCGCCAAGTCGATCGGGCATATCGGGCTGGCGAAAGACGCGCCGGTGAGTGCGGAGCCCGCCGGGGTGACCGGAATCACGGAGACCGGCCTCGCCGCATCCGATTCGTACCTGCACGCCCGGCTGTCGCTGGGAGTAGG
>CANFBG010000141.1 GCA_947444785.1 Microbacteriaceae bacterium | reverse complement strand
TTTTGAGTATGTTGTCGAGGTCGGCGGTGCCCTTCCCCGCGCACGCGGGGGTGTTCCCACGGTTTTGAGTATGTTGTCGAGGTCGGCGGTGCCCTTCCCCGCGCACGCGAGGGTGTTCCCACGGTTTTGAGTATGTTGTCGAGGTCGGCGGTGCCCTTCCCCGCGCACGCGGGGGTGTTCCCACGGTTTTGAGTAGGTTGTCGAGGTCGGCGGTGCCCTTCCCCGCGCACGCGGGGGTGTTCCCATGCCAGCCTCCCATGATGCCTGTCGCAATAGCCCTTTCCCGCGCACGCGGGGGTGTTCCCAGGGAAATGAGTGTCTGTGAGCGCTAGAGTACCGGCCGATTCAGCGCGTCATTCCTGCCATTTCATCACCTTCATCCTGCCGTTTCAGCGCGGGCCCTTGGCAGCCAGGGCGACTCAGGCCAATGATGGTCGTGCAAATCTGCCGCAGCCGCTGATTCAGCGCGAGAGCAGGGCTAGATGGAGCGGAGGCCACACTTGAGGCGCCCAAGGAAACACCGGTAGTTGTCGCTACCGACGCTCAGGTCGGTAGATTCCCGGTCGCTCAGATGGCAGGAAAGTTATCGCTCTTTTGGCCGGTTTCCAACTGACGAAACACAGAAATGAGCCTTGATGAGTCCTACAGGGAGCCCTTCCCCGCGCACGCGGGGGTGTTCCCCGCCCCCAGTATCTTCGGATGCTGGGGGCGGTCTGGGCTGCTGCGGCCATGATCGATCGCCTCGTTCATCATGCCGAGGTCGTGACCCTGGCCGGTGACTCGTACCGCACGAGAAGTCGCCGCGAGCTTCTCGAGCGAGACACCCCGGCCAAAGCCAAATAGACCAAATCAACAACCTCGGGGGTCATTTTTCGATCGACGATACGGGGTCAGTTTTCACCCGACGTTGACACCTAGGTTATGCAGTTGCGGCAGCAAACAGTGGTTCGCGTCAGCGCCGAGCTGCGCAATGCGCATGACCGCCATAGCGAGTGCGGTACCCGGAATCCCGATCAACACGATTGACAGACGGGGTGCCTTTGCCCATCACGGTAGTCCTCGACACTCGCCGAGCAGCCATGGGTACTTCCATCGCAGCAGTCCGAAAGCGGATGCTGCCGATGTCTCTCCTGAAAGAAACAGGAGCCCCAATTGATCAGCCAAACCCACGTAAACCGGAAAACCGGACAATTCATCATTGTGCGTGGGAACGCCGCCGCGATCCCGCTGGCAGACGAGTCAGTCGACCTCATCGTGACATCGCCGCCTACTATCCGCTGCGCAAGTATCAAGACGCAGGCGAGGCCTACGCCGCACAGATCGGCATGGAACCAACCCCTGCCGAGTTCCTGGACGCCCTCTGGACGGTGACCGCGGAGTGCCGGCGGGTCCTGAATCCCGGAGGGAGCCTGTTCTTCAACTTCAACGACAAATACAACTCCGCCGCCTCGAACCAGAACGGCCTCGGCGCGACCCTGCAAGGCGGCAGCCACGACTCCAACCGGATCGGACGCGGGAGCACTGTCGATTTAGTGCCGGTGAAGTCCCTTCTGGGCCTGCCGTGGCGTTACGCGATAGGTCTTCTGGACGGCAAGGCCGGAGGGGAGTGGATTCTCCGATCAGACATGATCTGGAACAAGACCAACGGCATGCCCGACCCTGCCCGAGACCGGGCCGCCCGGAAGCACGAGTACCTGTTCCATTTCACGAAAAACGGGAAGCACTTCGCGAACCCGGCCGAGGTAGTCAAGCTCAAGTCCGTCTGGGATCTTCCCACCGAGAGTCTCCTTCTTCCCACGGGGTCGGGAAAGCATCCGGCACCCTTTCCTCTCGCAATCCCTGCTGCGTTGATTCGGGGCTGGTGTCCCGAGGGCGGCGTCGTTCTTGACCCGTTCGGCGGCAGCGGCACCACGGCGCTGGCTGCCTGGGCGAACGGCCGGACGGGCATCAGTCTCGATTTGAGTCAGGACTACTCCACGACTGCACTCCGTCGAAGCTCCGACCCCAAGAACAGGGAACGAGCCCTGAACCGATGACTCAGGAACGCCAGATGACGAGTCTCGAGCCCACGCTCACGATTCTTCGCTGCCCCATCGATCATGGGTCCTTGCTCGTTGTGCCGGAAGGCCTCGTCAACACCCGACTCCAGATCCTCTATCCCCTCGTCGAGGGAGTCCCCGACCTCCGCGTACCCGCAACACCAAACAGAGAGGGGTGAGTCCTCTCGCTTCGATCGCGGGCGGGGTTCACCAGACGGGGCGATCTTCAGAAGTGTGGAACGCGGCATAAGCCGCACGCCCCAGGCGCATGATCCCTTCAGGCCAGCCCTCCTCATCACATACAAGGCGATGGGCGGCCACGAACGCGTCGAAGAAAGCGGCATTGCGCTGAGCCTGCGTTCTGGTCATTTCTCTTGCATTTCACGGGCGACAATCAGTGGCACACACAACCTCACCTGCGCCGTTTTTGTGGCCGGAAGTTTATGAATGTTTATCCCGCAGGCGCTAAACCGTCCAAAACAGCTGACTGTCGAAAAAATTCAGCAAAATCACAGAAAAATAATCCTGGTTCACTTTTTTGGACGAAAACCCTCATCAGTGTACGTATTAGTTTTCACGTCCGGCGTCTGGTCAGGACTTTTACCCGCCCGCGGGACGTTTTCCTGCAACTCGAGGAGCTCGGGGTGCAGATACCCCCGGCATGACATCGAACTCGTCCTCCCCGGTCTCGAACCCTGCTCCGAACACGGTGGCGCTTACTCCGAGTGACATCGAGAGCCTGCGAACAGCGACCGATATGCGGACCGTCCTCGCTCTCCAGCATGCAGCGCAGCTCGCAGCCGACGCCCTCATCACTGCGCCTGTTCCAAAAAAGCGTGGTCGGCCCGCGAAAGCGGCTGCATCGCCCAAACGGCGCGGACCTGCGGCGGCATTCCCCGATGGAACGCAGGTCATCAACCACGACTTCTCCTGCGAGTTCGGGCATGCAATTACCCACAATCATGCCCGGGTCGGGGCCCTCCATTTCAGCTGGGGCGAGACGTCCTGGGTGCGCCGCCACCTCACCGAATTGATGCCCGTTATCGGCAAATTCTCGGACGGCCACCTGTCGCAACGGGACGCTCTAATAGTCGGAGGCGTCAACGGCCACGTCGGAAAGGAGGCGCAGACGATGATCACGAACTACACACCCCGCATGCCTGCAGCCTCCTGGGCAGAGATCGGCCCGTTCGTTCGCGACATCGTCGCCCTGACCGCTCCCCGCACAGCCCACACCGCGAACCGGATTCTGTCTCCGGTCACGAAATATGTTTTCTGGTGCCGCTTTCACGAGGGCCTGCCCCTGATCGCGCCCGTGCTGTTCAACCGCGTGATGATCGAGCGCTACGTCAAAGAGAACCCCCGCAAATTGAAGGAAGGCTCCCTGCGTGGTGCGCGGGGGATGCTGCTGCGCATTACCGCGATCATCCGCCCCGAAGACGCCCCCATCCCGATGCGGACTCTGAATGGTCACGTCATCGCGCCGCCGTACTCTGACAAGGAGCTGAAGAACTTCATTCGGTGGGCCAACGGGCAGAACACGGTCACCCGCACCCGGCATGCCCGCGCGACGATCAGCATGTGTGTCGGAGCAGGCCTTGCCGCCGGTGAACTCTTGGCACTGACCCCTCGCGATGTCCTCGTCGATGCGTCCGGGATTCTCATCACCGTGACCGGGATTCGTGCCCGTCAGGTTCCGGTGCTGGCCGGGTGGGAACCGATGGTCGTGGATGCGATCAAGGGGCTGGCGCCGGATGTCCACATCATCGGCGGTCGGGCGATCCCAATGAGCTCACCTGCTCTGTCGCACTCGATCGAACACTGCATCGGTCATGAGCGCCCCTACCCTGACCGTCTGCGCGCGACGTGGCTTGTGACCCACCTCTCGGCAGCAACTCCCATCCGCGCCCTGATGACTGCGTCGGGGTACAACACCTTTCGGAACCTTGCCGCGTACCTCGCCTTCGTGCCCGCCCTCGACACCGCGACCTACCGTGAAGTCCTTCGCGCCGAGGTCACCCGATGACCATCCGCGCCGGACAGAGCCCATCCCACCCGAAAAGTGCTGCAACCCGGAAGAGCACGAAGAAGAAGCGCACGTCTGAGGCGACATGGATCGCCGATGACCGGATCGCCGTCGCCAACGCCGCGGCCCGGAAGGCGGCCCGCCGGAAAGCCGCCCGCCACAACCCCGCAGACACCCTCGACGAAGACGCGGTCCTGAATGCCGAGATCACGGCGAATGCCGACCGCATCGCCGAGCTCGAGAACCTCCTGCACTACACCTTCGGAGTGACCCTCGACGAGGCACCGGCCGTGTTGCGGAAACGCAACATCCGAACCCACCTCTACCGGGCTCAAAGGATCGTGCGGCTGTCGGGGATCGAGGAGAAACTCCACGAATGGCGACGCGTCGACAACCTTCCCACCGTGGGCCGCAAAGCATCGATCAGTCCCCTTCAAGCGGTTATCATCATGCAAGCCCACATGAGCGCGCGTCGCGGATTGACGTTCAGCGAAATGGCCTTCACTCTCTATGACGATGAGCTCCGCGGCATCGATTTCACGGCCCTGGGAATCATCAACGACAACGCAAGCGAAGCGGCGTGGTACCAGCGGCTGTGGCGTGCCGTGCAGGTCCTCATGACTCTCGTCGATTCGACCCCAGGGCCGCGCTGGCGAGTCCCGACGGGAGACGACTATCAGGCGATCATCGCTGCGCGTGACCCCGAGGAATGCGCGACGAAGGCCATTCGCATGGATGACCTCTGCAATCGCCTGATCGCGGGATCGAACGAGCTCCTGCCCAAATATGTCCGAGATCGTCACGATGGCAACCACGCCATCGATGCGACCCACATCAACGTCTTCGGCAAGGCCCTGAACCCGAGCGTCATCAACGCGACCCAAAACACGCTGCCCCGGAGAAGCACGAACTACGACGCCGGAACCTACTCCCGAGGCGGAAACCACCACGGCTACGCCCAGAAGGCAAAGAGCGGGAAGGGCGCTGCCGCGAGCAAAGGAATCGTCGTCAAGGTCGTCAAAGATGCCAAACCGGCCATGGAGGCCGAGCTCATGGTCAAGGTCCCTAATGACCCCTTCGAGTCAGCCAATTTCCCCCTCACCGTGCAGCACATCGGCTTCCACCGGCCGGGTGAGTCCAAAGACGCCATGCGCACCATGCTGACGTATGCAAATGAGGCAGGAACCAAAGCCAAACTCATGATCCACGACCGCCTCTACTCCAGCGGGATGACTGTCGAGAACTACCACAAGATCGCTCACCGCTTCGGGTGGCAGTTCGTCTCGGACTACAAGAGCACACAGCTCGGCCGGACCTTCTTCTCCGGCGACGTCATCCAGGTAGGAGGCAATTGGTATTACAAGAAAATGCCGCCGGATCTCATCAACGCTGAGATCACGTTCCTGAACGCGTTGAAGGCGACGCCGTGGACGCGTGAGACCGCTGAGTCCCAGAAGGCGCAGCGACTCGCTATAAGAGTCGCCGCCCTCGCCCAGCGCAACATCAGCCTCGCAGCACGCGACAAATGGCGCCTCATTCCCAAGGGACGCCCGACGCCTATGGAATCACAGCGCTACATGTTTCCCCCGATCGCAACCGGCCCCCAGGTCGACCTCGTCACCGGCGTCATCAGTGCCTCAGACTGTCCAAAAACGATCAGCATCCCGTGGGAAGACGGACTCAAGGAGGCCCAGCTCTTCCCCCACCGAAGCCCGATCTGGGAAGCGTGGTACGGCATGCGCAACGTGATCGAATCGACAAACGCTCACATCAAGGACTCCAACTGGGAAGCCATCGACGACGGCGGGCGCCGCCGCGCCCGCGGAAACACTTTCATGTATCTCGCGACGACCATGGCCGTCGTGTCCTCGAACGTGCGGAAGATCCACACGTTTCTCATGGGCATGCGCAAAGGCGTGGACAAGAAGATTGTCTCAGCCGTCAATAGTGTCAACGTCCTGAATGAGCGGTGGGCAAATGGCGAGTCGCCTTCCGAGGAGAAGCTTCCCCCGGAAGAAGCCGAATCACCGCCGCCACTAACTCCGTAGCGGCCCATCCGCCACTCTGACACCCGCAAGACCTTCCGCGTAACGAAGAATTAGACCTGCCCAAAAGGCGGGTCTTTTCTCGTTAACGACCCAAAAACGACCACGAACAACCATCGCCGCCGGTCAGACCAGGCATCGCGCGCGACTCTCGCCTAAACGAAGGCGTGAAAGCCGAGTTTTCGGATTGAAAAGGTTGAATTCCTCAATACCGAGAACAGTTTCTGGGTATTTCGAGAACAACCCCGCAACGAAATAGGTCAAGTCTTGACGCGACGCGCCGACCCCTTATCTTCATACATGGGAAAGATGACGCACCCCGAGTGAAGGCCGGTTGGTGTCCCAGTTCAGAGAGCCAAAAGGGCAACCGATACTGGAATGGCCACGCGTGGACAGGAGCTGTCCGCGGGACGTCCACACGACCCAACGCTATGACTCAGAAGAACGCTCCCGGACTAACGAAAGACTGGACTGCGGCACCCAAA
>CANFBG010000140.1 GCA_947444785.1 Microbacteriaceae bacterium | reverse complement strand
GAGATCGCCGATCGGGCCCACGCCGCAGGCTTCCTGCTTCGCGTCGTGAACCCCGACCTGCTCGGTCTCGCGGTCGATGAGACCACGACCGACACCGAGCTCACGACGGTTGCCGCTCTGATCGGCGCGACGCCCGGTGCGGGGTCAGTCGATATCGCCGGCCAGAGCCTGCCTGCGCACCTCGCGCGCACCAGCGAATACCTGACCCATGCCGTGTTCAACACGCACCGGTCCGAGACCAGCATGATGCGCTACCTGAAGAGCCTCGCCGACCTCGATTACGCGCTGGACCGCGGCATGATCCCGCTGGGCTCGTGCACCATGAAGCTGAACGCGGCGACCGAGATGGAGGCCGTGACCTGGCCCGAGTTCGGCGGCCTGCACCCGTTCGCCCCCCGCGCTGATGTCGAGGGCTACCTGTCGCTCATCGACGACCTCGAGTCCTGGCTGGCCGAGGTCACCGGGTACGACTCGGTGTCTCTGCAGCCGAACGCCGGCAGCCAGGGCGAACTCGCCGGACTCCTGGCCATCCGTGGGTATCACCTGTCCCGGGGAGACGCCGACCGCACGATCTGCCTGATCCCCTCGAGCGCGCACGGCACGAACGCCGCGTCCGCGGTACTGGCGGGCTTCAAGGTCGTCGTCGTCGCCTGTGACGAGATGGGCAACGTCGACCTCGTCGACCTGCACGCCAAGATCGAGCTGCACGCGGCATCCCTCGCGGCACTGATGATCACGTACCCGTCGACGCACGGCGTCTACGAGCACGAGGTCGCCCAGATCTGCCAGCTCGTGCACGCGGCCGGCGGCCAGGTCTACGTCGATGGCGCTAACCTGAACGCCCTCCTCGGCTTCGCCCGGTTCGGCGACTTCGGCGGCGACGTCTCGCACCTCAACCTGCACAAGACGTTCTGCATCCCGCACGGCGGCGGCGGTCCCGGCGTCGGGCCCGTGGGCGCCAAGGCGCACCTCGCCCCGTTCCTCCCGGGCCACGCGGGCGCCCAGAAGGCCGAGCATGTGATGGCCGACGGCAGTGTCGTCGTTCACGGCGGCGGACCGATCTCGGCAGCCCCCTACGGCAGCCCGAGCATCCTGCCGATCAGCTGGGCCTATGTGCGCATGATGGGTGCGCGCGGCCTGGCGGATGCGACGGGTGCTGCAGTTCTTGCGGCCAACTACGTCGCGTCCCGGCTCGAGGGGCACTTCCCGGTGCTCTACGCGGGAGACAACGGCCTCGTGGCGCACGAGTGCGTGCTCGACGTTCGACCGCTGACCGCTCTGACCGGCATCACGGTTGACGACATCGCCAAGCGCTTGATGGACTACGGCTTCCACGCCCCGACCATGAGCTTCCCGGTCGTCGGCACGCTCATGGTCGAGCCGACCGAGAGCGAAGACCTGGTGGAGATCGACCGGTTCATCGACGCCATGATCGCCATCAAGCACGAGGCCGACCAGGTCGCTGCAGGCGTCTGGCCCGCGGAGGACAACCCCCTGCACAACGCCCCGCACACGGCCCAGTCCGTGATCGAGGGGGAGTGGGAGCACAGTTACAACCGCGAGACCGCGGTCTACCCGGTGCGCTCGCAGATTCGCCACAAGTACTGGCCGCCGGTGCGTCGCATCGACAACGCCTATGGCGATCGCAACCTCGTCTGCTCCTGCCCGCCGCCGGAGGCTTTCGTCTAGCCCCTGTTGCTCGATTCGGGGAGTCTCGTCATGCGCTGGTAATCTCGAGCGCATGGCGAGATTCTCTCCGGCGCGCGGCCGGCTCTTTGTTCTAGGCGGCGTGCTCGGCATGGCAGCGGTCCTCGGTCTCTCGGCCGCACCGGCCTCGGCAACCACCTACTACGACAGCGATGGCTGTGTCGTGCGCCAGCTCATCGACGGTCCCCCCGCGGGTGGGGCCCAGTGTGCCGGCGTGAACCTGGGCTCGAAGAGCCTCGGCCAGGCAGCCCTCCAGGGTGCCAATCTGGCCGGCACGAACTTCTCCGGCTCCAAGCTTCAGGCCGCGAACTTCACCGGCGCCAATATCGCCGGTGCGAACTTCACGAACGCCCAGGTCGACGGTGCTGACTTCACGAACACGGGTGTCGTCCCGGACTACATCACGGTTCCCGCCACCAGCGCTGCCGGTGCGCCGATCACATTCGCACCGGTTCTGCCGGAGGGCCTGACCGATGGCGGCTGCTTCATCGCGGATGCCCCGGTGGCCTCCGGAACCGTTTTCCCGGTCGGCTCCTCAGGCCTGGTCTGCAAATTGATCGGGGCCAAGGGCAACGGCATCGCCGTCATAAAGATCGCCGTGAACCCCATGCCGACCCCCACCGCCACGCCGACCACAACCGCAACCTCGTCGGCCTCGGCGGGGACTGCCCGTGCGGCCACTCGCGCTCCCACTGACTGGGGCCTCATCGGCGGCATCGGCGGAGGAGCCCTCTTGGTGCTTGCCATCGGTGTGACCGCGATCGTGCTCTCCCGTCGCACTCCGCGCACAGCCCTCGCCGCCGATGAATCCGCCGCCATGCTGGATGCTCCGGGCATAGCCGAGCCTGCCGCCGGGCCCGAGCCTGAGGCTGCTCCCGAAGCGGAGACCGAAGCCGAAGCGGAGTCGGAAGCCAAATCGGAGTCGGAAGCCGAAGCGGCGCCCAGCGAGGATGCATCCGCTTCGATGCCGACCTCCGATGAGGCTCCCGATGAAACCTCGGTGGACGACGACGCCAGCGCCCTGATGGACGAGATCATCGCCTTCGGCAGCCCCGACCCCGACGATGACGAAGAACCTAAGCCGGGACTTTGAACAGCCCGGGGAACGCCCCGACCGCCCAGGCGTAGCCGATGAACGAGGCGATGTCGATGATCCAGTGTGCGACGACGAGCGGCATCACCCGGCCCCAGCGGTTGTAGCACCAGCCGAAGATCATGCCCATGGCCAGGTTGCCGAAGAACGGCCCGATTCCCTGGTACAGGTGATACGAGCCCCGGAGCACCGCCGCCGCGAAGATGATCGTCCACATGCCTAGGCGCCCGCGACCCCAGCCGAGTTCTTTCAGCCGGGTGAACAGGTAGGCGACGACGATCAACTCCTCGGTGAGGGCCGCCTTCACCGCCGCCAGGATGAGCATCGGAATGGTCCACCAATAGGTGCCGAGTACCGGGTTCACGTTGACGGTGAACCCGAACGCGCGCCCGACGAAGTAGAGCGCGAGGCCCGGAATGCCGATGCCCAAGACGAGCAGCACGCCCCGGCCGATATCTTTGCCTGGCTGGCTGAGGTCGAACCCGAGCCGCCGGAATGGATTCCCGCCGGAGATCGCCAGCAGGTACAGCACGAGGGCGACGGGCATCAACCCGAAGAAGACGGCCAGCCCCTGGTAGGTGAAGTCGAGCCACTCGCGAGAGCTGAGAGCGTTGTTGAGCGACTGTGTCTGCGAGGCGAGCGGCGTGGCTCTCGTCAACAGGTCGATGAGGCTGACGATCGAGTAGATCGCGGAGGCGCCGAGCGACAGCCCGAGCACGATGCTGATCTCGACCCAGATCCGTCGCCGGGGATTCCTAAGCCATGCCTCCTGCGGGAATGGCGCGGGGGTCTTGGTCTGATCGGTGCTCACGGCACGAGCCTAGGGGGCACCCCTGAAAACAACCAGCTTCGCCGAACCCGCGGCGAAATTTCGCCGAGATCGTCCACAACCGCCCAAGAATTCGCGGGTGGGCGGTTCTGGACGATCTCGGTGCACGGATTTCCCCCAGGAGGCCCACAGGCCTCAGTGTGGGCTTAGCGCGCGGGGCGCATCGCACAGGCGGGGGTGCCGCCGGGAAGCTTGTGGCGGTAGCGCGCAACGAGGCGGTAGCCCAGCTCTGCGGCCCACGACCACGGTGGAACCGTTCCGAGCCAGCCGAGAAAGCGGAGCGCGCCGTTGGGCTGGGTGCGCAGGATGGCGGCCATGGCGGCCGCGCCACCGAACGTGGCCCCATCCGTCACGTACCAGACCCGGCTTGAGGCAAGCTTCATCGTGAGGCCGAGCGCGGGAAGATCTGCCCACTGGAACGGGATCGTGTCGGGGAAACTCGGCAGTCGCTTCTTCATGAAGTTCACGGCGGTCGTGCAGAACCCGCAGTCCCCGTCGAACACGAGTACGGGAACAGTGGTTTTCGAAGCGGAGCTCATAGTTTGCGTCTTTCTGACAGCGCCATCCGGACCCTCCACGTTACTCGGGTACCGCTGGGCGTTCCCCGGGACGTTCCAGTCGTTGGCGGCAGAGAGACGGGCGGATCCGGCTGCAACCGAATCCGCCCGTCTCATATCCCGCGGAGTGAACCGCTGGGGGACTAGCTCATGAAGCCGACGATCTTCCAGTTCACGTCGGCGGCACCGGGGCGGGCGCCATAGTTGGCGACCTTCGGGTTGATGGCGATGATGCGCGGCGACTGGATGATGGGCATGGAGTGCCCCTCGGCCCAGACGGCCGTGTCGATCTCGTTCCACAGGGCTGCGGCGCTGACCGGGTCAGACTCCGTGACGACCGTCGTAAGCATCGAGTCGAGCTCCGGGGTCGAGATACGGCCGTAGTTCTGGCCCTCTGCGCCCGAGCGGTAGATGCTCGCGCCGGCGGCGGGGTAACCGGTTCCTCCCCAGAGGAAGATCGTCATGTCGTAGGCGCCCGGCGTGATGTTGTCGGAGAAGAACGCGTCGCTTGCGACCTCGTTGATCGTCATCTGCATGCCAACCGCCGCGAGCTGGCTCTGGATGACCTGGGCCATCTGGCTCGAGGAGACCGCACCGGAGGGAATCGTGATCGCAAACGTCAGGTTCTTGCCGTCCTTGGTGCGAACAGCCCCGTCTCCGGTCCAGCCGGCGGCCGCAAGGATTGCCTTGGCAGCCTCCGGATCGAAGGAGCCGACGTCGCCTGCGTTGTCCTGGTAGGTCGCATCCGTTCCGAGGTAGATGTGATTGTTCAAGAGCGGGATGTCGTAGGGCAGGTCGCCCACGATGACTGCGGACAGCGAGGCGCGGTCGACGGCCTTCTGAACGGCGAGTCGCAGCTGCTTGTCGGCGAAGATGCCCGACGAGCTGAAGTCGACGTGGGTGTAGCTGGCCGAGGGGGCTGCGCGAAGGGCGGTGTCCGGTGCTCCGGATACTCGTCCGTAGCGCTCTGTCGTTCCTGCCGAGACGAGGTCGATCTCCTTGTTCAGGTAGGCGTCGACGTCGGCCGAGGCATCGAGGGCGATGAAGATGATTCGGTCGAGCTTCGGCTTCTCTCCCCACCATGCCGGATCGGGCACGACCGAGATCGTGCGCGCCGAGGTGTTGATCTCCTCAAGCTTGAACGGGCCTGCCGTCACGGGGATCTTGTCGGCGTAGGCGGTGTTGAAGCCGGCGGGTGTGCCGATCTGGCTGGCCGGGTAGAACGGTGCGAACATCGACTTCCAGTCGGCGAACGGGGTCTTATAAGTCACGATCGCGTCCTTGACGGTTGCGCCCTGGGTGACCGAGGCCATCGAGCTGTAGCCCGTGGAATCGGCGATCGTGTAGGCGGGGTCCGTGCCGTTCAAGGCCCGGAAGTTCGCCTCGAAGTCGGCCCAGGTGATGGGGGTGCCATCGCTCCAGGTCGCGGCCGGGTTGATCTTGTACTCGATCACCAGGGGCGTCGTGCTCGTCGGCTCTGCCGAGACGAGGAGGTCTGTGTTCAGCGTCGGAGCGCCGTCGAGGCCGATGATGAATGGCTTCTGCACCATCGTCTGCATCACGAGGTCGGTGTCTGCGAGCGTGCCGTCGATGAACGAGTAGTTCCAGTTCGGCGGGAACGACTGCAGCGGCACGCGAAGGGTGCCACCCTGGCTGACTGCGGATGCCGGCTGGGCATTGGTATCGCCGGCCGGGTCGAGCTGGGCCTTGCCGCTCGTGCTTGGATCGGCGGTTCCGCCACCGGCGGCGCATCCGCTCAGGACCAGCCCGATGCTGACCAGGCCGGCGAAGATGCCGACCATTGCTCTCTTGCTACGCATGTGAACTCCTCATTGACATTGACGTGCTGTGAAGTCGCCAGAGCGGGTGGATCTGTCACCCCGAAACCGGAACCCCCGAACGGGGGTGTTTCCCCCGAATTTACCCACCCTACGTCGCGATTTCGCCAGCAGACAACGTTTCCGTGACAAATCGTCGCGTTGTTACCGCGCCGAAACAATCGGTTACATGTGACTCGAACGGGGGGTCTAGAGTGTCAGGATGCTTCGCTATCTCACCAGGCGTCTGGCCTATTACGTGATCCTGGCTTTCATCGCGACGTCGCTGACCTACCTGATGGCGTCCCTGTCGTTCAACCCCCGCGCGGCCTACGAGGCGCGCAATCCAGCCCCGCCCGCTTCGGTCATCAACAGCCAGTTGAGCCTGATCGGCGTGAACGACCAAGACCCCCTGCTGGAGCGCTATGCGAGCTGGGTAGGCAAGACGGTCACGGGCGATCTGGGCCGCAGCATCACCAACGGCAGCATCAACGACGAGTTCGGCCAGAGGTTCGCGGTAAGCCTGCAGTTGCTCATCATCGGTTCGATCGTCGGACTCGTGCTGGGCGTCCTGCTGGGCTTCTGGAATGCGGTCAGGCAGTATCAACTCTCGGACCGGGTGACGACGATACTGTCGTTCATTCTGTTATCGACG
>CANFBG010000139.1 GCA_947444785.1 Microbacteriaceae bacterium | reverse complement strand
TTGAATGCTGTCGCGTAATACGCACTGGCCGCATCCCGCGCCTTGAGCGACGCGACGTGCAGCAGCCGGGTGCCCAGCAGCGGGGGAAGCAGGCCGAACATCAGGCCCCAGAGAACGAAGGAGGCGACGGCGATAAGCGGATTGCCGGCGAACACCGCCATCAGCAGCACCATAACGGCCGTTACGGCGATGCCGGTGGCGAGGCCGAGCGTGTTGCGGCGCCCGAAGACCGTTCCCGCGAGGATGAGGCCGCCCGCCCCGGCGATGCCGTACAGCGCCAGCAGGGGGGCAAGGTCTTCGGAGCGAACGCCGATCGCCTCCGTCAGGAACGGCGCAATGAACGTGTAGTAGGCGTAGTGGCCCGTCATGATGACCGTTGCCAGCAGGCAGGTGAGCGCGATCGCCGGCAGCGTCGCATCCTTCTGATGCTCGCCGCGCTTCTTGGCCGCCTTCGCGAGCCGCTCCTCGTCACGGCTGGGCACCGCGCGTTCGACTCGCGGCAACAGCCAGAGCATTACGACGGCACCAGCCAGACACAGGATGGCGATTGCGCCGAATGCCGCGCGCCAGCCGATGGCCTGACCGATGAATGTGCCGATCGGAACGCCGATGACGAAGGCCAGCGTTCCCCCGCCCGTCGTGATCGCGACGGCGCGGCCGATGAACTCCCGGGGCACGAGGTACCCGGCGTAGGCGCCCATCACCGCCCAGAACAGGCCGTGCGCCATGCCGCCCACCGCCCGGGCGACCGCGATCACCTCGAAGTTCGGTGCCAGCGCCGTGGCACCGCTGGCCAGAGCGATGATGAAGATCACGACCACGATGAGCCGATGACGCTGCCGGCGGCGAGTGAGATGGCCGAGCGGAATGCTCGTGAGCACGACGGCGAACGCGAAGATCGAGACAAGCAGGCCGACCTGCGACTGGGACACGTCGAGGTCGCGGCTCATCTCCGGCAGGAGCCCGGTCGGCAGCATCTCCGCGGTCACCGACAGGAAGACCGCCCCGGACAACACGAGAAGGCTTCCCCAGGGAAATGCGCCGCTCGGCTTCGCTGCACTCGCGGGCGGACGCACGATGCGAATGGGGCTGGTGATGGGCTGAGTCATGGGCTAACAAACCAACTCTGGCGAGAATCCGGCGGACAGGTTTGGCATGAGCCAAGGCCGCCTCAGAGTGCTGCGAGACTTCTAACTAGCCCGGGGCCAGACGAGATCCCCCCGGCCTCTACTAGTGTAGACGCTCATGACCAACCACCATTGGGTGCTCACCTTCGTGTGCGCCGACCTGCCCGGAATCGTGCACGCCGTGAGCGGTGCGGTCGTCGCGTCGGGCGGAAACATCACGGAGAGCCAGCAGTTCTCCAGCGCCGATACCGGCCGTTTCTTCATGCGTCTCCAGGTGCGGGCGGATGCCTCGCGCGAGGTATTCGAGAAGGCCCTCGCCCCGGTCATCTCCCGGTATGAAATGGACTGGGAGCTGGATGAGGTCGGCCGACCGCTTCGCACCCTGGTGCTGGCATCGACGGCGGCGCACTGCGTGAACGACCTGCTGTTCCGCCAGCGCGCAGACCAGCTGCCGATCGAGATCCCGATGGTGTTGAGCAACCACGGCGCCCTCGCCGATATGGCCGAGTTCTATGGCGTTTCCTTCGAGGCTATTCCCGTGACGGATGCGGCGGGCAAGGCCGCCTTCGAGAGCCGCGTTCTCGAGCTGGTCGAGCAGCACGACATCGAGCTCGTCGTCCTGGCCCGCTACATGCAGATCCTCAGCCCCGGGCTGTGTGCGGCACTGAGCGGTCGCATCATCAACATCCACCACTCGTTCCTGCCCGGCTTCAAGGGCGCGAATCCCTACAAGCAGGCGCACGCCCGGGGCGTGAAGCTCATCGGGGCCACGGCACACTTCGTCACGAGCGATCTCGACGAGGGGCCGATCATCGAGCAGAACGTCGTGCGGGTCGAGCACTCACGAACGCCCACCGAGCTCATGGCGATCGGCCAGGACGAAGAGAGCCGCACGCTGACGCAGGCGGTGAAGTGGTTCGCCGAGCACCGCGTGCTGCTCGATGGCGCGCGAACCATCATCTTCCGCTGACAGCACTGGGTAGGCTTGTCTGGTGCAGTCAGAAACAGACGCTCGACGCGTCGGACCCAATGACATTCTTCGTCTCTTCCTCGAGATCGCGGCCTTCGTAACGCTGGGCCTCTGGGGCTTTCTCGAATGGCCGGGCCCGTGGGTGAACATCCTGATGTCGATCGCCACACCGGTCTTCGCCATCCTGGTCTGGGCGCTTTTCCTCTCCCCCAAGCCGGTGATCCGGCTGGACAACTTCGGCCGAGCGCTGGTTGAGATCCTGATCATGGGCTCGGCTGCCCTGGCCTGGCTGAGCATGGGCCAGCCGATCGTGGCGGCGGCCTTCGCGATCGTTGCTGTCGCCAGCGGCGTCGTCTCAGGGCGCCGCAAGATCGGCTGACAGCAGATTGACAGGCGGAGCGGGGACTGACCGATATCAGTCCCCGCTCCATTCTCTGATTGTCTTCAAGGACAGACCCTTGACCCGAAGACAACCTCTAGTGGCGCGCCTCATCGCGGCGCGCACAAGATTCAGCCCCCGCTTGCGATCTCCCCGTCGCTGAGACGCTGTGCGGCGATCAGTGCCGAGATATCAAGGGGAGACGTCGGAAGAGGCTCCACATAGGCGGTGTCCGATTCGTTGGACCCGGCGGCCAGATGCTGTCGATCGTCCTGTGGTGCAGCCATCTGATCCTCCAGCCTCGATACCCGTTCGAGGCGCTTGAAGCCTCGCCGTAGTGACACTGAATCCTACGTTTGGGCCCGGTTGCCCGGTCAAGCCCCCAGGCTCCGGACGCCGCCGCTCGATCTTTGCCTGAACCGGTATCCGTGGCCCTGAAACCCTTGTTATTGTAGGTGTCATGACAGCACAGGTTGACGAGTCAGGGGAAGCCCCCCTGCGGTCCTTTCCCATCGACGCGCATGTGTTCGACGCCGCCCAGGCCAAGGCGGTTGCCGCCGGCGAGAGCGTCGACGACGTTATCGTCAGGGCGCTCCGGTCGTATGTGGACCAGAGCGAGAAACTGATCTAGCTACGCTTCTGCGCCCGTGATGTAGGCGAGCAGGGCGGCGCGGACAACCTCGGTAAGGGAGCGCTCTTCGAGGCGCGCCTTGGTCAGGGCCGCTTGGTAAAGCTCGTCCGGAATACGGAACGACTTCACTGGGGTCTTTGGCTGATTGGGCACCCTAAAATTGTGCCACCTATTACCGAGATTCCAAAGCCGAACACGGAATTGAATTCAACATCGCCCAAAGGAAAAGCCCGCCTGACCGGAATTCAACCCTTCTCGGGGGTCGGATTCGGCCAGACGGGCCTTGAATTACCGCGCCGTTAGGCCAGGCGGGTCTTGAGGTTCTCGGCCAGGGTCGAGAGGAACTCCTCCGTGGTCTGGTACTTCTGGTCGGGCCCGACCAGGAACGCGAGGTCCTTGGTCATGGCGCCACTCTCGACCGTCTTGATGACGACATCCTCGAGCGTGGTGGCAAACGTTGCCAGCTCCGCGTTTGAATCCAGCAGGGCGCGGTGGGACAGGCCACGGGTCCACGCGTAGATCGAGGCGATCGGGTTCGTCGACGTCGGCTTGCCGGCCTGGTGCTGGCGGAAGTGCCGCGTCACCGTTCCGTGGGCGGCCTCTGCCTCGACGGTCTTGCCGTCGGGGCTGAAGAGAACACTCGTCATCAGGCCGAGTGAGCCGAAGCCCTGGGCCACGGTGTCGGACTGGACGTCACCGTCGTAGTTCTTGCAGGCCCAGACGTAACCGCCCTCCCACTTCAGGGATGCGGCAACCATGTCGTCGATGAGGCGGTGCTCGTAGGTGATTCCGGCCGCTTCGAACTTCTCTTTGAACTCAGCCGCGAAGACCTCTTCGAAGATGTCCTTGAACCGGCCGTCGTAGGCCTTCAGGATCGTGTTCTTGGTCGAGAGGTAGACCGGGTAGTTGCGGCTCAGGCCGTAGTTCAGCGAGGCCCGGGCGAAGTCGGTGATCGACTCGTCGATGTTGTACTGAACCTGGGCGACGCCGTCGCCCTCGGACTTGTAGACCTCGAACTGCAGCGGCTCGGAGCCGTCGTCGGGCGTGAACGCAACGCTCAGCGTGCCCTTGCCGTGGAAACGGAAGTCAGTGGCGCGGTACTGGTCGCCGAACGCGTGACGGCCGATGATGATCGGCTTGTTCCACCCCGGAACGAGGCGCGGGATGTTGGAGATGATGATCGGCTCGCGGAAGATAACGCCGCCGAGGATGTTGCGGATCGTGCCGTTCGGGGAGCGCCACATCTTCTTGAGGCCGAACTCCTCGACGCGCGCCTCGTCGGGCGTGATCGTCGCGCACTTGACGCCGACGCCGTGCTTCAGGATCGCGTGGGCCGCATCCACGGTGACCTGGTCATCGGTCTCGTCGCGGTGCTGGATGCCCAGGTCGTAGTACTCGAGGTTCACATCGAGATAGGGGTGAATCAGGGTGTCCTTGATGGCCTGCCAGATGATCCTGGTCATCTCATCGCCGTCGAGCTCGACGATCGTTCCTTCAACCTTGATTTTCGACAAGGGCCACTCCTTCGATTTTGGGGGCGTTTCCGGGCTTCTTTCGGGCGGAAACGCGGGAAATTCAACCATCGACTAGCTTAGCGCCTCAACGAACTATCTCTACATCAAGATAAATTCTATGTAAATTCTGGTCTCTCCCTGCGGCATTTAGGGGGGTGCACTGTGGAAAGAGTCGAGGAGTACGGATAACCTGAGGGCATGGGTGAACTGAGACTTGAAGAGTTGTCGGCAGCGACGATCATGGCGGCGAACTCGCTCACCATGAAACCGGGGCAGGAACAGTTTGCGACCCCGATCTCGCACACGATGGCTGAAGGCGGCGTGAATCCCACGACGTCGTGGCCCCGAGTGGTGATGGAGGATGA
The DNA here is from genome assembly GCA_947444785.1 of Microbacteriaceae bacterium. GTDB lineage: Bacteria > Actinomycetota > Actinomycetes > Actinomycetales > Microbacteriaceae > Agreia. The sequence continues at coordinate 1,690 of CANFBG010000139.1, read as the reverse complement.
CACGGTCGTCGGCTTCATCAAGGGCAACTTCGACCCCGCCAGCGACCACGAGGAGTTCCGGAGCTGCATCTGGAGCATCAACGTCGCGGCCGACGCCCAGGGCAAGGGCGTGGGGCGTTTCGCGGTGCTCGCGCTGGCCGATGAGGCCAGGTCCCGCGGGATCGAGCGCGTGACGGTCATCTTCGAGCCCGGCGAGGAGGGGCCCGAGGCGTTCTTCACCCGGCTCGGCTTCTCGCCGATCGGGGAGACCCGATACGGCGAGACCTTCGCCGCACTGACTCTCTGAACGCCGGCCCGCTCGAGGGCGATGGCCCGGTCGACGGCCCCGGCGACAGCTTCGCCCGGGGCGTTCTCGACGTCGTCGACTCGATCCCTTCCGGGCGCGTTCTGACCTATGGCGACGTCGCCGCCCTCCTCGGTTCCCGGGCCGCACGGGCTGTCGGAACCGTCTTGAGGACGTCTGGCGGCGAGCATCCGTGGTGGCGCGTCATCCGGGCAGGGGGTCACCCGCCGAGCGGTCATGAGGCGGCGGCCCTCGAGCACTATCTCGTCGAGGCCACACCGCTCACGCCGACCACCACCGGCTGCGGATATCGCGTCGAGTACGCTGGAGCACGGTGGACAGCCACTGACTCCCCCACCAGCCACAGCCTTGAACCATAAACCGCACTATCCCTCCCGGAAGGTACCGAGTTGAAGCGTCGTTCGCTCCTGGTCGTCCCCATTCTGATCGCCGTCGCGACCTCGCTCTCCGGCTGCTCGCTGGCGAACGCGATAAACCCGCCGATCTCCTCGGCGATCTACGCAACCGTCGGCGAGGCCCAGTCGGCCGGCTCCAGCGTGGCGGTGCCGGGCTGGGTGCCGGCGGATGCCACCATCATCCGGATCAAGACCGACGTGAGTCACAACACGAAGATCATGACCTTCCTCGTTCCCCAGCCGAAGGTTGCCGCCGACGCGCCGGCCGGAACCGTGGCTCCCACCGTCGCCGCCCCCATCGGTGGCGAGTGTGACGCGTCGATCAGCGCCAACCGGCCCGTGCTGGATGACAGCTGGTGGATCCAGTCGATCGCGCCCGACGCGGCAATCACCTGCGTCGACGGCTGGCACGTGATCATCCAGGGCCTTCGCATCTTCGCCTGGACTCCCTAGGCCTTCAGCCCCTCAGTGCCGTGTCAGGCCGCGGACCGGCGCCCGTCTAGGCCAGTGACTCGCGCCACGATGCGTGCATGCTCGCAAAACGGCCCGTGCCTGCGATGAGCTCCGCCGGGGTGCCGTCCTCGACGATCCTGCCGTGCTCCATGACCAGCACCCGGTCGGCGATCGCGACCGTGGAGAGCCTGTGGGCGATGATGATCGCCGTTCGGTCCGCCAGCAGGGTCGTCAGCGCCTCCTGGATCAGCCGCTCGCTGGGGATATCGAGGGATGCCGTCGCCTCGTCGAGGATGAGCACGGCCGGGTCGGCCAGAAATGCCCGCGCGAACGAGATGAGCTGGCGCTGGCCGGCGGAGACGCGGCCGCCCCGCTTGTTCACGTCGGTGTCGAAGCCGCTGGGCAGCTCCTCGATGAAGCGCTCGGCCCCGACGGCGCGGGCGGCCGCGCGGATCTCCTGATCCGTCGCATCCGGCTTGCCGATTGCGATGTTCTCGGCCACCGTGCCGGAGAACAGGTACGCCTCCTGGGTGACCAT
>CANFBG010000138.1 GCA_947444785.1 Microbacteriaceae bacterium | reverse complement strand
GGTGGATGCCAGCGTGGCTATATAGCCGTCCGAAAGACCCGCGGCGGAGTTCAGCCCCGTCGTCTCGGCCACGAGCCGTACGGCCCAGTCGGTCGAGGGGACGAAGTTCTTGCGGATGTTCTTCGGCAGAGACTTGATCAGCGCCGTCACGAGCTCGGTGCGAAGTCCCGGCACCTGCAGCTCGAACGACTCCGGCTTGAGGCGCGGCAGCAGGGCGAGCGGCACGGTCGCCGTGACCCCGTCGTCTTCGGTGCCGGGCTCGAACCGGTAGGTCAGACCGAGCTTCTGGTCGTCGTCGTGCCAGGTCGAGGGGTACTCGTTCTCGTCGACCTCGGGGGCACCCTCGGGCACCAGGGCGTCGATGGTCATCGTCAGCAGGTCCGGGGTGTCGTGCTTGGCGGTGCGCCACCAGCCCTCGAACGTGCGCTGCGAGACGACCTCGCGGGGAACGCGCTCGTTGTAGAACTCGAACACGGCCTCATCGTCCAGCAGCAGGTCGCGGCGGCGGCTGCGCTCCTCGATCTGCTCGAGCTCCTTGCGGAACCGTCGGTTGTCGCGGTCGAAGGCCTGCTGGCTCTCCCAATCGCCCTCGACGAGCGCGTGCCGGATGAACAGCTCGCGCGCATACGCGGGGTCGACGCGGGAGAACTGGATGCGCCGCTTCTCGATGATCGGCACGCCGAACAGCGTCACGCGCTCGTGCGCCACCACGGAGCCCTGCTTCTTCTCCCACCGCGGCTCGGAGTAGCTGCGCTTCACGAGGTCGCCGGCGAGCGGCTCGGCCCAGGCGGGGTCGATCGCGGCGTTCATCCGGGCGAAGAGCCGACTGGTCTCGACGAGCTCGGCGCTCATCACGGCGGCGGGCTGTTTCTTCGCCAGTGCCGAGCCCGGGAAGATGCTGAACCGGGACTGGCGGGCCCCGACGTATTCCTTCTTGAGAATATCCCGGAGGCCGATGTGGGAGAGCAGGCCGGACAGAATCGCGCGATGGATGCCGTCGGGGTTCACCGCGGGGTCGTTGATCGTGAGCCCGAGGGGCCGGCTGAGCTGCGTCAGCTGGCGGTAGACGTCCTGCCACTCGCGGATGCGCAGGTAGTTGATGAACTCGCTCTTGCAGAGGCGGCGGAAGGCCCCGCTGGAGAGCTCCTTCTGCTGCGTCTCGACGTAGTTCCAGAGGTTCAGCAGGCTGAGGAAGTCGCTGGTCGGGTCGATGAAGCGGCCGTGCAGCTCGTCGGCGCGCTGCCGGCGCTCAAGCGGTCGCTCCCGCGGGTCCTGAATCGTGAGTCCTGCGACGATCAGCATGACCTCGCGGCTGTTGCCGGTGGACTTGCTCTCCACGACCATCCGGGCGAAGCGGGGCTCGATCGGCAGGCGCGAGAGGTCGCGGCCGATCTTCGTGAGCGACAGCCGCGCATCCGCTTTGGAAGGGTCTGGCGTTCTGATGGCGCCGAGCTCGGTGAGCAGGTCGACGCCGTCCTTGATGCCGCGCGAGTCGGGCGGCTGCAGGAACGGGAACGACGCGATGTCGCCGAGGCCGAGCGAGATCATCTGCAGGATGACGGCGGCGAGGTTCGTGCGCAGGATCTCGGGCTCGGTGAATTCGGGGCGCCGGCCGTAGTCCTCCTCGGAATAGAGCCGGATGGCGATTCCGTCGCTGGTGCGGCCGCTTCGGCCCGAGCGCTGGTTGGCGGAGGCCTGGGAGATGGCCTCGATCGGCAGGCGCTGCACCTTGGAGCGCACGCTGTAGCGGCTGATCCGGGCCTCGCCGGCGTCGATGACGTACTTGATGCCGGGGACCGTGAGGCTGGTCTCGGCGACGTTGGTGGCCAGCACGATGCGGCGAGAGATGCCGGGCGTCGCCGAGCGCTGGAACACGCGGTGCTGGTCGGCCGAGGAGAGTCGGCCGTACAGGGGCAGGATCTCGGTGCCGCCCGCGGTTCCGGCTCCCCGGCCGGCGAACTTGCCCGAGAGCGCCTCCTGGGCGTCGCGGATCTCAGCCTCGCCGGACAGGAACACGAGCACGTCGCCGGGCGCCTCGCGGGCCAGCTCGTCGATCGCGTCGCCGATGGCTTCGAACACGTCGCGGTCGGGGGTGACCGAACCGGTGTCCTCATCGGCCTCAGGGTCGTTCGCGCGGGCTTTCAGGGCGACCTCGGCGACCAGCGGCCGGTAGCGCACCTCGACCGGGAACGTGCGGCCCGAGACCTCGATGATCGGGGCGTCGTTGAAGTGCCGCGAGAAGCTGCCCGGGTCGATCGTGGCCGACGTGATGATGAGCTTCAGGTCGGGCCGGCGCGGCAGCAGCTGCTTGAGGTAGCCGAGCAGGAAGTCGATGTTGAGGCTGCGCTCGTGGGCCTCGTCGATGATGATCGTGTCGTACTTGGTGAGCATCCGGTCGTGATGGATCTCGTTCAAGAGAATGCCGTCGGTCATCAGCTTGATTCGCGTGTCTTTTGACGCCTTGTCGGTGAAGCGCACCTGGTAGCCGACGAGGCCGCCGACCTCCTGGCCGAGCTCCTCGGCGATGCGCTCGGCGATGGTACGGGCGGCGAGACGGCGCGGCTGGGTGTGGCCGATGTTGGTGCGGCCCAGCTCGAGGCAGATCTTCGGCAGCTGGGTGGTCTTGCCGGAGCCCGTGGCGCCGGCGACGATGACGACCTGGTTCGCCGCGATCGTTTCCGCGATCTCGTCACGCATCATGCTGACGGGCAGCTCGGGCGGGAACACGATCGAGAAGGGCGCGGGCGAGATGGGTGCGGGCGAGATGGGTGCGGGCGAGGCGGGCGCTGTGGGCTCTGGTGCTTCGGGCTCTTTGGACATAGGCATGTCAAGTTTACGCGGCGGCAGTGTCACGATGGAGTCATGACCTCCTCGGCAGCCTCGACCGTTCCCAGCATCGAACTCAATGACGGCCGCAGCATCCCGCAGCTGGGCTTCGGCGTCTACAAGGTGGACCCCGAGCAGACCAGCCGTATCGTGTCGGAGGCCCTCGAGGTCGGTTACCGGCACATCGATACCGCGATGATGTACCGGAACGAGGCGGGGGTGGGCCAGGCCCTCGCGGCCTCGGGGATCCCGCGTGCGGAGCTCTTCGTCACGACCAAGCTCTGGAACACCGATCAGGGCTATGAGAGCACGTTCGAGGCCTTCGACAGGAGCCTCGACACGCTGGGGCTCGACTACGTCGACCTGTACCTGATCCACTGGCCGAGCGCCGCGAACGACCTCTACGTCGACAGCTGGCGGGCGATTCAGAAGATTCAGGAGTCGGGCCGTGCCCGCTCCATCGGCGTCTCGAACTTTCTCGTTCCCCAGCTCGAGCGCCTGTTGGCCGAGACATCCATCGTGCCGGCGGTCAACCAGATCGAGCTGCACCCCGAGCTGCAGCAGCGAGAGGTCACCGAGTTCGGCCGCGCCCACGGCATCGCCACCGAGGCGTGGAGCCCGCTCGCCCGCGGCGCCCTTGTCGCATCGCCTGCAATTCAGTCGATAGCGGATGCGCACGGCCGCTCGGTGGCCCAGGTCATCCTGCGCTGGCACATCCAGCAGGGAAACATCATCTTTCCGAAGTCGAACCTGCGCGAGCGTATCGCCTCGAACTTCGCGATCTTCGACTTCGAATTGACGGATGCGGAGACCACGCAAATCACGGCTCTCGAGCGCGACGGCCGGGTGGGCAGCCACCCAGACCGAGTCACCTGAGACCGTCCCCTAGTCGCCACAGGCGACAGTTTCAATGGGGGTCCGACTTCGCTGGGTCATGGCCGCTTACCGGCATAATGACATGAAGCAGTGGCACTTGAGCGGGAGGCGATGTCGTGGTCAGTAGGGTGCGGCGAGTCGCGGATCTGACGAGGGCGGTTCAGCGCATTCAAGTGAATGCTGCCGTCGCCGCCAGGCTGCGGGGCCTCGGTCTGGCCGACCTTCTTCGGCGCTACGCGCTTTCGGCGGCCGACTATGCGGCACCGATGTCCTCGCGCTACTCCCGTCTCAAGCCCTTTCGGGTGGCATTCTTCGTCAGACTCGACCGGGAGTTGAGGGCCCTCGTAGACCCTCGTTGGTACCGTGACGCAAATCTGGGGTCGTCCCGGCTGCAAAACCCCTGTGACCACTTCATCGAGACCGGTCTTGCCCGGGGACTTCGTCCCAACGGGTTCGTCGACCTGACGGAAGTCGACTCGATCGCCCGAATTCTGGTGTCGGATGATCCGGGTCAGTTCTCGGTAGGTTCGGCTTTCTCCCTCTCGGGCTACCTCCTGAACAACAGGGACGTCGAGCGAAGCGGGCTCAATCCGCTGTATCACTTCATGGCATTCGGGCGGGCCGAAGGTCGCTCTCCGACACCGTCCCCGCTGGCGCAGTCAAGCGAGGTCAGACTGATCGAGACCCTGTCCCCGGCGGGGAAGTGCGTCGGCTTCGAACTCCACGGTTTTGCCGTCGTCGAGGACATTTCCTCATTGGAGGTGCTGCTGGACGGCACACCGATCGGAAACGCCCGGATCTGCGTCCCCAGCCCCGAAAGTGTGCGGAAGTTCACGGGGGCGTCGGGACTTGACGGTTTCTTCTTCAAGATCGATGAGATCGAACCGGGTGCCGACGCCGAAGTGCTTCTGCGAGCGCACGATCTGAGCGGCAACGTTCACGAGATCGCCACGGCGCTGCTCAACAGGAGTGATCACGCTGAGAAATTACCTCCGCTGAGATTCGCGGATGATTCGTGGCGGCATCAGGATGCTCGTGGGCGCAGCGATCGTCGTCGCCTGGTCGTGTTCACCCATGATCTCGGCCTGGGTGGTGGCCAGTTGTACCTTCAAGAGATTCTTCGCGGATTGAAGGACATCCCCGATCTGGACGTTCTGGTGATGTCGTTCGCGGGTGGCCCACTGGTTGCCGAGCTTCAGGAATATGGCTTCACCGTTCGGATCGCCGACGGCCCCAACGTGGACTCCGGGATTGATTACGAAGAGTTCCTCGACTGGCTGAACGAGCAGATGTTGGAGTTCTCGCCGGAGTATGTGCTGGCCAACACTCTGGGCTGCTTCGCCCACAGCGATTGGGCCTCGCGCGTAGGGATTGCGCAGACCTGGTTCGTGCACGAGAGCTACAGCCGCTCAGGGTGGAGTCGGGCGGCCTTCGGCAGGCCGATCTCCCCCTACGTTCAGCAGCAGATCGCCGACGCGCTCGGTCGTGCCGAGAGCGTCGTCTTTGAGGCGCAGGCGACGTTGGATCTGGTGATGGACGGGTTGGAGAACCCCGGTGCCGAGTTCCTCAGGTACGGCGTTGAGATTGCCAATCAGTCGGAGCTTGAGGCGTTTCGCCGTGGGCGGGCCCGAATGAACGCTCGACTGAAGATAAGTGGCCAGAAGCGCGTGTTCATCACGGTGGGCACCTTTGAGCATCGCAAGGCCATCGGCGCCGTCGTGCGGGCCGCTCGCACGTTGAAGGACAGGGGCGTGGAGGCCGACTTCATCCTGGTCGGTGCCGTTTCGGGAACCGCGTACACGGAACAGATCCGACGCTCGGTGAAGGAGCTGGGCTTGACCGGGAATATCCGACTGGTCAACGTCACATCGAACTGGCTCGAATACCTCCAGTGCGCGGACTACTTCTTCCTCCCGTCGGATCTTGAATCGATGCCGCAGAGCATGATGATCGCCATGTCCTACGCAATTCCCGCCATCGGCGCCAGGGTCTTCGGTGTTCCGGAGCTGATCTCTGACGGGGACACGGGGTTCCTGCATGAGCCGAACGACGTGGCGGACATCACTCGGGTTCTCGAAGGCGCCATCATGCGCTCGGGCGAGGAACTGACCGGCATGGGCCAGCGGGCCCGGGCCTACGTCTCGGAACACCACGATCTCCGCACGTATGTGAGCCTGGTCAGGGATCGTGTGCTGGCGGAAACCGGCCCCGTTGCCGGCGGGCCGGAACCGGTCGACGGCCTGCTGGTGCAGAACGGATGACCAGCGCGATACTCGAGGAACCCCTCGTGGAAACACCCAGACGAGCCCCTGGTCGAGGTCGGGGTCTTCTCAGCATGCTTGGCTATCTCGCCGCGGTGTGCGGCGCGAGCGTGGCCGTGGCGACCAGCGTGTCGCGGCGGGTGCTTCCCCTGGTTGATATCGATGAGGCCGGCTACCTCCAGTTCGCCCGAAGCCACTACCTTGCGCTGGAGTTCAACGGGGTCCCGGCGTACCTGGACAGCGTGCTTCATCAGGCGGTGTTCGCGCCCTTGGTTCCGGCCGTCGGTGCACTCGTTCAGTTCTTCGCCGGCGGCGAGCCGATGAGCGCCCTGGGCGTCAACGTGTTCTTCTTCGCTGTTGCCGGCGTCGCAGCCTTTCTCATCGGGCTTCAGCTCGGCGGACATGCCGTCGCCTGGCTGACGGGGCTGATGAGCATGGGCAGCCTGGGCCTGATCGACTATGCCGCCACCTTCCAGTTCGAAGAGGCTGTCGTGGCGTTCAGCGCCCTGGCCTTCCTGTTCGCGCTCAGGTCTCGCGGCTTCGCGTCTCTCGGCTACTCGGCTCTGATGGGCGTGGCCATCGGCCTCATGGCGCTCTCCCGAACGATGACGGTGGCCTTCGTGCCGGCCTTCTTCGTCGCCGGCCTCGTCTGGCTCGTCGTCAGCCCGAAACCGCGACGCCCACGCATTCTGGGACTCGCAACGGCCGCTGCCGCCACGATCCTGGTCGCAGCGCCGTGGTACCTCGTCAACGCCACCGGCATCCTGAATTACCTGTTCAATTTCGGCTACGGCTCCCAGAGCAAGGAGTACGCCACAACCAGCGGCGGCGTCTTCGACCTGGGATCCTGGCAGAAGGTGGCTCGCGGG
>CANFBG010000137.1 GCA_947444785.1 Microbacteriaceae bacterium | reverse complement strand
TCGTAGTGCGGGCCGCGAAACTGCACATAGACGCCCTCGTCCAGTGTCGGATCGACGCCGAGGGCCAGCGCCCGGAGGCGAGCCGAGTAGAGGTCGGTCAGGTCGATGAACGTGGCACCCTCCAGGGGGGATGCCGCCGTGAGGTTGATGTGGTCGCTGATCAAGACGGGCGTGCCCGGCGTCCAGGTCTCGCGGATGCCGCCGGCCCCGTTGGTCAACACCATCACTGTGGCGCCGGTGGCGGCCGCGGTGCGCACGCTGTGCACGACCCGGCGCACGCCGTGGCCCTCGTAGAAGTGCGTGCGGGCGCCGATGATCAGGGCGCGCTTGCCGCCGGGAAGCAGGATGGATCGCAGGCTTCCGCCGTGACCGGCCAGTGCGGGGGCGCCGAAGCCGGTGATCTCGACCGCGGGGATCTCGGCGGTCGTCTCGCCGATCAGCTCGGCGGCGCGCCCCCAGCCGCTGCCGAGCGTCAGGGCGATGTCGTGATGTTCGACGCCCGTCTTCTCAGCGATCTGCCGCGCTGCGAGAGCCGCGATCTCGAACGGGTCGGCATCCGCTTCGTCTAGGGGATTGGGGGTGCTTGAACGCGAGGTGGAGAGCATTGACCCACCCTAAGGCGATTTCGTGCGCGGGCCTCATCGAAGAGACCGGTACCCAATCGTGTCATCCCCGAACCTCCTTGCGCCCGTTTCAGTTTGTTTGCGCCTATCGGCGAGAGGGAGAATAGAGCAATGGCCTATGAGTTCGAACGCAAGCAGAGAATCGCGATCCTGGGGGGCGGGCCGGGCGGGTATGAGGCGGCGCTCGCCGGAGCACAGCTGGGTGCGGATGTCACCCTCGTCGAACGCGTCGGTGTCGGCGGATCAGCCGTCATCACGGACGTCGTGCCGAGCAAGACGCTGATCGCGACGGCCGAGGCCACGAACGCCCTCGGCGAGGCCGCCGACCTCGGTGTGCAGTTCTTCACCCGGGGGGAGAGCGGCAAGCCCGTTCGTCCCGAGATCGCCGTGAACCTCGCCGCGGTCAACAAGCGGCTCCTGGGCCTTGCCCGCCAGCAGTCCGAAGACATGAAGAGCGCGCTGATCCGCGCGGGCGTGCGCATCATCGCGGGGGACGGGCGCCTCGAGGGCACCAACTCGGTTATCGTGTCGACCACGCGCGGCCCCGAGGGCGTCGACTTCGACGAGATCGCCGCCGACACGATCGTCGTGTCCGTGGGCGCCAGCCCGCGCATCCTCACGTCTGCCCTGCCGGACGGCGAGCGCATCTTCACCTGGACCCAGCTCTACACGCTGAAAACCGTGCCCGAGCACCTCATCGTCGTGGGTTCCGGCGTCACCGGCGCCGAGTTCGCGTCGGCCTACACCGCCCTGGGCTCCAAGGTCACGCTCATCTCGAGCCGCGACCAGGTGCTGCCGGGCGAGGACGCGGACGCCGCCGCCGTCATCGAGAACGTCTTCAAGCGCAACGGCATGACGGTCATGTCCAAGAGCCGCGCCGACAGCGTCGTACGCACCGCCAAGGGCGTCGTCGCGACACTGGCGGATGGCCGCACCGTCGAGGGCAGCCACTGCCTGATGGCCGTCGGCTCTATCCCCAACACCGAGGGAATCGGGCTGGAGGAGGCCGGCGTTCAGCTGACCGAGTCGGGTCACATCCGGGTCAACCGGGTCGCCCGCACCAGCGTGCCGATGATCTACGCGGCGGGCGACTGCACGACGTTCCTGCCGCTGGCCTCAGTCGCGTCCATGCAGGGCCGCATCGCGGTGTTCCACGCGATGGGCGACGCCGTGAACCCCACGGAGATTCGCAATGTCGCATCCAACATCTTCACGCAGCCTGAGATCGCGACCATCGGCTGGACCCAGCGCCAGATCGAGGAGGGCCTCATCCGCGGCGACATCTACAAGCTGCCGCTGGCCGAGAACCCGCGCGCCAAGATGATGGGCATCAAGGACGGCTTCGTGAAGCTGTTCGCGTCGACCACCACCGGAACGGTCATCGGCGGCGTCATCGTGGCGCCCAAGGCGAGCGAGCTCATCTTCCCGCTGGCCCTGGCCGTCGAGCACCGGCTCACGGTCGACCAGGTCGCCCGCGCATTCACGGTCTACCCGTCGCTGTCGGGCTCCATCACGGATGCGGCCCGCGCGATGCACATCGTGCTCTAGCGAGAGCGCCGCACGGCCCTTAACGCCCGGTGAGGTGCCCCGTGGTGCTCTCCACTTGCGAAAGTGGAGCACCACGAGGCACCTCACGCGTGTTTCGGGGTGAGCCGCGCGGGGCGGCGCCTAACCGGCGATCTCGAGCAGCACGGTGCCCGAGGAGACCGTGGCGCCGGCGAGGGCGAAGACCTCGCCGATGGTTCCGTCCTTGTGCGCGGTGATCGGCTGTTCCATCTTCATGGCCTCCAGGACGAGGATCAGGTCGCCCTTGACGACCGTGTCCCCGGCTTCGACGACGACCTTGACGATGGTCGCCTGCATGGGCGCCTTCACCGAGTTGCCGGTCGCGGTGGCGCCTGAGGAGTGCGATCCGCCACGGCGCTTGGGTGCAGGGCCCTGCGTGCGGCCGGCGCCGTGTCCGCCCGAGGACATCAGCCTCTTGGGCAGCGCGACGGCCACGCGACGGCCATCCACCTCGACGACGACGGTGGTGCGCTCGGGGCGCACTGCGGCATCCGCCAGCTCGCCGCTCCACGGCTCGATCTGGTTGTCGTACTCGGTCTCGATCCAGCGGGTGTAGATGCTGAACGGGGCACCGTTCTCCGGGGCGAAGGCGGGATCGCGAACGATGTCGCGGTGAAACGGCAGCACGGTCGGCAGGCCGAGCACCTCGAACTCGTCGAGGGCGCGGCGGCTGCGGGCCAGGGCCTCCTCGCGGGTGGCGCCGGTCACGATGAGCTTGGCTATCAGGGAGTCGAAGGATCCGGAGATCTCATCCCCGGCCTGTACGCCCGAGTCGACACGGATGCCGGGGCCGCCGGGCGCGTGGAACACGTGGATGGGTCCCGGGCTCGGCAGGAAGCCGCGACCGGCGTCCTCGCCATTGATGCGGAACTCGAAGGAGTGCCCCTTGGCGACCGGGTCGGGGTAGTCGAGCACGCCGCCCTCGGCGAGCCGGAACTGCTCGCGCACGAGGTCGATTCCCGTGATCTCCTCGGAGACCGGGTGCTCGACCTGGAGGCGCGTGTTGACCTCGAGGAAGGAGACGGTGCCGTCCTTGGCGACGAGGAACTCGCAGGTACCTGCGCCGACGTAGTTGACGGCCTTCAGAATGGCCTTGGATGCCCGGTAGAGCTCGGTGTTCTGCTCGTCGGTGAGAAACGGGGCCGGGGCCTCCTCCACGAGCTTCTGGTGCCGGCGCTGCAGCGAGCAGTCGCGGGTGGAGACGACGACGACGTTGCCGTGCGCATCGGCTAGGCACTGGGTCTCGACGTGGCGGGGTGCCTCGAGGTACTTCTCGACGAAGCACTCGCCGCGGCCGAACGCCGTGATGGCCTCGCGGGTTGCAGACTCGAATGCCTCGGCGACCTCATCTTCGCGGTAGGCGATCTTCAGCCCGCGTCCGCCGCCGCCGAATGCCGCCTTGATGGCGACCGGCAGGCCGTGAAGCGCCACGAACTCGAGAACCTCCTCGGCGCCCGATACGGGGTCGATGGTGCCGGGGGCCAGCGGGGCGCCGACGCTCGCGGCGACGTGGCGCGCGCTGACCTTGTCGCCCAGCTGCTCGATGGCCTCCGGGCTTGGCCCGATCCAGATCAGGCCGGCCTTGATGACCGCTCGGGCGAACTCGGCGTTCTCCGCCAGGAAGCCGTAGCCGGGGTGAACGGCATCAGCGCCGCTTCGCCGGGCGATCGACAGGATCTTGGGGATGACGAGGTAGGTCTCTGCGCTGGTCGTGCCGTCGAGCGCATAGGCCTCGTCGGCGAGCTGCGCATGTTGGGCGTCCCTGTCCTGGTCGGCGTAGACGGCGACCGAGGCGATTCCGCTGTCCCGGGCGGCACGAATGACGCGGACTGCGATTTCGCCTCTATTGGCAATGAGGACCTTGGTGATTCGAGGCATAGTCCCTGATCCTATTGGGAGTTCGCGCCGATCCTTTGGAAGACACAGACAAGAAAGTCCTTTGGATGCTGTGACTACCTCTAATTAGCTGGCGCGTCACCTATTCAGCGGGGAGTCCCACAGGGACGTCCAGTCGATTCCGAGCTCACCGAGAAGCGTTCGAAGAGTAGGCAGTGACAGGCCGATGACGGCGGAGGGGGTGCCGCTGATCTCGCTGATGAACGGTGCGGCCAGGCCGTCGATGGTGAAGGCGCCGGCGACCTTGAGCGGCTCGCCGCTGGCGATATACGCGTCTATCTCGGCATCGGTGATGTCGTTGGCGAAGGTGACCGTGGCCCGGGCTGTGCCACCGCGTGCGCCCCGGGCCACGCCGCCCCGGTGATCGATCACCCAGTGCCCCGAGTGCAGGATGCCCGTCCCGCCGCGCTGGGCATGCCAGCGTTCCCGGGCGACGTCGGGGGTATGCGGCTTGCCGTGGATCTCGCCGCCGATCTCGAAGGCGGAGTCGCCGCCGATGATGACTCCGTCGATCGGCGACCCGTCCGGCATCGTTCCCACGACGGCCTCGGCCTTGACCCGGGCCAGCAGCAGCACCATTGAATCGGCGTCGAGCGGCCCGAGACCGGCGGCGGCCCGATCGGCTTCCACCTGCGCGACGGCGGCATCCTCATCGACCTCGCTGGGCACGACAACGGGCTCGATTCCGATCTGGCGCAGCAGCGTCAGGCGGGCCGGCGAGGTGGAGGCGAGGTAGAGGCGCACGGGCATGCGTCCTTTCGTATGGGATCATCTTCAGATGGGTGAGGCACTAGGCAGTCGGATTGAGCTCGAAATCACAAACGTAGCCCACGGCGGTGTTGCCGTGGCAAGGCTCGATGGTCGCGTGGTCTTCGTGGCCGACACGATGCCCGGCGAACGGGTCATCGCGCGGGTCAGCGAGGACGATCACAAGTCGTTCTGGCGCGCCGAGACCGTGGAGGTGCTCGAGGCGTCGCCGCACCGTCGGAATCACGTCTGGCGATCCGCGTCGATAGAGAAGGCCCCAGACAACCGCGCGGGCGGCGCCGAGTTCGGCCACATCGACCTCGCCTACCAGCGCGAGCTGAAGCGCATGGTTGTCACCGACTCCCTGCAGCGCTTCGCCAAGATCGAGCGCGATGTCGTGGTCGAGCCCATCGAGGGCGACGACGAGGCCAACGGCCTGGGCTGGCGCACACGGGTGCGCCTGCACGTCGATGCCAAGGGCGTCGTCGGCCCCTACGCCATGCGCAGCCACCGGGTCATCCCGGTGCGCGACCTCCCGCTGGCCACGGAAGCCCTCCGGGAGATGGCACCGCTTGGCACCCGCGCCGATGGGTCGGACTTCCCGGCCAACGGCTTCATCGACCTGATCGACCCCTCCGTGAGCGCGGCCAGGTTCCTGACCTCGAGCGAGAGCGGTGACACCGCAGCGGGACCCCGTCGCGGACGTCGCGGCCGCACCATCACCGAGGTCGTCGGCAAGCGCGAGTTCCTGCTCGACGAGCAGGGCTTCTGGCAGGTGCACCGGGGTGCTGCGGCGACGTTGACCCGGGCTGTCCAGGACGTCGCCATCGAAGGCCTGCTGGACCCCGCCGCCGAGAACCTCGACCTGTACGGCGGCGTCGGCCTCCTGGCCGCGGCGCTCGGCGACCGCGTCGGCGCAGACTTCCGGGTCAACAGCGTCGAGAGCGACACCCTGGCAACGGACTATGCGGCAGAGAATCTCTCGGAGTGGATCGGCTCCAGCGCCATCACCGCCCGGGTCGACCGCTACCTAGCCCAGCTGCAGAAAGATGCCACGGCCGCCGAGCGCGAGCGCCTGGGCCGGGCAACCGTCATCCTTGACCCGCCGCGCTCCGGCGCAGGCAAGCAGGTTGTCTCCTCGCTCCTCTCCCTCGACGTCGCCCAGGTGATCTACGTCGCGTGCGATCCCGTCGCATTCGCCAGAGACGCGGCCCAGTTCGCCGCTGGGGGCTACCACGTGCGCACACTGCGTGCCTTCGACCTCTTCCCGCACACGCACCACGTGGAGACCGTCGCCGTTCTCTCGAAGGACTGACCTCACGAGGACTGGCCTTGCGACGGGGTGAGGGAAGCGGCCCGACGACGTCGGGGGTCTAGCCTACGATCAGGTGTAATACGTGATTGGGGAATCCTATGGGGCCGCTCAGACTGACTGACTTCGTTCGTGTGGCGATGGTCGACGACCACGAGTCGGTTCTCCTGGGGCTCCGGGCGGCCTGCCTGGAGCGCGGCTTCGAGGTCGTGGCCGTCGCCGCGACCGTCGCCGAGCTGGTGCGACAGATCGATGGCCGACCCGTTGATGTCATCGTGCTCGACCTCAGCCTGGGTGACGGGTCCTCGGTCGCCGAGAACGTCGCCGGCGCCCGGGGCACGGGTGCCTCCGTGCTCGCCCACAGCATCGCCGATCGCACCCCGCTCATCCGGGAGGCCTTCGCCGCCGGCGCTGCCGGGGTCATCCCCAAGTCGGCGGCAATGAGCACGGTGATGGCCGCGGTCGCCACCGTCGCCGCCGGGGGAGTGCTTAACAATCTCGACTGGGCCAGCGCGCTCGACGCCGACGCCGAGTTCTCCCAGGTCAAGCTCACGACTCGGGAGCGCGAGGTTCTGCACCTGTACGCCGCGGGCCTGCCGCTGAAACTGGTCGCGCTCGAAATGAGCATCGCGGTCACCACGGCACGGGAGTATCTCGACCGCGTGCGGGCCAAATACGTCGAGGTCGGCCGCGCCGCCCCGACGAAGGTCGACCTCCTCAAACGAGCCGTGGAAGACGGCATCCTCGCGCTCGGCCCCACCGGTGCCGTC
>CANFBG010000136.1 GCA_947444785.1 Microbacteriaceae bacterium | reverse complement strand
CGCGTCGAATGGCACCAGCAGTGAAATTGTGCGTCTCGAAACACTCGCCGAGACGGTTGCTGCGCGGTGTGCATCGCCGGCCGAGTTCGTGGGCGCGTTTCAGGCGGCTCTGCAGTCGGCACGAAGCCACGCCGTCGGGTTCAAAACCATCGCGGCCTATCGGGTCGGGTTCGACATCGACTGGGCGAGGCCGAGCGAGGCCAGTGTGACCAAGGCTGTTCAGAATTGGCTTGGCCGGGGCGGATCTCCGTTGGCCGCACTGGCAGACCCCATCATCATCGTCTTCCTCATCCATGCCGCGGCCGAAATGAAGCTGCCGATCCAGTTTCATGTCGGGTATGGCGACCGTGACCTGGACCTTCACCGCAGCAATCCGATGCTGCTGCTGCCGCTCCTTCGCCAGGTCGGCCTTCAGGACACCCCCGTCATGCTTCTGCACTGCTACCCGTATCACCGCGAGGCGGGCTACCTCGCCCAGGCCTTCACGAACGTCTATTTCGACTTAGGCCTCGCACTGAACTATGTCGGTGCCCAGTCAGCCCAGATCGTCAGGGAGTCTCTCGAGGTCGCACCGTTTGCGAAGCAGCTCTACTCATCCGACGCGTTCGGTCTCGTCGAACTCCATCTACTCGGTTCTGTCCTGTGGCGGCGCTCGATGGGTCTCGCCCTGGGAGCCTGGGTGCGCCAGGGCGACTGGAGCCTTGCGGATGCGGTTCGTGTGGTCCGGCTCATCGGTCACGAGAATGCCGACCGCGTCTACAAGCTTTCGCGCTAGTCGCCGCGGAGTCGTGAACCGCCTGTCGGGACTGTCATCGTGACAGCCCCGACAGCTGAGGTCAGGGGCGTGGAACCTGATCCGCGAACGACCGCGCGATGTCAATGCGCCGCATGAAGGCAACATCGTCGAATCCCTGCGCGTACTCGATGAAGCGGGCCAGGGCATCCGCTCGGGCCGGGTTGCCCGTAATACGCGGGTGCAGGCCGATCGACATCATGCGCCCGACGTCGTCGCCGTCGTTGCGGAGTCGATCCAGTGTCGCCTTGGCCGTCTCGAAGAAGTGCTCGGGGCTTCCGTACCCGGTTCCCATGATGTAGCGGGCGTCGTTCACGACCAGTGAGTAGGGAACGACGAGGTGACTGTGCCCGTCGACGCTCGTCCAGTAGGGGATGTCCTCGTTGTAGGTGTCTGAGTCATACATGAAGCCGCCCAGCTCGACGACCAGCTCGCGCGTGTTGACGCTCATCTCACGGCAGTACCAGCCTTCGGGACGTTTGCCGGTCGTCTTCTCGATTGAGGCGATTGCGCGCGTGATCGCCTCGCGTTCCTCGTCTCTGGTCATCTCGTAGTGGTTGCTCCACCGATAGCCGTGGCCCGCGGCTTCGTCTCCCCTGCGGGCCAGTTTCGCGGCGACCTCGGGGTTGCGCTCGAGGGCGACGGCCGCGGCGAAGAACGTCACGGGGATGTCCGCGTGATCGAAAACCCGGAACAGTCTCCAGATTCCGGCACGGGAGCCGTATTCGTACATCGACTCGACGGCAAGGTCGCGCTGGTCATCGACCGCGAACGGGAGCTCGTACATCCCGTCGTTCATCCCGTCGCCCATGGCGAAGGTCTTCTCGGAGCCCTCCTCGTAGTTGACCACGATCTGAATGGCGACCTTCGCGCCATCCTTCCAGCGCACGATGGGCGGGTGTTCTCCGTATCCCACGAGGTCGCGTGCCGGGCCGGGAACGCCCTCGATGTCGGTCTGGCGAAAGAACTGTTCGTCTAGTGTCATGTGTTTTTCTCCTCAGAAACTCGAATGGGAAACGGTGAGTGGCTAGTCGAGGCCGGCAAGGCTGCGGGCGCCGTCGACGACGATGAGCTGGCCGGTGACGTAGGACGCCTCGGCGCTGGCGAGGAACTGGTAGGTGTAGCCGATGTCCTCGGGCGCACCTACCCGGCCCACGGGCACCTTGGCGACGACTGCATCCACGCCATCCGGCCCCAGCGAATTGACCGGATCAAGGGCTTGGGGCGTGCGGATGACGCCGGGCGCAACAGCGTTCGCGGTGATCCCGTAGGGCCCGAACTCAACCGCCAGCGACTTCACAAGCCCAACGAGGCCTGCCTTGGCCGCCGAGTAGTGGGAGTGCTCGGGCCAGGCCGAGACGGTACCGGCGACAGAGGATGTGGCGATCAGTCGCCCGTAGCCTGCGGCCTTCATGTGCGGGATCGCGGCCCGGAACACGCGCCAGGCGCCGTTGAGGTCGACGTTGACAACCAGGTTCCAGGCGTCGTCGTCGAGGTCTTCGAGCTCGACCTTTCGTGCGATTCCGGCGTTGGCCACGGCAATGTGAACGCCGCCGAGTTCCTTCGCCGCTCGATCGACGAGGGCATTGACGTCGGCCGTCTTGGTCACGTCGACCTCCATGACCACGACGCGGCGACCCAACGCCTCAGCAGCCCGTCGCACGGGTTCGATGTCGTGTCCATCCGGCGGGTACCACGCGAGGGCGAGGTCTGCCCCCGCGGCGGCAAAGATCTTCGCCGTCGCGGCCCCGATTCCTGACGCGGCCCCGGTGATCACTGCAGTGCGGCCCGTGAGATCGAACATTGTTACTCCTGAGGTGATTGTTGTTGATGGGTGGAAAAGGGTTCTAGTTTTCGGATGCGCCGAACGCGCCGTCGCTCGCCAGGGATTGAATGCGTTGATCCGAGTATCCGAGAAGATCTCTCATGATCTCGGTCCCGTTTTCACCCCGTTGCGGAGCTCGTAAATACCGGGGCGGGATCTCGCCCACCCTGACGGCACTCGCCATCTGTGAGACCGAGCCGAACCGGGGATGATCGGTCGAAACGATCAGGTTTCGGGCTCCCGCCTGCGGATCCTCCAAGGCCTGAAGCACAGTATTGACCGGCCCACACGGAACCGCCGCCTCCCGAAGTCGGCCCAGCCAATCCTCCGACGTTCTCGTGGCCAGAAGCCCTTCGAGAATCCCCACGAGTTCCTCGGAGTTCTTTCGACGCGCAGCGAAGCCCATGAATCGGGGATCGATTGCCAGTTCCGGCCTGCCGACCACCTCCGCGAGGCGCACGAAGAACTTCTCCTTGGGGCAGGCGATCACAATCCAGCCGTCCTTGGACTGAAATGCCTGAAAAGGAACTATCGATGGATGCGCGGAATGATGGGTTCGGCTCGGAACGTAGTCCCCGTTCATCGCCCACGCGGCCGGATAGGTCAGCATCGACATGGCGGTGTCGTACAGACTCAGATCGCAATCGACGCCCACGCCGTCTCGCCGGGAGGCATGCAGGGCTGCCAACATCGTGATCGCGGCCACCAGTCCCCCGGCGTAGTCAACGACGGAGAGGCCCGATTTCGTCGGCGGACCGGAGGGTTCACCGGTGAGGTCCATCCACCCGGTCAGGCCCTGCAGAACGTAGTCGTAGGCAGGCTCAGCGCTTCGCGGCCCGGTCATGCCGAAGCCGCTGAGGGAGCAGCAGACGATCGTCGGATTCAGATGCTTCAGGTCTTCGTACATGATGCCCAGCTTCGCCGGCACGTCGCCCCGCAGATTCGAGTAGACGATGTCGCTGACCCGCACGAGGTCCTCGAACACCGCGCGACCGGCTGTGGAGGTGATGTCCAGGCCGATACTCCGCTTGTTGCGATTGAACGTCTCGAAGAAAATGCTGTCTTCGCCCTCTTGCTGCGGCACGACGTAGCGCCCGACATCGCCGCCGGAGGACGGGTCCTCGATCTTGATGACATCGGCGCCGAGATCCGCGAGCTGCAGGCTGCCGAACGGGCCTGCCCCATACTGCTCCAACGCCAGCACCCTCACGTCCTGCAGGGGCTTCATCGTGGGACCTCAGGAAGTGCGGATCGACGCGACGTCAGGGCATGGACCCTGGCCATCTCGTTGCCTACGATCATCAGGCCCTCGTCGACGCCCATGCCGGGCTTCGCCAAGAGCTGATCGACGCCGCATGCCATGCCGATGTGGGTGCTCACCCGGGCTGAGACGTCGGTTTCGTTGCAGGTGCCACCGCACAGGGCGGCCAACCCGGCCGACTTGACGAAGAGCAGCGCCTCGATGGTGTTCTGGATTGATCCGAGGTCAGGCATCTTCACATGGATGACGTCGGCGGCGCCGGCCTCGACGAAGAGCCTGATGTCCTCCAGCGTGTTGCACCACTCGTCGACCACGAGCTCAACTGGGATTCCGCGGGCGGCGAGCTCTCTTCTGAGCCGGGAGAACACCTCGATCTGCTCCTCGCGTCCCCCCGCGTCAATCGGATGCTCGATTCGCAGGGCAAAGGGCGCCGCCGCCGAGGCGAGCGTTCCGAGGTAGTCGGCAATCGCCTCGAGGTCTCCGCCGAACGCGATGCCGATCGTTCCATAGGTGTCGAAGTGCAGCCGCGGCATGTAATCGTCCCGGGTCCTCAGCTCCAGCACCCGATCACGCACCCAGGCCACGTAGGCCGCAAGAATCTCTCCATTGCGGCCGAGCTTCGTTTCCACCTCGTTGATCAGGCCGTGCGGAAGGACATCGACCTCCTTGAGGATCATCTTGTCGACGTTGCCGTACCGGTCATCCCCCGACTGCGTATAAAGAGGTACCGGCAGAATGTCGATGCCGGTCTGGAACTCCCGTTGGATCACCTCCGCCATCGTCTCCCGATTGCACAGTGCGGCCGCGTGCAGGAGGGCTTGGGTCACGCCGTAGCGCACCGCGGTCGACAGTTGATTCCCCCTGTACGAGACGGCCTCTACCTCGTCGGCGATCTCGCGAAACGTGTCGACGCTGCGACCGAGCAACAACTCTCGAACGGCTTCGTCGATCTCCTGAATGACCGATTCGACGTCCATTGCCGGGGCCCGGCCTCCCGCGCCGGCGTACTGCACCTCGACGCAGTCCCCGAGCGCTATTTCTCCCGAGGAGAGCACGAGCAGCACGGAGACACATCTTCCCGGCTCCCTGATCTGTTCGAATCCCGCGGTGACCGGCGACCCCTTGTAGAGGAAGCCGTCGTGTTCGGCACCGTTGCGGATCGCCGCCTGGTCATCGCGAAAGAAGCCTGTTCGTGCGGGAACACAGATCAGGTCGACGATTCTCACAACATCACGTCTCCACCGTTTGGGCCGAGGGTCTGACCCACATAGTACGAGCCGTCGGCCGACGCCAGCATGACGACCGTCGGGGTTACCTCGTCGACCGTTCCAAACCGGCCGATCGGCAGTTCCGCAAGCTTGTTGCTGCGCCATTCCTCCGTCTCGCTCAGCAGGAGAGGCGTCTCGATCGGTCCCGGTGCAACGGCATTGACCAGAACACCGCGCCGCGAAACCTCGCGAGCGAGCGCCTTGGTGAAGCCGATCACGCCCGCCTTGCTGGCTGAATAATGGCCAACGGATGCGCCGCCGATCTGGCCCAGCTGTGAAGCGATGTTGATGACTCGCCCGTACCCCTGGTCCAACATCTGGTTCAGCAGAGCGCGCGTGCAGAGAAACGTGCCTCGGAGATTCGTATTGACCACGCGGTCCCAGTCAGTGACCGACATGTTCTCGATCAGCGACTCGGTGAAGATGCCGGCGTTGTTGACCAGGATGTCCACGTGGCCGAAGCGCGCGATCGCCGCCTGGGCCATCAGGTTGACGCTGTCCTCGTCGCTGACATCCGTTCGCACGAAGAGGGCTTCTACCCCGTGCGACCGGATTGCAGCAAGCACCTTCGATGCATCGGCCTCGGAGGCCCTGTCTGCGACAACGACGCTGGCACCCTCGCGCGCAAACGCGATGGCAATTCCCTCCCCGATCCCGGAGGCTGCCCCGGTGACGACGGCGACTCGCGATTCAAGCTTTCCCATTTCAACCCTTTTCTGGATACACGCGAGCGTTGCGCCATGCTTTGCCGATTTCGGCAGCCTGAGCCACGTCGAACCGGTGACGCATCAGCAGCATCGATGCGTCGTGCTGAGCTCGGTCATCGCTGGCGACACAGTCCTCGGCGATGACCACGTAGTAATCGTTGAACATCGCATCCCGCGCCGTTGACTCCACACAGCCCTCCGTTGTGCAGCCGCTGATGACCACGGTCTTGATTTCGTTGCTCCTCAGGAGCATGTCAAGGTTCGTGCCCCAAAATCCACTGGAACGGTACTTTCGCACGACCAGTTCGTCATCATTGGGCTCGAACCCCGGGGCAAAGCTGTGCCCCGGGGTTCCAGGAATCGTGTAGGTCAGGGCGGGCGCGCTGCCGCGCGACCCCTCGTGCATCTTGAGGTTGAAGCGGATCTGAGCGGATGAATCGCTCATCCTGTTCGCCAGCGCCGTGTTCTGAACGTGCACGACGAGGGCGTCGCTATCCCGAGCCGCAGCCAGTAGCTCCCTGACCCGCGGCCTGGACTCCGCATACATCGAGAGATCGATGCCCAGTTCACCGAACCGGCCTTGCGGCTCGATGAAGTCACACTGCATGTCGATGATCAGAAGCGCTGTGTGCTCTGGATCCACCAGTTCGGAAAGTTCAGTGAAGACGACCTTCCCGCCCACGACGATCAATTCAGTCTTCTTTGATCTCGGGGTGCTCGGCGACCTCGTCCTTGACCGTGGGGTTCTGGAGTGACGATGCCCGGGCGGTGAGCAGGCTTTCGGGCTGCTCATCCAGTGGGATGTCCTCTTCCGCGATGAAGGCGCCGAGGGCGGCGATCTTCTCGGGCGACCGTGCCTTGAAGTAGAAGAACACGACCACGCCGACGATGATCCAGATGCCGACGACGATCGGAACCAGGTTGTAGGGGAAGGCCTGTCCGGGCGCAGCCACGGCGTAGAGCGGGTAGAGAAGCCCGATAACGCCCAGCACGGGAACGATGATATGCGTGAACACGTTGCGCTCCGGCAGCTTCCAGAAGTACCGGATGAGTGCGATGTTGGCGAGGATGTAGACGATGACGATGGCGATCGTGCCGATTGCCCCCGTGAATCCATAGGCTCCCGTTG
>CANFBG010000135.1 GCA_947444785.1 Microbacteriaceae bacterium | reverse complement strand
GGGTCCGCATCCTGCTCGACGCACCCGAAATCAGGACGGTGACGCGGCGGGCCCCCGCTGGTAATTTCCCAAGTGACAGGCAGTCGCCTGGGAAGTCCGGAGGGTTCTGATGGTTGATTTTGAATACGGTCCCGTCGAGGTCGTCTTGGCCGGGTTCGACGGGGATCGGCCGGGAACGGGGGTGATCGACGCGATCATGGACCTCGCCGATGCCGGAACCGTTCGCCTGCTCGACGTCATCTTCGTCTCTCGCAACGACGACGGATCGGTCACCGCGATCGAGATCGCCGACGATGAGGACGGCTTCGGCCTGGGCGAGCTCGAGTTGGAGGCCACGGGCCTCGCCGCGCTGGAGGACATCGAGACCCTGGCGGAGGCGATTCCGCTGGGCACATCGGCGGCCCTCCTGATCATCGAACTGACGTGGGCGAAGCACCTGGCCACCAAGCTCTTCGAGTCGGGGGGCTTCGTCATCAGCTCGGAGCGCATCCCTGCCGCCGTGGTCAACGTTGCCGCCGCCGAGGCGTTTCTGGAACTGGAGCAGGAATTGGATGAGGAAGAGGACGAGAGATGACACCGGGAAGAGTAGGCCGGCCAGGCCTGATCGGCATGGCAGCCCGAACGGCCGTCGTGGCAGGAACTGCGACCGCGGTCAGCGGAAACGTGCAGCGCCGGCAGCAGGGCAAGGCCAACGAGCAGGCCATGGCCCAGCAGGAGCAGGCGGCGCAGCAGGCCCAGATGGAGCAGGCGGCGATGGCGCAGCAGCAGCAGGCGGTCGAGCCGGCTGCGGCGGGCACGGACGTCGTGGCCGAGCTTCAGAAGCTCAGTTCGCTGCACGAGTCGGGCGTCCTGAGCGATGCCGAGTTCACCTCGGCCAAGGCAAAGCTGCTGGGCTAGTCTCGGCGTCCCGGCGCGGCTACTGCAGCGCCGAGGTCAGGCGAGCAAGATTGTCGAGGATCGTCGCGAACAGCGGCTGCTTCTGCCACTCGTCACGCCTGAGTTCACGGCTCCTGCTGCGGTAGCCGTCTTCGACCTCGCGCATCTCGGAGACGAACGAGCGGCCGCGGACAAGCAGCGAGACCTCCATGTTGAGGCTGAACGAGCGCATGTCCATGTTGCTGGAGCCGATCACCGCCACGTCGTCGTCGATGGTGAAGTGCTTGGCATGCAGGATGTAGGGCTTCGGGTACAGGAAGATGCGCACCCCGGCGTTCAACAGCTCCTCGTAGTAGGAACGCTGCGCGTGGTACACGAGGGCCTGGTCGCCGATCTCGGAGACGAACAGCTGCACGTCGACGCCCCGCTGCGTCGCGGTCGTGATCGCATAGAGCATCGCCTCGTCTGGCACGAAGTACGGGCTCGTGATGACAAGGCGCTCCTTCGCGTAGTAGAGCAGCGCCAGGAACAGCCTGAGGTTGTTCTCGCCCTTGAACCCCGGACCGCTCGGCACGACCTGGCAGTCGACGGTGTGTGGCGCCGACAACGGTCGATCCCGGCTGACCTGGTCTGTCTCTCGCATCAGCAGCTCGTTGGTCTCCGAGTACCAGTCCGTGATGAAGATCGCATTGAGCCCCCGAACGATCGGGCCCTCGAGCCGCGTCATCAGGTCCTGCCACTTCAGCCCCCGCCGAACATTGCCCCGCTTGTTGTAGCTGCGATCGATCATGTTCTGCGATCCCATGTACCCGACGTGGCCGTCGATGACCAGGACCTTGCGATGGTTGCGCAGATCCGGTCGCTGGTATTTGCCCTTGAACGGCTGCACAGGAAGCATGAAGGACCATTCGACGCCGAGCTTCTCAAGCTCTCGGATCGTGCGGCGATGGTGCGGCGAGCGGATGGACGCGATGTGATCGAGCAGCACCCGAACCGTGACGCCGCGCGTGACGGCGGCGCCCAGGGCCGCGAAGAACGGAGCGGAGGTCTCGTCCAGCGCCATGATGTAGAACTCGCAGTGCACGTAGCGCGTCGCGAGGTCGACGTCGGCCGCCATCTCACGGATTGCCCGGTCGTAGTCTCCGACCAGGCTGGCGACATTGCCGCCGACGAGGGGCATGGCGCCGAGGTTACGGTTCAGCGCGGCGACCGACTCGAGCCACTCCGGCCACTCATCGTCCTTGTGCAGCATCTCGATGCCCTCGGTGCTCTCGAGGATGAACGTGTTGATGGCGAGCTGCTTGTCGCGGCGCTTCTTGGGCAGCTTGTAGCTGCCGATCAGGACGAACGCGAGCACTCCGATGTACGGGATGAAGAAGATCGCGAGCAGCCAGCCCATCGCCGCGGCAGGCTTTCGATTGCGCGGAACGACGATGATGGCGACGATGCGGATGGCGAAGTCGATGACCGCGAGCAACAGAACGACGATGGTGCCGAAGTTGATCGAGTCCATTCATTTCTCCCGCCGGGGCGCGACGCACGAAAGGTGTATGCGAGGCTCTCGATCCAACCGTAGCGGCTAGGAGCGGGGCTGGCCCTCAGTGCGGCTCTCGACGGCGGCACGCTTGGCGCGCTCCTCGGTTTCGATGCGGCTGAAGGCGCGGCGCTCGTGCTTGTCGGCACGGAGGATGACGAACATCACCAGCCAGAAGATGAGGCCCACCAGCACTGTGGGGGCGAGGGCTCCGAGGGCACCGAGGAAGTCATTCATAACGTCCGCCACTTTACCCCGGCAGCCTGTGAGCTAGCGGCCGCCCGCAATGATGCCGACGATCCCGGAGCCGAGGAAGTACAGGCCGACACCGCCGACCACGATCCAGATCATGATGCGGCCGTTGCTGATCTTCTTGTCGTCGTCTTTCTTCTTCTTGTCTTCGGGAACGTAACTCATCGGAGGCTCTCTCTACTTGCTACTTGACCAGCGGGAAAAGGATGGTCTCGCGGATGCCCAGGCCGGTCAGGGCCATCAGCAGCCGGTCGATGCCCATGCCCATTCCTCCCGAGGGGGGCATGCCGAACTCCAGGGCTCGCAGGAACTCCTCATCGAGGCGCATGGCCTCGACGTCGCCGGCGGCGCCCAGGAGGGCCTGCTCCACGAAGCGCTGGCGCTGGATGACGGGGTCGACCAGCTCGGAGTAGGCGGTGGCGAGCTCGAAGCCTCGAATGTAGAGGTCCCACTTCTCGACCACGCCGGGGATGCTGCG
The DNA here is from genome assembly GCA_947444785.1 of Microbacteriaceae bacterium. Classification (GTDB taxonomy): domain Bacteria; phylum Actinomycetota; class Actinomycetes; order Actinomycetales; family Microbacteriaceae; genus Agreia. The sequence continues at coordinate 3,888 of CANFBG010000135.1, read as the reverse complement.
GTGTGCGCGGGTCAGGGGGCTGGTCTCGACCGGGAAGTCCATCACGAAGGTCGGCGACACGAGGCTGCCCTTGACGAAGTGCTCCCACAGCTCTTCGACGAGCTTGCCGTGGTTCGGCAGATGCACCTCGACGCCCTCGGCATCGGCCAGCGCTTTCAGCTCTGCAACAGAGGTCTCGGGGGTGATCTCGACGCCTGCCGCTTCGGAGAGCGAGCCGTACATGCTGATGCGGTCCCAGTCGCCGCCGAGGTCGTACTCGGTGCCATCCGCCCAGGTCACAACATGCGAGCCGGACACCACGAGGGCGGCGTTCTGGATCATCGTCTGGGTGAGCTCGGCCATCGAGTTGTAGTCGCCGTAGGCCTCGTAGAGCTCGAGCATCGCGAACTCGGGCGAGTGCGTCGAGTCGGCACCCTCGTTGCGGAAGTTGCGGTTGATCTCGTAGACCCGGTCGATGCCGCCGACGACGGCGCGCTTCAGGAACAGCTCGGGGGCGATGCGCAGGTACAGCTCGGTGTCGAAGGCGTTGCTGTGGGTTGCGAACGGGCGGGCCGCGGCGCCGCCGTGCATGACCTGCAGCATCGGGGTCTCGACCTCGATGTAGTCGCGGTCGGTGAAGGTCTTTCGAAGCGAGGCCACGACGGCGGCACGCGTGCGAACCACGTTTCGGGCCGACTCGCGCACGATGAGGTCGAGGTAGCGGGAGCGCACCCGCGTCTCCTCGCTGAGTTCGGAATGCAGGTTCGGCAGGGGCAGGAGCGCCTTGGAGGCGATCTTCCACTCGGCGACCATGATCGAGAGCTCACCGCGGCGGCTCGAGATGACCTCGCCGGAGACGAAGACGTGATCGCCCAGGTCGACGAGCTCCTTCCAGAGCGCCAGGGCGTCCTCGCCGACCGCCGCTAGGGAGACCATGGCCTGGATGCGGCTGCCGTCGCCCGACTGCAGCGAGGCGAAGCAGAGCTTGCCGGTGTTGCGCAGGTGCACGATGCGACCGGCGAGACCGACCACGTCGCCGGTGACATCGTCTGCCACGAGCTCGGCGTACTTCGCGCGAACGGCGGGGATCGTCGTGGTCAGGGGGACGCTCACCGGGTAGGCCTCGGCTCCGGATGCGATCAGTCGCTCCCGCTTGGCGAGGCGGACCGACTTCTGTTCGGCGACCTCGGCGACGGTGCCGAACTCGCTCTCTGCGTCGGAACTGCCGGCTGTCTCGCTGGGGGTGCTGATGCTGTCGCTCATGCTGGCGTTGATCTCCTTGGTCGCCTCGAGTTTACCGGCACGCGTCAGGCGAGGTAGATGCCCTCGTTGTCGATCAGGCGGGTGGCACCGACCCGCGCCGCGACGATCGCCGTCGCCGGACCTCGATAGTCATCGTCGACCGGCAGGAACGTGGCGGGATTCACGACACCGAAGTAGTCGACCGTGACGAGGGGTTCGCCCATCGAGACGGACTGTGCGGCCGCGATAACGGCATCGATCCCGAGATCGGCGGCGGAACCGGCAGCCTCGAGCATGTGCGACAGGACGATCGCGGCGCGGCGCTCGCGCTCATCGAGGAAACGGTTGCGACTGGACAGCGCCAGGCCGTCGTCCTCGCGCACGGTGGGCACGACCTCGAGCGAGATCGGGAAGTTGAGATCGCTCAGCATGCGGTTCACCAGGAAGGCCTGCTGCGCATCCTTCTGGCCGAAGACCATGACATCGGGCCGGATGATGTTGGCGAGCTTGGCGACGACCGTGAGCACGCCGTCGAAGTGGCCGGCGCGCGTGCGGCCCTCGAAGAGGCCGCCCACTCGACCGGCGGAGACGACCGTGTCGGTCGTGGCGTGCGGGTAGATCTCCTCCGGGGTCGGCGCGAACACGAAGGTCGTGCCGGAGCCCTCAAGCGTCGCGAGGTCGGCGGCCAGGTCGCGCGGGTAGCGCGAGAGGTCCTCCGTCGGAGAGAACTGGGTCGGGTTGACGAAGATCGAGACGACGACGATCTCGCCGCGCTTCCTGGCCCTCTTCACCAGCGCCATGTGCCCCGCGTGCAGGGCCCCCATCGTGGCGACGAACGCGACGCGGGGGGACATCGTGCCAGCGTCGACGAGCCTGGCCTTCTCCTCGGCGATGAGGGCACGAATACCGATGATCGTCTCTGCTACTACGGGCACGGTAACGCTCCTAGATCTCGCAGCCCCGGGGCATTTCCCCCCGGCGACAGCCACGTTCGATGGTATCGGGTCCCCGGCGGGGGTTTCGGCCAGCGGTTTCAGCCGAAGCGCGGGCCGAGATCGTCGTCGAGGGGATTTCCCGACACCGACTCGACGTTTCCGCGCGCTCGATTAAGGGCATTCTCGACGGCCGAACGCACGAGGGGTCCGAGCGCACTGCCGGGAGAGTCGAATCCGATTCCCGCGAGGATTCCCGTGGCCTGGTCGACGATCGCACCGGAGAAAGTCGCGGCGATCTCGATGGCCTCGGCGTAGGCCTTCCGGTCCCGGTCGGCGACGACGACGGGCTCGCCGCCCATCTCCACCACCAGGGCCTGGCCGATCGGCAGCACCGGGGCGGGCGCTGTGACCGCGAAGTAGCAGCCGGCCAGGCGTGACAGGTCGATGCTGGTTCCCGTGAACTCCATGGCCGGATGAAGCGCCAGGGGGATCACCCCGGCGGCCAGGGCAGGTGCCAGGACCTGGATCCCCAGACCCGGCGCGGTGTGCAGCACCAGCTGGCCGGGCTGGAACGCGCCCGTGGCGGCCAGCCCGGAGATCAGGCCGGCCAACTCCGATTCCGGCACCGCGAGAATGACCAGTTCACTGCGCTCGATCAACTCGGGAATCGCCAGGATGGGGACGCCGGGCAGCATGGCATCCGCCCGGTCCCTGCTCGCCTCAGAGATCGCGGAGATGCCCACGATGCTGTGGCCGGCGCCGGCGAGGGCGGCCCCCAGCACGGGTCCGACCCGGCCGGCGCCGACGATGCCGACGCCGAGACGGCCGCTGCGTTCGCGCGGACTGTGGGAGTGCTGCGGGTTCGAGGATGGCTGCGAACTCATTGGACGGCTCCGATCTCTTCTGGTCTGGATTCTGGTCTGGACTCGAGCGCGATGGCGCCGGTGACCGCGGCGAACGCGTCCCGGGCATCCTCGGCCGCGGGGATGGCGATGACGGCGCTGACCGGGCCGGGAACGGTGTGCAGGCGGAGCCTGGCAAGGCCCAGCGCCCGCCTGAGCGGGCCCTGGCGAAAATCGATGCCCTGGAGCCGCTGGAGCGGGATCACGACGAGGGAGCGTGTCAGGATGCCGCGACGGATGAGCACCGCATCCGGGGTCACGGCGAAGGCGGTGCGCTGCCACGAGAGGGGCCGGAGAACAGCTGAGCGCCGAGGAGCGCGCACGTACCCGCTCGACTGTCCGGCCGAACCGATGAGGCCGGCACGGATGGCGCCGGGGATGGTGAGCGTCGGGCTTCCCGGCATCAGCAGGTCCAGCACGCGCTCGACGTCGGCGAGCCGGCCCACCGGGAGCACGATCGCGGACTGCCTCGAGCGCCCGCGATGGGATGCATGGCCGGCCCGGTTGATTCGCACGGCCCACCAGCCGAGCGGGCGCCAGAGAACGCTCTGATAGACCTCGATCGCGTGGATGCGGCCGGGCGGCAGGCTGTCGTTCGAGACGGTGAACAGGCCGTAGCCGATCCGCACCACCCCGTCGGATCCGCCGGCAATGCTGAACTTGAGGCTGCGGAGCACCTGGGAGTAGATGTAGCCGATGCCGGCGAGCATCCCGGGCACGAGCAGCAGGGCGAAGGTGAGCTCCTGATCCATCATGGTTCCGACGAACAGCACGCCGAGGACTGCGAACAAGCCCAGTGTGATCCACTGCAGCAGGATGGAGCCGATCAG
>CANFBG010000134.1 GCA_947444785.1 Microbacteriaceae bacterium | reverse complement strand
TCGTCCTGACCATGCGTCGCAGTCGCGACTTCTGGCGGTCGGCCATCCTTCCCGGCGTGGTCATCGCCGTCTCGTTCGCCCTGTACCTGACCGCCAATCAGGCTAGCGATGCCGGTCGTGGGGTGATGGGAAGCCACGCGATGGATACCGCCGCCAGCATTGATTACCTGATCGGCAAGAACCTCCTCGACCTCCCACTTCTCTGGGCCGGCATTTTCGGGTCGATGCAACTTGGCTGGCTCGATACGCCGATGCCCGGTGTCGTCACGGTTCTCGCCCTGGCCATATTCGCCGGCGTCGCCTTCACCGGCCTGGCCCGGAGGAGCAGGGGAAAGCTGTTGTCCCTGGCCGCGGTCGCCGGCGCCCTCGTCGTGCTGCCACTGGTTGTCTTCGTTCAGAGCAAGGGCTGCGTCGGCTACCTCGTGCAACCGCGCTACATGCTCCCCCTTCTCGTGATCTTCATCGGGCTCGCCATATTTCATGCCCGGGGCGGAGAGTTCGCCCTGACCCGCCTGCAACTCGCGGTCGTCGTGACCGTGGTCTCGGTGTTGAACGCCATCGCCCTGCACTCAAACATGCGGCGCTACATCACCGGAAGCGACGTCTTCAGCGTCAATCTGAATGCCTCCCGAGAATGGTGGTGGAACATGCCCGTAACGCCGATGGTCATCTGGGCGGTCGGAGCCGTCTCATTCGCCGCATTCGCGTTCATAATCGCACGCACGATCACGGCAAGGCCGGCCCTCTCAACCGCCTCCCTGTCATGACGGGACCGCATCCGGCGCCGAGCAGGCACGCCGATGGCCGATGGCGATTCTTTGCCGCGCAGTGGGTACTCCTTTCCCTGGTCGCCGCTCTCTGGTCGCTGGGCATGCCGCTGACGACCGGACCCGATGAACCGTCGCATTTCGTCAAGGCGGCGGCCGTGGTTCGAGGTGATCTTCTCGGAACAGAGGGTCCCGAGGGGACGATCGTGCGGGTGCCGGCCTACGTCGCGTACACGAACGCGCAAACCTGCACGGCCTACAACCCGAACCAAACGGCGAATTGCGGACCGGCGACACCGGAACCCACCGGGGCCCTGATGGAGGCAACCACGACGGCCGGAAAATACAACCCGGTCTACTACGTTCTCGTCGGCTGGCCGAGCCTGCTGTTCGCCGATCAGGCGGGCCTCTACGGGATGCGCATCATGAGCGGCATCCTGGCATCGGCCTTCTTCGCCCTGGGACTGATGATGCTGGGAGGCCTCTCGCGCAGGACTATTCCGCTGGTGGCCGGACTCATCGCCCTCACGCCGATGGTCATCTACGTCAACGGAATCGTGAATCCGAGCTCGCTGGAGATCGCCGCGACCTTTGCCGCCTTCATAGCGCTTCTATGCGCGGTTATCGATCCCCGGCCGCACCTTCTCCGGGAGCGGATGATCATCCTTGCCGTCGCCGGTTCTCTGGCGTGCAGTACCCGGTCGATCAGCCCGCTCTGGGTCGCGATTCTGCTGCTCATCCCGTTGCTGCTGCTGAGCGGGCAGGCCCTCGTCGCCTTCCTGAGAACCCGTGTGGTGCTGGTCTCCATCGCCGTCGTGGCTCTGGTTGCGGCAAGCGCGATCGGTTGGATCGTGCTGAGCAGCTCGCTCGCTCTGAACGCGCCTGCGGCAAGCGGTTCGACGACGTATGACGACGTGGGCGCCAGCCCCGCCTTCGGTTTCGTCAAGATGGTGCTGCTCACGTTCAATATCGGCCAGGAGATGATCGGCATTCTCGGCTGGTTCGATACGCAGCTCCCGGCAGCGGTCTACTTCGTCTGGTCGGCCCTTGTCGGCAGCCTTGCTCTTGCTGCCGCGGTCGTCTTGCGCGGACGTCGGGCCGCCGTGGCCCTGGCACTGCTCACAAGCCTGATCATCGGACCGGCGGTCATTCAGGCTGCCTACATCAGCACTGGCGGCTTCATCTGGCAGGGTCGCTACAGCCTGCCCCTCTTCGCCTCTGCCATCGTCGGCGTCGCGGTGTTGATCTCCGAGAGTCTTCCGAACGCTGACGCGAGAATGTCGCGCCGCCTTGTCGTGATCATCTCCGCGGCGTGGGTTTCGTGCCAGGCGCTTGCACTGCTCCAGGCCCTCCGGCGCTACACCGTGGGTGCCTCGGGCTCTTACGGGGCGATCTTCACCGGACCGGAGTGGGCACCACCCCTGGGTGCCGGTGTTCTGCTCGCCACGGCCACACTCGCCCTTGCCCTAGTCACGGTCGTGCTCTTCTTCCGCCCGCGCGGGTACTCGCTCACCAGGTGAAGATGCGTCCGGCGTTTCGCTCGGCGGTCGACGGATCCAGGATCTCCTTGGCTGCACGGGCGATTATCACGCACCGGTCAGGTTGACCGGTCAGCAGGGTGTCGATGATGATGCTGGCCTGGCCGGGGACGTCTGAGGAGGCCTTGTACTTGGCGAGGTAGGCGTTGATGGGGCTCGCAGACTCGGTCCAGGTCGAGGACAACGACATCGCCCACTGGTTCGAGTCTGCGAGGGAGGCCGCGTCATAGCGGGACGCCAGGTAGATAGGCCTCGCACACGGCCACGTCTTCATCAGGCTGGCGGCCTGGGTCAAACGCCGGGTGATGTCGTCCGACTCCGGTGCGGCTGTGACTGCACGTCCCCTCTCCGCGGCATCCGCCCGGAATTTCAAACCCGCAGACGACGTCGACGTGGCAGCCCCGCCCTCGAACAGCCCCGCCCCGGTCACGAGGACGACCCCGACCAGGATGGCGACAGCGGTCGCGGACAGCAGCCGACCCAGTACGCCGCTCGGCTTGGCGCTCGCCTCGGCAACCCAGAGCACTATGGCAAGAACAAGCAGGACAGAGAACACGATGTTCATCGCCATGAGGAACTTGAGTTGGTAGTAGCTCAGCGAGCCCACCTTGTGCAGCTGAATTGCGACCAGGGCGCCCCCGACCAGCAGGCCCGTGGCACAGGCCAGGCCGAGAAGGAACAGCGGGCCGGAGAACCGGCTCCATCGGCCCGTGCCACGGCGCACGCCGAGGGAGGCCAGACAGACTGCCAGAAGCAGCAGTCCAATCAGAAAACTCTCCCGCGCCGAGACGGGCGGAAGACCGCCCGGAAGGGACAGCACGGCGTCGGGTGCTCCGACGATTTGCGTCTGCAGAGTCACCAGGTAGGCGGCCGCACCGACTGCGGCCACGAGCACAGCCACGATCAACCCGGCGGGGATTGCCCGCAGGGGACGCGCGCGGTAGCCGGACCAGGGCAGCCGCCAGAGAACACCGACGAGCGCAATCGCTGCCACCGGCACCAACAGGCTCCACGAATGCGCGACAACGACGATGACCGCAGTCACCGCCAGCAGCTCGGCCCTCGTCGTGACCCCCGGATTCAGAGCCAGAACGACGGCGATGAGGGTGGCGACGAAGGCAAGGAAGAACGACGGGAAGCCAAAGGTGAACGCCCCGGCACCCGAGCCGAGAACGATGATCGACAGGGACGAGGCAATCACGATTGCGGCCAGTCCGGGACGCTGCCTCAGGAGCGTCAACGAGGAGATGGCGGCGGCGAGGACCACCACAGCCAGCATCATGGTCACGAATGCCCCGATGCTGAACAGCCCGGCCTCCACATCGACACCGGCAATCACCGGTCCGGCCCAGAGCTCTGCGGCGAACGCACTGAAAATGTGGAAGTGCTGGGGGTACGAGATGTAGACGAAACTCGAGTCGTGGCCCGATGCCGGCCAGCCCGAGCCGAATGTCAGGGACTGCCGGATCATCTCGAACATATCGAAATGCGCGACGTTGTCCCGGCCGAAGATGTTGGTCAGGACAGAGAGGCTCGCCCGTCCCGAGTCATAGGTTACGAACGGTCGCATGAACCAGGCGGAGAAAAGCCCGACGGCGACGGGCAAGAGGTCTACGAGGGCGAGTGTGGGCACGAGCGAACGGCGAGAGCGGCCGTCTTTAGCGATAAGAACGACTGCGGCTCCCGCGGCCAATGCGAGAACGAGCCCCGAATGGCTTATTGCGGCGGATGCCGGCCAGGGGAACCACCAGAGAAACGGGACGAACCCCAGGGCGATCGCCCCGTTCAGGGCGATCCTTCGCGAAAGAGACCGGGCCGACGGCAACGCCGCCACCAGCACGATGGCCAGCCCAAAAGCGACCGGCCCCCGGAGCACTCCCGACCAATCGAGCAGAAGAACGACAAGGATGCCGACAAGGCCGGCAGCCGACGCTCTGACGACCGACGGAGTGAGTGGCCGCATCCCCCTGTGCGGGGCCCGGTCAGCGCCGGATTCCTCTGGCCCGGCGTGAGGCAGCACGGTGGTCATGAGGCGGGGTGTCCAAGCTCGTGGAGATCGGAGTCGACCATGAGATTCACGAGTTCGTCGAATGTCACGGTCGGGGCCCAACCGATGTCTCGGAGCCGTTGCGGGTCGCCGACGAGGTCTTTGGGGTCGGCGGGCCGGTAGAAGGCCGGGTCGATGTGCACGTAGCGATCCCAATCATCGATTCCGACGTGCCTGAAGGCGGCGTCGACGAAGTCACGAACCGTGTGGGACACCCCGGTCGCCACGATGAAATCGTTCGGCGCCGCCGCACGCGAGATGCGCAGCATCGCGTCGACGTAGTCGGGTGCGTAGCCCCAGTCGCGATGCACGTCGATGTTGCCCAGTGCCAACTGATCACTCAGACCGAGACTGATGCGGGCGACCTCCCGGGTGATCTTGCGGGACACGAAGGATGCGGGCCGGTTCGGCGACTCGTGGTTGTACAGCACCGCAGAGCTCGCGAACATACCGCGCTTGCGGTACACGCCGACCATCTCGTGGGCGAACGACTTGGCAGCGCCGTACGGGGTGACCGGTCGGCGAAACGTCGCCTCCGTCTGCGGCACATCAGTGGCGTCACCGAAGATCTCCGCGCTGGAGGCCTGGACGAAAGCGACCTTTCTGCCGGTGCGCTCCCCCAGCTGCCACGCGGCCTCGAGGATGCGCACGGGACCCACGCCGAGGATCTCCGCCGTCTCGGCCGGGTACTGCCAGGATCGGGCGACCGATGTGTTGCCGGCAAGATTGATCAGGTGCGTCGGCTCGACGGCGTCGACGAGCGCGGTGATACCCGCCGCGTCCGCCAGGTCGGCCACATGCGCCGAAGCCTGGGGAAAGGCCCGCTCCAGCCGCACGGCCCCCTCGGCGGAATGGCACATGCCGTGAACCTCGTGGCCCTCGGCCAGAAGCCGCCGCACGAGGTACGTGCCGTCCTGGCCGTTGGCACCGGTGACCAGGAAGCGCTCTCGTTCCGCCATCAGTGATGTCTCTCGTAGGCCTGCCGGTAGGCGTGGACATGGACGTCTCGGCAGTTCTCCCAGGTGAAATTCCTCACCTGGAGAATGCCCGCGGCAGCAAGCTCGACCGAGCGCAGAAAAGTCTCCTCGATGGCGGCGGCGATGGCGGCGGGGTCCGAGGCATCGAATGTCACGGCCGCATCGCCGACCACCTCGGGGAGCGAACCGGCCCGAGAGACGGCAACCGGACATCCGGAGGCCATGGCCTCCAGCGGCGGCAGGCCGAAACCCTCGTAGAGGCTCGGGAAGATCATGGCGCCGGCCGTGCGATACAGCTCCAGCAGCTCGGCCTCGGAGACCAGGCCGCGCCGGTCGACCCAGTCGGGAAGCTCGCCGAGAACGTCGAGGCCTCCGCCGGTCAGCACGAGGCGCAGCTCGGGGTTTGCGAGTCGTGCGATCTCCACGGCCTTGATCAGCGCGGCATGATTCTTGTGCGGCCACCCGCGGGCGGGATACAGGATGAAGTTCTCGCGCGGACCCAGATTGGGCGTGAAGCGCGAGGTGTCCACGCCCAGCTGTGCGACGTAGATGCGGTCCTCCGCGATGCCGAGAAGCTCGACCATGCGCTGCTTGGCGAAGTGGCTGATCGTGATGACAGCATCCGCTTTTCTGGCGTAGCCCTCGTAGAACAGCCGGCGGTAGGCCAGCTCGGTCCTGGAGAACATTCGCGGCAACTCGAGGTGCTGCACGTCGAGCAGCGACTGCACCGAGGCTTGATGCCGGGCGGGCAAGGGCGCGGGAACCGTGAACGGGAAATGCACGACGTCGCTGCCCGCCATCACCCGACGGATGCGCGGGGCGAGGAGATTCGCGCCGACAACGGTGCGCAGGCGATCGAAGTTCGTCGGCCCGGAGTGAAGTCCGGTGATCTCGACCTCGGGCATCGCTCGCCGAAAACCGACAGCGGACGTCGGAACGAACGCCGTGACGGAGACGCTCTTCAGCCCGACCAGCTGCTCGGTCAGCGCCCTCGCGTAGGTCTCGCTTCCGCCCATGCCACCCGGAACGAGGGTCAACATCGAGAGGGCCACGCTCAACTGCCGCGTGTGCCCTTCGCTGTCGCCCCCGGATTCGGTCACGCGAACTTGACGGTGTCGATCCAGGGCTCACCCGTGGCGGCCAGTGAGGCGACATCGGCGTCGACCATGATGCGGGCAAGCTCCGGCGTGAGAACCTTGGGAACCCAGCCGAGGAGCTCGGCCGCCTTGGAGGCATCGCCCACCAGCGCATCGACCTCGGTCGGGCGGAGGTAGCGCTCGTCGAACTTCACGTACTTCTCCCAGTCGAGTCCCACGTGCTCGAACGACAGCTGAAGGAAGTCCTTCACCGTGTAGTTGGTGCCGGTGGCCACGACATAGTCGGTGGGCTCATCGTGCTGAAGCATGCGCCACATGGCCTCGACGTACTCGGGCGCGTAGCCCCAGTCGCGAACCGAGTCCAGGTTTCCCATGTAGAGCTCGGTCTGCGTGCCGGCCGCGATGCGGGCGACGGCGCGGGTGATCTTGCGGGTCACGAACGTGTCGCCGCGGCGCGGGGACTCGTGGTTGAACAGGATCCCATTGACGGCGAACATGCCGTAGGCCTCGCGGTAGTTGCGCGTGATCCAGTAGGAGTAGACCTTGGCGACGCCGTACGGCGAGCGCGGGTAGAACGGCGTGTTCTCGTCCTGCGGCGGCGGGGTGGCGCCGAACATCTCGGAGCTGGAGGCCTGGTAGAACCGGCACTGCAGGCCGATCATGCGGATGGCCTCGAGCAGGCGGATGGAGCCCATGCCGGTCGTGTCGCCGGTGTACTCGGGCTCATCGAAGCTGACC
>CANFBG010000133.1 GCA_947444785.1 Microbacteriaceae bacterium | reverse complement strand
GGCCTCGTCGACCATTTTGAACACTCCGACGGGCCGTGCATCAACGATTACGCCCGGGAATACGGGGTTTGTCAGGAGGACAAGGGCGTCCAGGGGGTCGCCGTCCTCGCCGAGGCTGTCCTCGATGAATCCGTAGTCGCAGGGGTAGGCCATCGGCGTGAATAGGGCACGGTCGAGCCGGATGCGGCCGGTGGCGTGATCGACCTCGTATTTGTTGTTGCTTCCGCGCGGGATTTCGATCGTGACGGTGAGGTTGGTCATTTGCTCGCTCCTAAGGGGTCGTGGCGGTGGTGGTGCGTTCGGTGAGCCAGGTGGTGACTGCTTCGGTGTCGAGGGTGCCACGACTGATTCCGTCCATCAGGGACAGGATGTCGTCATCCGGGATGACAGCGAGGCGGTAGCTGTTGAGGGTGAGGAACACGTCGCACGTCACCCAGGCCGTGCGCTTGTTGCCGTCGAGGAAGGCTTGCGCCTGGCAGAGGGAGATCAGCAACACGGCTGCTCGAGCGAGAACTGTCGGATATAGGGGTGTGCCAGCCCAGCCCGACTGGGGTCGTGTGGTGGCGCCGGCGAGTGCAGATTGGCTGCGAAGTGGCTGGGCGGATTGCAGGTCGTGTATAGCGGTGACCTGGTCGGGGGTGAGGTAAAAGGTCACTGTGCGGCCAGCCGGTCCAGGGCTGTTGCCCACCGGCTGGTTGACGCGCGAGCCAGCTCCAAGACTGTTTCGGTGTTTGCTGCCTCATCGTCGGAGGTCGGTGAGCCCTGGTCATTCATCGTTGGAAGCCGATCCAGAGGCCTAAGCCAGCGGCAGCGCAGGCGATGAGGAGCATTCCGATTCCATTGGCCAGCGCGGCGAGGTATCGGCGGTCCTGTGTGAGGCGCACGCTTTCAAAGCTGGCTGTGCTGAAGGTGGTGAAGCCGCCCATCAGCCCCCCACCGAGGATCAGGTGCCATTGCTCCGGCAGGAGATGGTTCAGGGTGAGACCGGTGATCAGGCCGAGTAGGAGCGAGCCGATCACGTTGATCATGAGCGTGCCTACCGGTACCGAGGTTCGCACTCGGGCGCGGATGAGACCGTCGATAAGTAGGCGGAGCGCTGCGCCGGCACCTCCGGCCAGGGACACGGCTAGGAAGATCAGGGGCGTCATCGGGAGGACTCCGAGGTGAGGGTGTGGTTGCGGCGCTGGTGGATGAGCGCGGAGATCGTGATCCCTGCCCAGGACGCGATGGCCCCGACGAATAGTGTGCCGAAAGCGTAGAAAAGAGCAGGGCCGATGTCACCGTGGCTGATGAGGAGACTGGTGTCGGTGGCGAGGGCGCTGTAGGTGGTGAAGCCGCCCAGCGCTCCGGTCCCCAGTATCAGCCGGAGGTGGCGTCGCCGGCCTTCGTCAGGGCCGCGGCGCACCAGCGACTCCAGCAGTGCCCCCAGCAGGAACGCACCGAGGACGTTGATTCCCACTGTGACGATGGGCACCCCTGCTATTGGGGGGACGCTGATGCTGAGCAGCTCTCGCAGCGCGGTGCCGATGGTGCCGCCGAGGGCGACCAATGCCAGGTATTGCCAGCGCAGGTGCACGGGCCGCGCGTGACCACTCTCGGTCTCGCCTACTTCGATATCGCTGTCCACGGGGAGCAGGTCTTCGTCTCCGCCAAGTGCGGCGGAGCGGGCAGTGGGTGAGGAAGGGTCGAGAGTGTTCACGCGCGGGTTCTCCAGGTCTGGCGGGGAGCCGGTATTCAGTGGTGAGAGCTAGACCAGGCCGTAGCGCAGGCCGGGGGTCTGGACTTCGATTTCCATCATGCGGTTGTACTTGGCGACGCGTTCTCCGCGGGCGGGAGCACCGGACTTGATCTGTCCGACGCCGGTGCCCACGACGAGGTCGGCGATGAAGGTGTCGCTGGTCTCACCGGAGCGGTGCGAGACCATGCTCTGCATGCCGTTCTCGCGGGCGGCAGCGATGGCATCGAAAGTCTGGCTGACGGTGCCGATCTGGTTGGGCTTGACCAGGGCTGCGTTGGAGTAGCCGTTGGCTGCGCCGTCGCGGATGCGTGCTTCGTCGGTGACGTAGAGGTCGTCGCCGACGAGCTGAGTGGTGCTGCCAATGCGGTCGAAGAGGATTTTCCAGCCGGCGTGGTCGTCTTCGGCGAAGCCGTCTTCGATGCTCCAGATCGGGTATGCGGCGCACAGCTCGGCGTAGTAATCGGCGAGCTCTTCGCGGGACTTGGTGACGCCGGCGACCTTGTAGATGCCGTCGCCCTCGTAGAATCCGTTGGCGGCGGGGTCCATGGCAATGGCGATCTGGTCGAGTCCGGGCGTGTAGCCGGCGTCGGTGATCGCGGCGACGATCAGGTCGAGGGCTTCGTTGGGGCTGCTGATGGGCGGGGCAAAACCGCCCTCATCGCCCAGGCCTGTGGCGTTGTAACGGGCACGGACGCGCTTGGCGAGGGCGTGGTAGATCTCGGCGCCGGCCTGGATGGCGAGTTCCTCGGACTTCGCTCCGACGGGTGCGATCATGAATTCCTGGAAGTCGAGGTCGTTGGCGGCGTGCGCACCACCGTTGAGCACGTTGAAGTGCGGCACCGGGAGGAGTTCGGTGTTTCCGGTGACCTGGGCGATCCAGGTGTGCAGGGGTAGGCCGGCCTCGTGGGCGAAGGCACGGCTGGCGGCGATGGAAATTGCTACGGTCGCGTTGGCGCCGAGGCGGGAGTAGTTGTCGGTGCCGTCGAGGGCGCGCATGGCGTCGTCGATCTCGCGGATGCTGGTCCACTCCCTCGAGGTCAGCAGTGGAGCGATCTCACGGGTGATGCCGTCAACGGCGTTGTGCACGCTCAATCCGCCATAGGACGGCCCGGCATCGCGAAGCTCGATCGCTTCGAAGGCGCCCGTAGATGCGCCGGACGGTGCGGATGCCTCCACAACTGCGCCATCGGCCAGGGTGAGGGTGACGTGCACGGTCGGGTTACCTCGGGAGTCGAGGATCTGCTGGGCGGTGACGGCGGTGACCGTCACCGGAGCCAACGTGAGAGTTGTGCTGCTGGTTGTGTTGTAGTCGTTCATAGCGTTCCTCCTTGGTTCGCCAGCAGGAGAGCGGACGCCCTCGAGGTGGCGGTGGTTATGGGGTGACTTCTCAAGCCGAGGCAGTGCGTCGGCAGTGGGTGCACGAAAAGCGGCGAATGGCTGAATCGAACGCGGCTCAGCGTGAGAGAGCGCACGGGAACCGGGGCTGGGTGGCGCCGTGCGTGAAGGCTCCGGCGAGGACGTCGACTGTTTTTGTGCACGGTTCACCTACCTGTTCTCGGGATGCGGAGAAGGTAGGAACCATTAGCAAACAGTGCTGTTCGAGCATGCGCTCCGGCGGGATCCATCGCCAAACTCCAGCGTATACCCCCCATTAGGCCCTTTCCCACGGCAAAACGTCATCGAACGGGACGGGTGCCAGCGGAATGATCACGACCGGCCGATGCTGGCGGTGTGCCAAATGCACCGCCACTGAGCCCGCGAAGAAGGCCTGTAGCCCGTGGCGCACGCTGGGCTCCCGGGTTCCCACGACGATCATCGATGCATTCAGGGTGTCGGCGAGGTGGCCAAGTGCGCGGGCGGGTTCTCCGGCTAACGCCCGGGTGGACCAGGACACCCCCAACTCGTTGAGGAGCGAAGCCAGGTGAGCGCTGAGCTTAGGGTCGAATTCCTCTGCATTGCTCTCAGCCAGGTCCGGATCTATCGGCATCGACTCTATGCTGCCGTCCGGTCTCTCCGAGACAAGATAGCGACTGGGATCGACAGATGCACACACGAGCTGGGCATCGAAGTGCGCCGCGAACGTTGCTGCCTCCACGACCACGGCGTCGGGCTGCCCCGGCGTGACACCGACGATGACATGGGTCCTCGGGGTGGCGCTCACGCGTGACTGCCTGTGGGAGGAGTGCCTGGCGTGGGAGCGTTTCGGGAGGGGTTCACGTGCGGGTCCTATCTCTAAGCGCGCCAAATTGCGAGAGATAGGGACTGTTGTCGACGAATGTCGAGGTTGGTTACGGCGAGCCCCACCACCGCAGCGCGTGAGCGCTAAGGCCAGCTTGGCAGACCATCGTGTGAATCGATAGTGACTGACTGATGTGCTGCCAATGGCTGACTGTTTCGTAGCCTAGATGCCTTGTATCCCATGTATTGCGAGTCACAAAACGATCGGAATCATTCCGGTGCGGCTGGTGTAACGCGTTCGGGGGTATTTTCTCAGGGGGATTCGGGCACACTGGAACCTCCAGCCAACCGAAGGACCCGAATGAGCATTCGTCAGCGTCTCCTGAACATGGCATCCAAGGCCCTCGACAAGAATGGGCAGTCGTCAGCGAACGGGTCTGGCAGTCCGGATTGGCGTGAGATGGTGCGAACCGTGTCCGACAGGGTTACCGGCGACAGCCGCAACCCATCGGATGTCACGCACCAGCGGCCCGCTGTCGCGCCTCGCGCATCCGCCGCGACTCCGATTGTCAGCGCTGAAGATCGTGCCGCCGTGGCCCGGTATGACTACCTGTTGAAGACCGCCGAACCCCAGCAGCTGGAGCAAGTACACCGTGATGCTTTTGCGCGCCTGACGCCAGCACAGCGCAACGAGGTAAACGCGCAGCTCCGCTCTGAGCTGCCGGCAAGTGAGTACCCGGCCTCGGCCAGCCCAGAGGACCTCGCAAGGTCTGCCACCCGGGGCGAGGCGCGCAATCCAGGCTTTTTGAGGAAGATGTTCGCGAAGCCTTCCGGCAACGGTGCCGGTAGAGCCGTCGCCGGGGTTGGACTCGGAGCCGTCGCCGGGGCTGCAGGCGGATTGCTCGCGGCCGTGGCGGGCGGCGCCGTGCTCAGCAGCGTCGCCGCGCCGCTCCTGGAACAGGCATCCGGACTGGGAATTGATTTCGAGACCCTGGCCGGAGACCTCACCGGTGGACTCGACGGGGTAACCGAGGGCCTCGCAGGCGGCCTGGAGGGCGTAACCGGTGGAGCTGGTGAATACGCGACCGGCCTTGGGGACACGTTGACCGAGTTCGGGGCCAATTTCGAGATTCCTGGACTCGGGAATCTATTCGGCCGCAACTAGTCGCATCGCGGGCCGGCGGCAGGACTTCTTGCCGTCCGACTTGGCAGCGCGAAGCTGCGCGATCCAGCACAGGCACGGCTGCGTTCGTTTGCGATGTCTCGTGCCGCACGAGCGCGCGGGACGGATGAACCCTTTGCTCGGTCGCTAGTCGGTGTTACTATCTAGTGGTAGATAGTTATACCAAGTAGTTGGCGGAGGTGTCCGGGTGGGCAAGCAGATGACCGAGATGCTCAAGGGCAATCTGGAAGGCATCGTTTTGGCTGCCTTGGCGATTCGCCCAGCGTACGGATACGAAGTCACAGCGTGGCTGAAGAATCAAGGATTCTCCGAGCTCGTCGAGGGAACCGTCTACGCGTTGCTGATTCGGATCGAGCAGCGCGGGTTCGTTGACGTAGAGAAGGTCCCCTCCGAGAAAGGTCCGCCCCGCAAGGTGTATTCGCTCAATGAGCGAGGCCGAGAGCAGCTCGAGGAATTCTGGCAAACGTGGAACTTCCTCGCGGAACGGATCGGCAGCCTCCACATCGAACTGAACAGAGGAGAAAACTGACATGGTCACCAACTGGATAGAGACCCTGACCGGCTCACTCGAGCAGAAGAAGCAGTACAAGCAGGACAAAGCCCGAATAGATGCCCTCCCTGAGCCTTACGGGACTGCGGCAAAGGCAATGCACCGGTACTTCACGTACTACGGCGGCATCACTGACGGTGGCGACCTCATCACGATGTTCGGGGACTTGGCTGACCTGTGGGAACGTGCCGCAATTGATGCGACGCCCGTGCGCGAGATTGTCGGAGACGACCCGGTCGAGTTCACCGAGACCTTTGTTCAGGCCTACACCGGCAAGAACTGGCTGGACAAGGAGAGAGCCCGGCTGATCACAGCCATTGACGAGGCCGACCAGGCCCAAAACCCGTAATCACAGCGCCGCTGGTGGGATGACAGCCGGCACACCCGCCGGGAACCAAGGTTGTGACAGAGAGTGCTCGCCTCAAGGCGGTGCAGCCCGAGTTGCTCGCGTGCCGTTCGAACGAGGATCTCGACCGTCGCAGATGCAAGCCCCCGACCTGCATACTCATTAGCCACCCAGTAGCCCAGCCCCGCGCTCTGAAAAGGACCGCGCACGATACCTGCCAGATTGAATCGACCATCGAGAGCTTCGCCGGCAAAGAGGCCCAACGGGTATCCCTCGCCGGCCTCACTCGAAACGAGACGTTTAGCGACGTCTGCCGCCCGCCATGCGTCGGTGAAAAACTCCTCGGGGCGAACTGGCTCCCGCGGCGAGAGATGTAGGCGGTTGCGCACCTATGCGGCGGCGAGCGCCGTGGCATCACTCGGGCGCAGTACTCGCAAGCTGACGTCTTGGGTGACCTTCCGCGACTCAAACAAACACCCAACGTTACGTGCACACCTCTTTGGCGATCACCAGCAGCAGAAAATGCCCGACCGTGAGTGAACCGCATTCGTTTCACCAGCTTCTCCGGCCTGCCGAAACGCGAAGGACACGGAGTTGGTCGACGCCAAGCAGGCCTCTGAAGTGGGCTTGCAGCGGGCGAAGACTCACGGGGATGGTCTCGCTTCTCAGAAACTGCAGTGCGCACCAAACCGCAGTGCCGACATCGGTCAGGTCTCCGCTGAGGAGGTACGGCTAGAGCTTGGCGCTAGGAAATAGGCGCACTTTCCCGCTCTCGTCCCTGTTCCACGACGTCTCGCGCTGGCCGAGAACCTGAGTGATGACGGCGCATATGCGCCTGGTCGAGTTGGCCGCAAACCACTCGGGTTCGGATAAGTCGGGGCTACGGCGTTCTCTCGGCGAGCATGCCCGTCATCAGGTCGATCTCGGCGGCCTGGCTGCGTTTGACCGAGGCCGAGAAGGCGAGCACGGATGCGTTCGAGGCACGGTCCAGCGCCGCGTCGGCCATCTCCACCGCCCCCTGGTGATGAGCGATCATCAGGGTGAGGAAGATGCGTTCCGCGTCAACTCCGGATGCCGCCGCAAGCTCCGCGATCTGCCCCGGGGTCGCAAGTCCCGGCATGGGCTCCCCCGCGATGTGTGCGGCAGCGTGCTCGTGGCCGTCTGCGGTGCGGCCGGC